>JALYUQ010000286.1 GCA_030853685.1 Actinomycetota bacterium | reverse complement strand
GTCCACGCCGAGCCCGAGGACGCCGAGCGGGTGAACGCCAGGGGAACGGTGGCCGTGCTCGAGGCCGCGCGGCGCGCGGGGGTCAAGCGGATCGTGTACGCGAGCACGATCTGGGTCTATTCCGACTGCGAGCCCGAAGCCGTCGACGAGGACACGCTGCTGCCGCCGCCCAGCCACCTGTACACGAGCACGAAGCTCGCGGGTGAGCTTTACTGCAAGGCCTACCAGGAGCTCTACGGGATCGATTACACGATTCTGCGCTTCGGCATCCCGTACGGGCCGCGCGCTCGTGAGGCGGCCGTGATCCCGGCATTCGTCAACAAGGCGTTCAAGGGCGAGCCGCTGACGCTCGCCGGCGACGGGCTCCAGTCGCGGCGGTTCGTGTACGTCGAGGACCTCGCCGACGGGGTCGCGCTCGGGCTGGGCCACGTCGCGACCAACCGCGTCTACAACCTCGCCAGCAACGAGAACGTAACTATCAAGCAGATCGCCGAGACCGTCAAGAAGCTGATCGGGGACGTCGAGATCGTCTACACGCCGGCTCGGGCTGGGGACTTCGGCGGCAAGATCGTCTCCAGCGCTCGCGCCGAACACGAGCTGGAGTGGACGGCCGCGACGCCGTTCACCGAGGGCGTGCGCAGGTATGTGGATTGGCGCCGCGAGCAGGCCGCCGTGGCCTCCGAGCTGGAGGCAGCGGCGGTGATCCCGGCAGGAGAGCCGGACGCCGAATCAAAGCCGCGCCAGGTGCTGATCATCTCCGCCGACATCGGTGAGGGGCACGATCTGCCCGCGCATGCGGTCGCCCGGGAGATCGCCGACGAGGATCCAGACGCCCAGATCTCGGTCGTCAACGGCCTGCCTGCGATGGGGCCTGTGCTGACCAAGACGCTGCGGGAGAACTCGGCGTTCATGTTCCAGTGGCTGCCGTGGTTGTTCGATTTCCAATATCTCTTGTTCATGTACTTCGCCCCGACGCGCTGGCTGGCCAAGCGGCTATTGACCGCGTTCGGGCGCCGTGGGCTGATGCGCCTGATCCGCGCCCACGACCCCGACCTGATCCTCTCCACCTATCCCGGTGTGACAGCGGTGCTCGGCGAGCTGCGCCGCAAGGGGCGCCTCGACGTCCCCTGCTACTCGTCGATCACCGACCTCGCGGGCCTGCGGTTCTGGGCTCATCCGGGGATCGACCTGCACTTCGTGACCCACCCGGAGTCGATACCGGAAGTCGAGCGAATCGCCGGTGCGGGGAGCGTGCGCTGGGCCAAGCCTCCCACCTCGCCCGCATTCCTCGCGGCTCGCTCGCGGGGGGACGCGCGCCGCGCGCTCGGCCTGCCGGCGCAGGGACAGGTGATAGCCGTCTCCGGCGGCGGCTGGGGCGTCGGCGACCTCGCTGGTGCCACGCGCGCCGCGCTTGCGGTCCCCGATGCCACCGTGCTGTGCCTGTGCGGGCGCAACGACAAGCTGCGAGCGAAGGTGGCAAAGCGGTTCGGCGCCGAGCCCCGGCTCAAGCTGATGGGCTTCACAGACAGGATGGGGGACGTGCTTGCGGCTGCCGACGTGCTCGTTCACTCGAGCGCCGGCTTGACAGTGCTGGAGGCGATCATTCGCGGCTGTCCGGTGATCTCCTACGGCTTCGGAGTCGGGCACGTGCGTGCTACGAACGCCGCGCTGAAGCGCTTTGGTCTTGCGCAGGTGGCGCGCGCGGCGCGTGACCTCGGACCCGCGATCGAGCGGGCGCTCGCGGAGGAGCGTCACGAGCCCGACGGCTCATTTGCGCGTAGGCCCTCGACCGCTTCGCTGATC
This sequence comes from Actinomycetota bacterium, assembly GCA_030853685.1. Taxonomy (GTDB): domain Bacteria; phylum Actinomycetota; class Thermoleophilia; order Solirubrobacterales; family Solirubrobacteraceae; genus Palsa-465. The sequence goes on along the minus strand of JALYUQ010000286.1, from coordinate 698 downwards.
CTGGGCAACGAGCGGCGCGCCCGTCAACTCCCCGTGTGGCGACTGCGGACCGTGCGTGCGACGGTGACCGCCGCGGTCGCGGTCGCCGTCGGGGCCTGGGCGCTGACTACGGGCACGTCGTACAAGCTCGTCTCGCACTTTGCGCACGTGCGGGCGATTACCGCCGTGGACACGACGCGCCCCGAGGTCGGTGTCCTCGTCAACGCTCCGGGCGGCCGGCTACCGGCACTCGCGAGCACGCTCGCAGAGCACAAGATCCATGTCTCGTTCACGCTCGGTCAAAGGCCCTCGCTCGCGGAGCTAACCGTCCGGGCGAATGGCGATCAGGCGCTTCCCCAATTGCCGACCGGCGGTCTCGTGCGCTGGCTGGGCACGGGCGGGGAGCTGCGGCGGGTGACGGGCACGCTGGGCATCGGGCACCACTTTTTGTATGTGTCGAGTGGACCGAGCGTCGGACAGTGGTGGCTCGCTCACCACTCGGGCGGTCGCCTCGTCGCCGGCGCCGTCAGGCTCGACGACAGCGGCGACGCGACGGGCCGCCTGCACCCGGGCGAGGTGATCGAGCTCGACATGCGCAACCCCGGCGAAGTTCAGCCGATGTTGCGCGTATTGGTGCGTGACCTCGGCAGCGCGCACCTGGCTGCCGTGCCGGTGGACCGGCTGATGCGCGACGCCAGCGAGTCGGGGTAGGGCGCGGG
>JALYUQ010000280.1 GCA_030853685.1 Actinomycetota bacterium | reverse complement strand
TCCGCCAGGCCCAGCTTCGATCGACCCGTCCGTGGCCTGTCAAGCACGCTCCACGGGACGTCGCGGCGAGGGTCGTCGCCCACCTCCAGGCTCAGCTCGACGACGCCGCCAGCCCGGTCGAGCGGCTAGCCGAGCGATGGGTCGTCGTTCGTGGCATCGAGACCGGCGCCGACGCCTATTCGCCTCGCATCCAGCGGCGGCTGGCCGAGCGAACGCGCTCGCAGCTCGCCGCCGCGGGCGCCCGAACCGGCGACCCGATCCTCGAACTGCCGCCGGGAGCCGAACGGCTTCCGCCGTGGCGCGAGAACCCACGGCTCCTCGCCCACGCACCCGAACCGCACGCGCTGCTCTACGGTGCGATCGACGACGCCAACTACGCGAGCCTCGTCTGGCTGCGGCGCGAAGACCACCCGCCGCCGCAGGTTCTCGAAGCGCTCGAGCGATGGCGGGAGGTGCTGCGCACGCGGGCGGAGTTCTCGGACAACCCTCGCCGGCAGTGGTGGGAGACCAAGCGGTCCCGAGCCCGCGCGATGCTCATGGGGCCGAAGGTGATCGCGCTCTACCGCACCGACCGTGGCCGGTTCTCGCTCGACGAGGCCGGAGCGTGGCAGCCGTCGAACAAGACGACGATCGTCACTCCCCGTCACGAGGAGCTGCCCGTGGCGTATCTCTGCGGGCTGCTGAACAGCGAGCTGCTCGACCTCTGGTACGCCGTGCGCGGCAAGACGCCGTGGCACGTGCGCCGCAACTACGAGCCCAAGCCGATGAACGAGATGCCTTGCCGGCACGTGGTCCACCCGAACGGATGGTCCCCGAGCGCTCCGGTAAGCGGACTCGCCGGAGCGCTGGCCTCCGGCAAGATCGATGATGCGGTCGCACACGCATACACGATTCGCTCGTCGATCGGCTCGCCGGCCGGCGACGCCGATGCCGCCGCGGCGATCGAGCATCTGGTGCGGGCGATCGCCGGCAACCGCCGCGCGCTCCTGCCGCTCCGCGCGATCGCGCCGGAGCTACGGCGCGCCGTGAAGAACCCGTGGCGGACCCATGGCGTCACGGTCGACCGCCGCGCGACGCTGGCCGACCTACCCCCTTCGAAGATCCGTTCGTTGAGGCTCGATCCCACGCTGTCGGTCAGCGTCAGCGGCGACGGCGCGCTGGGACGCACCCGGCTCACCGAGGATGCGCTGGTATTCGAGTATGGACGTCGCCGCACCGCACGCGTCGAAGGCCCGCCTGACCGGCTCGCATTCCTGTGCGAGGTGCTGACCACAGGCAGGCTGACGCGGGATGACCTGCCCTCCGTCCGCCTGCCGACGAGCCTACACGAGTTCACCGATCACGTCGCGCACCGTCAGGAGGAGGTCGACGGGCTGCTCGAGCACGGACGCCGGATGGTGGAAGCCGTCGAGCGACTCGTCTGCGGGCTGTACCTGCTCCCCGATGAGCTCACAGAGCTGGTGATCGAGAGCGCGGTTACGCGAGCGGGCACCGTCGCTCAAGGAGACGAGTAGGAAGCGGTTCCCGCTTGTCCGCGGTCGCCACGGAGAACATCACGATCAGGTTTCCCGGTCCGTCCGGTCCGGTCGACGGGCACAAGCGCGCGACCGAGCGAATGACCTAGGTCTCCCCGCGTCCGCGGGAGATCGCGATCTCGCCCGTTCGGGCCATCTCGATCAGGCCGAAAGGACGCACGAGGCGCTCGAATGCCTCGACCTTCTCGTGCGTGCCCGTGATCTCCAAGATCAGTGAGCGCTTGGTCACGTCAACGACCCGCGCGCGGAAGATCTCGCAGATCTGCATGACCTCCGCCCGGCCGGGCCCGTCGGCGAAGACCTTGAACAGCGCGAGCTCGCGTGCGAGCGTCTCCGCGGGCTCGAGGTCACGGATCTTCAGCACGTTGACGAGCTTGTGGAGCTGCTTGGTGACCTGGTCGATCGGGTGCACCGCACCGTCGAGCGTGAGCGTGACCCTGGAGACGCTCTCGTCGTCGGTCGGGCCCACTGCGAGCGTGTCGATGTTGAAGCCCCGCCGCGCGAACAGACCGGCGATCCTCGTCAGCACGCCGGGCTTGTTCTCGACCAGGATCGCGAGGATGTGCTTGCGCCCGGTGCGCAGGCCGACAGCCGCCTCCAGCTCGTCCAGGGAAAGGACTTCCTTGGTCCCGGGCTCTCCCATCGCTAGCCGACTTTCGCTCAGCCGACCATGTCCCTGGCCGGCTTGCCGGCGGGAATCATCGGATAGGTGTTCTCCTCACGCGTGACCCGCACGTCGACGAGCACCGGGCCCTCGGTGGCGATCGCCTCTCGCATGTCGCCGACGAGCGTGCGCTTGTCCTGGAAGCGCAGCCCGGTCGCACCGTATGCTTCGGCGACCTTGACGAAGTCCGGCCACTGGCCCATGTCGACCTGGCTGTAGCGCTTGTCCCAGAAGAGCTCCTGCCATTGGCGGACCATCCCGAGGTAGCCGTTGTTCATGATGAAAACCTTGATCGCGATCCCCTCCTGGGCACAGGTCGCGAGCTCCTGCATGTTCATCTGCACCGAGCCGTCACCGGCAATGCAGACGACGGTGTCCTCCGGGCAGCCGACCTTCGCGCCCATCGCGGCGGGCAACCCGAAGCCCATCGTCCCGAGACCGCCCGAGTTGATCCACCGGCGCGGCTGGCGGAAGTGGAAGTACTGAGCCGCCCACATCTGGTGCTGGCCGACGTCGCTGGTGACTATCGCATCGCCGCCGGTCGCCTCGTACAGCGCCTGGATCATGTACTGCGGCTTGATCTCGGAGTCTGCTGAGTCCTCGTAGCCGAGCGGGTGACGCTCGAGCCAGGAGCGGATCCGCGTCCACCACTCCTCCAGCCGAGAGGGGTCTGTGGGAAGTGCGCGGTACTCGGCCGTCAGGCGCGGGACGATGTTCTTGGCGTCGCCGACGATCGGGATGTGGGCCGGGACGTTCTTCGAGATCTCAGCCGGGTCGACGTCGATGTGGATGAACTTGGCCCGCGGGGCGAACTCCGACAGCTTGCCCGTGATGCGGTCATCGAAGCGCGCCCCGATCGCGACGATCAGGTCCGCCTCGTCGATCGCATAGTTGGCCGCACGGGTACCGTGCATGCCGAGCATTCCGAGCCACTGGGGATGGGGGGCGGGAAAGCCGCCGAGCCCCATCACCGTGCAGGTCACGGGAAAACGATCACTGAGCGCAAGCTCGCTCAGCTCGGCGGCCGCGTTCGCGTTGATCACGCCGCCCCCGGCGTAGATCACCGGCCGGCGTGCGTTGGCGAGCGCCTTGGCCGCCAGGCGGATCTGCTTCTGGTTGCCTTCGGTCGTCGGCTGGTAGCCGGGCAGGTGGACGTCGGCGACCGGCTCATACGGGATCTCGGCGCGGCTCAGGTCCTGCGGGATGTCTACGACCACCGGACCCGGGCGCCCGCTGCGCGCGATGTGGAACGCCTCGTGGATCGAGCGCGGGATCTCGAGCGGGTGCTGAATCATGAAGCTGTGCTTGACGATCGGCATCGTGATGCCGATCGTGTCGGCTTCCTGGAAGCCGTCGGTGCCCAGCAGGTCGGTGCGCACCTGGCCGGTCAGGAACACGACGGGAACCGAGTCCATCATCGCGTCGCAGATCGGGGTCACGAGGTTGGTCGCCCCCGGGCCGCTGGTCCCGAGCGCGACACCGACCTTGCCAGTCGCCTTTGCGTAGCCCTCGGCGGCGTGCCCGCCGCCGGCCTCGTGGCGGACCAGGATGTGGCGAATGCCGGCGTCGTAGAAGGCGTCGTACGTAGGAAGGTTGGCGCCCCCGGGCAGCCCGAACACGACATCCACACCCTCGGCCTTCAGACACTCCATCACCGCGTCGACTGCACGCATCGCGGTTGCCTTCCTTTCGACGCTCTTCTTCGGCGGGCTGCATCTGCGCACGGCCACGGCGCGCGGCAGGAACGTGAGCTTAGCAGCGCGTTTCGGGGCAACTATGCGGGACGCCCGCGCATCGCCGCCTCGGATGGGAGCGCGACCTCCGGAAACTCGAGCTCGGTTCCGCAGCGGGTACAGAGCGCGTCGTGAAGCTTGAGCACTCGCCCGCAGCCCGGGCACTGGCGGCGCAGCTCCCTACGCTCCCAGCGATAGCAAATCGCGCTCAGCAGTCCGAGGAACGGGATCAGCCCGGAGATCATGAACCAGAGCGCGAACGAGCTGCCCTTGATGCGCCCCACGATCCCCCCGGCCAGGCCGAAGAAGAACAGGATCACCAGCAGCCCGAGACCCTGAGCCTGCACGAGCTGCTACCAGACGATCGTCTTCAGCGCCCAGAGCACGAGGACAGCGACTGCCAGGCCCACCACGACCCAGAAGATCGTCATCACGAGGCCGATGACGAGGTGGACCGCGAGCAGGGCGGCGGCGATCAGGATCAGGCCCGCGAAGGCCCGGTGGAGCACCGGCGTGCGTGGCCCGCGAGTCTCGACATTCGTTTGCATGACTGAAGCGTAGCGCGGGAGGGAAGCCGGCGTAAGGGCTACGCCGGCCAGATGGTCGTGGTTGCGCCGCGTTACTCGTAAACGCGCTTCAGATGCTCGAAGCGGGGCGTGGGGTCGATGGGATGGCTGTTGAGTTGCAGCCGTGCGAGCCGGTAGCGCCGCACGGGCACGCTGTCGGGCTCGGAGGGGGCATTGCGGCGATCGGGCACAAGCAGGACGCGGGATGATGAGATTGGAGAGGTCATGGAGAGCATGATGGCCCTGGGACCTTAAGCCCACATTGGCCGCGGGTACAAGCTTTCGGTGTTCGCTTTGGTCCCGGTGGCGGGCGCTGGCTGCGCGCGGTGGCTTCTTGGCTAGCATCACGCGCGTGGAGACAGTCATCGTGACCGGGGGCGCCGGCTTCATCGGCTCACACGTCGTGGACGCACTTCTGGCCGAGGGCCGGCGCGTGGTGGTCATAGACGATCTCTCGACCGGA
>JALYUQ010000274.1 GCA_030853685.1 Actinomycetota bacterium | reverse complement strand
GGCCGAGCGCGCCCGCCGTCAAGCCACACCTGCCGCCCTCGCGGTCCGCTCGCCCGCCATTTGCCGTCGGCGAGCGCGTGATGGCGTTCGTGGACCGTAGCCGCACGATCCGGCTTGTCTCCGGTGCGCGGGAGCCACGGCGACTCGTGACCGTGATTCGCTACCCGGCGCGGGGCCCCACTTCTGGCGTGGACGTTCGGGGGGCGCCCGCCGCACGGGCTGCCAAGCCCTTTCCCCTGGTGGTGTTCGGCCACGGGTTCGCGGTCACCCCGGGCATCTACGCGCCCCTGCTGAGGGCGTGGGCCCGTGCCGGCTACGTCGTCGCCGCGCCGGTCTTTCCGATCGAGAACGCGAACGCACCTGGCGGCCCCAACGAATCCGACCTCGTCAACCAGCCGCGAGACATGAGCTTCGTGATCTCGGCGCTGCTCGCGGACAGTGCCCGGCGTGGAGGCGCTCTCTCGCACCTGATCGACTCACGGGCGATTGCCGTCGCGGGCCAGTCTGACGGTGGCGAGACCGCGCTCGCGGCCGCCTACGACAGTCACTATCTCGATCGCCGCGTCCGCGCCGCGATCATCCTCTCCGGAGCGGTGATCCCGGGCGCCGGTGGTCTCGACTTCCCAGCTCCCAGCCCGCCGCTGCTAGCCACCCAGGGCACCGCCGACACGGTGAATCCACCAAGTCGCACAACCGCGTTCTTTCGCCTTTGCCCCGCCCCCAAGTTCCTGTTGACGATGTTCGGAGCGTCGCACCTGGGCCCGTACACCGACGAGCAGCCCCAGCTTCAGATCGTGCAGCGCGTGACTGTCGCCTTCCTCGAGCGGTACCTGAACCGAGCCCCGGGTGCGCTGCGCCGGCTGCGCACCGCGGGCGATGAGCCGGGCACGTCGGTCGTTCAGGCCGATCCCTGAGCGGCTGGTGCATCCCCTGGCGATGCGCAGGAGATTGGCGACGCTCAGAAGATTCTCACGCGCGGGGGACGCCGGGGAAGGATCGGCTTCGCTTTCGTGGAAGTGCAGTCAGTGTCCGTTGGTGGTTCTGTCCTGGCCGTAGGTGTGGTGCATGCCGCGCGCTAGTCGCTCGCCGGTGGCCAGCTATGAGGCGCGGATCGTCGAATACGAGCTGCGGAGCAGGACCCCGGAGCAAGCGCGATATTCCCCAGCCCTTCCGACGCAGCGCAGCGCGGCAAGACCAAGCCCACGAACGGGTCCCGCCCGGCTCGCGTCGCTTTCGCATCCTCGCCGCGCCGGCCGCCCGCTGAGCCGCCAGCGGGCTCGAGTCCGCGCGCGCGCTCGGCTGCGCCGGATCGTCGCGCTGACGTTGGTGATCCTGGTCGCCGATGCGTTGGTCTCCTATTCGAGCGCGATGCTGGGCCCTTCCAACGTCGGTTTCGGGGTACGAACCGTCGAGTGGCTGCGCGACAATGGCGCCGCTGGCCTCGTTTCGGATATCGAGCGCGTGTACTACTCGGTGGGTGCTCCGGGGACCGGCGGGCCGGCGCTCCATGCGCTGCCGAGGCTGGGGTTCGGCGGGAGCGCGCTGGCCGGCGCCTACAGGCCGGCGCCGATCGCGCCGGCGATCATCCCCGCGTTGCCGGGAGAGGGCGCCTGGCGAGGAACTGGCGGTCCACTCGTTCGGGGTGCACCGCCCGTGCTCGTAACCACGTTCCGCCCGGATCCGAGCTACCCGCAGATGGTCGCCGGCGTGGCCTGGGTGGATGCATCGCGGGCGTGGCTGCAGCTCTATCCGGGCCGCTACGAGCCGCCGAGCTCGACCCCGATCAGCGGGGCGGAAGTCCCCCCACAGCTACGCGCGGGACTGCTCGCGACCTTCAACAGCGGCTTCAAGCTCGAGGACTCCGGTGGGGGATTTGTCGCCTTCGGGCACGTTTATGCGCGATTGCGCGATGGACTGGCGACGTTCGTCCGCCTCCGCGACGGGACCGCCGACATCCGCGCATGGAGCGGCGGCGCTGATCCTGGCCCCGAGGTGACGTTCGCGCGCCAGAACCTGCCGCTGATCGTCGATCGCGGCCAGCTCAATTCGAACCTCAGCGACGGCGCTCTGTGGGGCGCGACGCTCGGTAACGCGGTACGCGTCTGGCGATCGGGTGTCGGGGTGGACGCGCGCGGAGACATTCTCTACGCGGCGGCCAACGATCAGACCGCTACCAGCCTCGCTCAGATCCTCCAGCGCGCAGGGGCGGTGAGGGCGATGGAGCTCGACATCAACTCCGAATGGGTGACCTTCAACTTCTACGGCTCGCCGTGGGCGGGCAACCCGTCGAAGCTGCTTCCGGGGATGACCCGCGACCCGACGCGCTATCTGAGTCCGGACGATCGCGACTTCTTCGCCGTATACGCCCGCACCGGAGGATGAGGCTCACAGCCTGCATGAGGCTGGCCGAGGAGCTCTCGTGTCACCACTCAGCACGACGCTAGCCGTTCCCGCGATGGTGGTGAGCGAGAACGCCGTGCTGCGTCCACGCCGCGAAGTCGGGAATCAGGACGATCGCGAGGACGAGTCCCCCGACCAGCGCGCCCGCCAGAGCGATCCGGCGTCCGGCTCGTCCGGCCTCGAGCCCGGGAGGCTCGAGGCGAGCACGGCGTACCTCGCCCGCGCGGCTTCCCCATCCCAGCAACGGGAGAATGTCTGGCAGGTGGCCGAGCAGGTGAAGGGCCGTGAATGCGACCCAGACGAAAAAGCTCGCCTTGTGAATCAACAGCATCTGACCGCGGTCATGCGGGCCCTGGAACAGCAGGATAACTCCGCTCACGAAGACCACGATGGTGGAGAGCACGAGGACCGGTGCGATCAGCCGCATGAGCGTCTCGGGCGGACCCTTGCGCCGGTACGCATGATCGCGGGTGTAGTAGCGGGCGAACCGGTAACCGGTGCTGCCCATCTTCAGTGCGACCGGTCCGATCAGCAGGAAGCCGATGAACAGATGCAGCCAGATGAGCTGACCAATACGTAGAATCGTGACGCCGATCACGGCGAGCAACACGATCAGGATCAAGCCCGTGACCGCGGTCAGCTGCGCGTTGCCGTTAGTTCCTCCGCCGGTAAAGGCAGCGGGACGGCAGGGGCTCCAGCGGCCGCGGCGCTGGGCCGGGTGGGCAGTGGACGGAAGAGCCGTCTCTGACGGGCTCGCGGCACCAGGGGCTGCTCGCATCGCGTGAGTGTCGATCGGGGAGCTAAAGCGTCGATGACCAGTCGATGAGAAGCCCTTCATGCCGTGACCTCGTCCTCGGCCGGGTCGCCCGGGATCAGGGGCGTAGGGTCGGCCCGACAAAGGTGAGGGCGCTCATCCCTGCGAGCAGAGCACCGGTCACCCAGACGAGCCAGCAGTACGTCCTGCCCTTGACATAGCGCGCAATCACCAGCACGGCTGGGAAGGCCGTGATCAGCAATCGCGGATTCGGCGGCGTGTTCTCGGTGGTGATGGCGAGCAAGCCGATGCCGAGCGTCCAGACTAGCGCCTCCACCGAAATCGAGCGCCGCGTCTTGAACAGCAATACGAGGAGGCCGATCAACAGGATCGCGCCGACGAGGCCGACAACGAGGTTGAGGTTGATCGTGGGGTGATTGAAGTGGGAAAACGAGATCTCGTCTGCGAGGCGCTCCATGAAGTGAACCAGCGCGAAGGGGCCGGTCTTCGAGCCCCATCCGTAGCGTTGCGCGAGCATGTAGGCGAACGGCGTACCGGTCCTCGCCCAGAGATAGAGCGCGAACGCCGCGACGCCCGCCAGCGACAGCAGCGGCGCAAGCAGGCTCCGACGCGCCTGCGCCGCGCGCCAGCCGCTCCGGCGCAGCTCCAGCAGCGCCGACGTGAAACAGACGACCACGAGCACCAGTGCCTCTGGCTCGCATGCAGTGGCGAACCCCGCCAGGACACCTGCCAGCAGCCAACGACGGTGCTGGAGCGCGAGGATGCAGGCGACCGCCAGCGGGATTCCGAGGCCTTCGGCATAGACCATCGAGAACACGACTGAGCCCGGGAAGAGGCAGAACAAGAAGGCGGCGCGCCGTCCGGTCACCTCACCCCACCAGCCGGCGGCCAGGCGTTGCACGAGCACCGTCGCCACCAGCCCGCCGATGCCCGACACCACGACGCCGGCGACTGTGATCGCCAGGACCGGGTCGTGCGCGCTCCACCAAAAGAAGACGTGCGAAACGAGCCAGATCACCATCGGGTAGAGCGGAAAGAACCCCAGCGTGCTCTGCAAATGGGAGACGTGCCCCGGATAGCCGTGGTTGGCGAGCCCCCCGTACCAGCGGCCATCCCAGTGGGCCAGCTCGTTGCTCAACGAATGGTGGCGCAGCACGCTGTCCAGGAACGCGACGAGGAGCAACAGGACTCGCGTACCCAGGTATACGAGACCCACCCAGCGCAGCCGTTGTAGCTCGGCACCGATGCGCCGCCGCTGCCCCGCCGTCCGCGGGCCGAGGAGCTCGCCCGCGTCGCCGTTGCGCCCCGCCGGAAAGACCGCGAGCTCGCGCGCGGCAACATCACTGGAGCGATCATTTGCTTCGCCGAGCGCAAGCGTGACGTCACTGCGCTCATCAAGCTTCGGCGTTGATTGGGCTGGCATCTAATGTTCTTGGTGGCGATCCGCTTGGCACCGAGCCCGGCAAAGCGGAGACGATCGCCCCGCGGAGCCTTACGAGTGCCGTCTACGCTACATCGCGCGCGGTCAGGGGAGCGTAAGAATCACCTGCGGCCGCGGGAGGCTTCTCCCAATTGCAGGGGTCGGTGGGCAGCATGAGCCAAGCGCGGACCCTCGCCCGGGTCCTCACACAGATCACGCTAGTCCGCCTCGACGCCCGAGTGGCGCCCCGTCAATCTCCTCGAGGCGCTTCATCTCGCAGCTCGACATCGGCATGCCTCTGTTCGCAATTGGATCAGGCGCTAGGTGTAGACGGTCTCCCAGTCGGGTTGACCGTTCCGCGCGGCGGCCGTGGGGCTGCCGCCGTGCCGTTACCCGTGAGAGCGCATCATCGTGCTAAAACGGCGAAGAAGTCACGGCTGTAAGGCTGCAAGAAATAGCCGGAAGCGCCGACCTGCCCCGGGACGACGGGCACGATCCCGAGCGGAACGCTGGCACTGGCGCTGCGATGATGGTAGAGGTAGCCGGCTACCCACTCGGGGTTGATGTCGAGCTCGACGGCGCGCACGACGTGGCTTGCGAGCAGCGCATCGGTCAGGGCGGCAACCGACAGATCCTCACCGCCCGCCCAGACAAGTCGTCCGTCGGCGGTGATGCCGAGCGCCGAGCGAGCGACGTCGGGTCTTGCGCCGATCGTCGCGCCCCAGCAATCGCGGCAGTCGATCGTGCTCGCCGCAGAGCCGTGGTCGATCAGCAGTACGAGGTTCTGGCGAACCGATTGCAGCGCCATTCCCGGACGCGGCACTTCACGATTCCAGCTTCCGATGTCGGTCTGGCCATCGCCGTATGTGACAATCGAGCCGAGACCGCTGCGCAGCGGCACTGCGACCCGGCCAGTGGACATGTAGCCGCCGGCGCCGGTCGAGAACTTGAAGCCGCCGTTGAAGGCTGAGACGAGCCTGCCGCGATCTGCTCCGAGGACAGCGGGTCCGTAACGCCACCCCGAGCCACCCGCGTCGACGGTCCCGGAATGCAGCGTGAGTCCGAGCAGGCGCTGATCGAAGGACAGCAGCGTGATACCAGACGGTGCGCGCGCGATCCAGGCCGCCGTCCGTCCTCGCCATTGCACCACCGGCGTGAAGCCCGGCCCGGTGGAACCCTGTGCCGCCGGCAGCAGAATCGGATAAAGCGAGGCCCTGCGATGGGCGCCGTGGCCTCCGGAGCGCTTGGCCGAGCTGGATTGGCCCGCGCTGCCCGCGGCCGGCGCCGTGGTCCTGAAACCGGTGCTGGTGGCTCCCGTGCGGACGGTCGAGCTGCCGCATCCAGCAAGGCCAACGCAGAACGCAAGCGCGAGCGCGGAGAGGACTCGTCCGGACACCGCACGAACGACTTGTCCGCAGACCGCACGAACAGCTCGCCGGGACACGGCACGAACGGTAGGCGCGATCGGGCCTTTCGCGGCTGGAGACTCGAGCGAGCGTGAGATGGCGACCCGCTCATCTCCGCCCGGACCCGCGCGCGGCATGGTGCGAGGACCTTTTGTCGTCGTCATCGGCGTGCGGCGGGGCGACTGGTGAGCGTGCCGGTCACAGTGGCGCCTGTGGGGTCGATCTGCAGTTCGCTGTCCAGCGACAACGGTGTATGGCCGGCGCTGGAGACTCGCGCCGCGATGCTGGTCCCCTGAAGGCTGGTGATCGATCCTCGGTACAGGGAGCGATCTGCGCTCGTGCCGAGTGTCACCCTGCTCGAGGTCATTGCCACGCCTCCACCCTGCGTCGGTGTGCCGAAGATGCGGATTCCCAGCGAAGTGAAGTGGGAGCCCTGAAGGGAAAGGGTCAGGTGCACCTCGACCATGCCTGCCGAGGTCTCGCCCTGACGGACCGTGCCGCTGACCTGCGCTTGGAACCGAGCCGAGGAGGATCGAGCGCCTGACGCGTCTGACGCGCCTGATCGGGGTGCAGCGGCGGGTGCCGATGCGCTCTTGGTGCGAAGCAACGAAGCGGGCGTTCCAGCTCGACGCGCCCAGCTCTTGCTCAGGGGCCCTCCCGGCAGCCATACGATAAGTGCGACTGGCGTTATCACCGACGCCGCGAGGGCCGGCGCTCGGACTTCTATGCGTGCTGGCCATCCCACACCTAGGCGTATCCATACGCTCACGATGACGAACAGCACACACGCTGCGGTCAAGGCCAGCATCCAGCCGCTTCTCGAGTCGCTGCCCGTGCCGAGGCCGTGCACAACCGCTACGGGCCAGCAGGCGTAAGCGAGCCAGTGGATCGCTCGCCAGGCGGGGTGACCCAGCCGCCTGCGCATCACGCTCGTCACCGCGACAGCGATCAGCATGTCCGCGGCGAGGGCACCGAGCCCGAGCCAGATCGGGCGGTAGGCGGAGGTGAATGGCAGGACTGTGTCGATCAGCCGGATCGGTGCGAAGCTGTCGAGCACAGAGGTGACGATGTGGACCAGCAGCACAGCTACGACCAGCAGGGAGACGTTTCGATGGATCTCCTCGATCACGAATCGCGGGAGCCTCGGTGTCTGCACGCGACGCGTAACGGCGATGCCCAACACGACGCTGAGCGTGAGCAGGATCAGGCTGACGGTTCCCGTCCCGCGGGTCAGGTACCACAGCGCGCTCGGACCGGCCGCCGCGAAGGTCATCTCGGCCGGCTTCTCCGGCTCAGCGTGTCCCCGGCCAGCCGCCAGCCGGCGCCATTGTCACGAGCCCCCCGAAACCGCCGCGCTAGGCGCGGGCGTGGCAGCAGCCGGCGCCTGGGCCGGCGGCTGCGGCGCGTCACCGGCGTTGTCGCTCGGCGCGGCGTTGCTGCTCGGCGTTACGTTGACGCTTGGGGCGGGAGTAGGCTGTGAGCCCGCCGCCGACGAGGGTTGCTTGATCGTGCGACCAGGGAACGCTTGGGCCGCGACGGCCGAGAATGCGCCCGTCAACGCCACGACGCCTGCGATCAGCCACCCATTGATGCGCGTGAGCCGCCGCAATGCGGCGTTCCGAGCAGTTACCGCACCTGTACCCATTTTCAAGTCATCACTCCGATCGCCAGACATAGAACTCAGTTCGACGATTGATTCTCGGCCCGGCAGGTCAATGGCACCTCAACCGGCGATGAGAATGAGTTCACCGTCGGCTCGGCTTCCCGCGCAGGCGAGCTCGCATCCGCATGGAGCTCGCATCGGGCAGCAAAGTGGTCGGTGAGAAGTCCCCCGGATAGGCTGGTTCTCGGGCGGAGGTTTATGGGACCTTAGCCGCCGCCGGTCAAGATCGCACGTAATGGCTCAGACCGGTCCAAGCCCACCCGCTCGAGCGCGTGCCGAAATTCGCCGGA
>JALYUQ010000267.1 GCA_030853685.1 Actinomycetota bacterium | reverse complement strand
GAGCTCGTGCCAAGCCGGGGGTGTGATCTGGTCGCTGGTGCGGGTGGCGCGTCTGGTTCGAGCTGGGGCGAGTCGAGCTCCGGGATCGCGCATTGATGGCTGGGCGGTTGGGTCGGCGAGCGCTCTTCGCGGGGTGGCTGGTCGCCCGTCGGTGGGTTCGAGCCAGTCGCGGATGTTCTTTGCGTAGGTCCGCTCGTCGGCGTGGCCGTTGGCTTCGAGTTGGAAGAGCAACAAGAGGCGGTTGAGCCGCTCGCGGTTCTTCAGGCCGTAGCGCCGCCGGTAGAGCGCGGCCTCGATCGGCTCGATGAACGTCTCGAGCCCTCCGGTGGATCGCGGTTGGTCACCGGAGATGCTCGCGGGCGGTCGGCGGCGCGGGAACTGCGAGGCGATGATCGGCGACCAGCGGTCAAGCCACGCGTTGACGCGCTGATTCTCGAGCCGCCGGGCGTCGCGATCGAAAATCTCCCAGAATCGTGGCCCGATGAACGCTGACTCGGTCCGCGGCAGCAACTGCTCGGCGACCTCGCCCTCGATCTTCTCGAGCAGGCGCTCGAGGGCGTGCCGTAGGTGCCACTCGCAGAGATACACCTCGGTCTGCGGCCAGCGCTCCCTGATTACTTTGAGCATTCCGGAGTGCGCATCGCACACGATCCGCGTCGGCGCGCCAGGCAGGGCGGCGAAGGAACGCTCGCCACGACGCCGGCGTCGCGTTGGTGAATGCTTGCAGGCGCCAGATCACGCGCTGCCCATCGACGTAGCCCAAGGCGCAGAACACGTGCCACGCGTAGTAGCTCCGCGTCGCGGTATCGCTGCGTCGCAGCCGGAAGTAGAAGTGATCGACGACAAGCGTCCCCCGGGCCGGCCACGCAACCGGCGCGTGCGGCGCGAACACCACCGCCGCGAACACCTCCACCCAGTCAGCAGCGAGCTGTCCGTGGCGCGAACCACCGCCGCCGGCGAGCCGCCCTCGCGCGCGTTCAGCCGCCTGCCTGTAGGTCTGTCCCTGGCCCAGTCCGATGAGCGTCCGGGCGATCTCGCGCGCCGGGAAGCGATAGCAACGCGGCGCCTGGAGACCTTCGTGCGCGGCGACTGATCGTTCGCACTCCACGCAGTCCCCGTGACCGGCAACCATCCGCGGCAACGGCTCGGTGAACGTATGCGGCGCCCCAACCGACGGGAAGCAACGAAACCGCTGGCGCTCCCGACCGGGAGCGCCCGTAGCGACCGAAGAACTGGACCCGCGAACCAGGATGAACCCAGCAGGCCGGTCGCGTCCCAGACCGCATCAGCCGTCCACCCCAGACGCAAACGCCATCCCCAAACGGTAGATACATCCCCGGACAGAACCAACACGAGAAGCGACGGGGGGATGCGTGTTAGAGGCGCCTCGCGGTTTCGGACCGGCTCCGGCCAGGCCGAGTCGGCACGAACCGGGAGTTCCGCTCGTCGCCGGAAGCGGCAGTGTTGAGAAGGAGCAGCGACGACGCCGAGGCTGCCCCTTCTTCGTGAAAGCGGGTCTGTCGCGACGCGTGCTTGGCGGCCCCGAACGGGATCGGCGCGTACCTGCTGCTGGTGGTCATCAGCCTCGGGTGGCCGCTCAGAGATGTTGACCATCTCGGGGATGCGGTTCTTCGGCCTGGCGGCCTGGCTTGCGCAGCGAGCGGCCGGTGCAAGTCAGCTCGCGCTTGAGCGCCCCGTGCGATTCAACGTAGAGTGACTCTGGTTGCCAACGATAGGCTCAGAACACATGCCCCACGCCTCGGTCATGTCATTCGACGGTCGGCTTACCGCGTGCGTGAGCGTGGCTCACAGACCTAAACCTAAACGGCCGCGGTGGCGGTTGGTCGCCGGCCTGCACCTGCCGTCTTCGTTGATGTGAGAGGCCGCTCATCAAGACTCTTCGGGAGTTGCGCTCTCCTCTCGCTCCTCACGCTGACCGTGGCTGGCTGCGGGAGCCAACGCGTTGAGAAGTCCTGCGGCTCGATCGAGAGTAGGGGACAAAACGGAGCTCAGTACTTCTTGTCCAGGCCCGGCCTCAACCTCCTCAGCGATTGCTTCGTGAGCGCATTCCAACACCACGAGTCGGCGAAGATCACGCTCCTCGAACAGGGGCTCGACACATTCGAAGTCGATCGGTGGACCGAACAGGGATCCCGCGTTAATGAGGCAATCCACGTCCACAACAACAACGGGCTCAACAGCAGTGCTAAAAGCACCTGCACGAAGGTCGTCCGGCGATTCGGGGGAATCCTGTTTATCTGCAAGGGCGGAGACGTTCTGTATTCGCTTAGCGGCAGCCCCGAGCTCAGCAACAACAGCTTCTAGACCGGGCAACACCACGACACGCTCGCGCGTCCGATTCCATGCCGGCCGCCACTTCGCACCTCGCTCGCGCGACGACCGTTTGCGCCGGCCACCGTTGCAGCAGCGTCACGGTCCCGCCGAGAGGGCCCCCGGCCCCGTGGCGGTCGGCGCCATCTCGAGCCCGTGGAGCAGGCCGCGAGCGGGTGAGCGGTCAGGCGCGCCGGACGTGTGCCGTACGAGCGTCGGCTAACAGGGCACCTGCCTCGGTCCCGGGCGCGCATCCAGCGACCATGAAACGGCTGACCTGCTCGGCGCGGATACCGGGTGACCGCGGTCGGGCCGACAAAGACTGATTTCGAGCCGCACCTGCTTCGTCGCCGAAGCGGGCCTGTGACCGCGGCTTCCGCTTCCGGTCGGCGCCAGCGCGGAAGCAGCAGCGGACCGGAGCGGCTTCGTCTAAAACGGGCTCTCCATCTTGCAGTTGAGCCCGCGAGGTGGGGCGCGATGACCAAAAAGCGCCCCAAGATCGAGGTCTCGCCCCAATTATGCGTCGCTTTCCGGTGTCATCGGTTGACCTCATCCCAGCTACTGCACTGAGATGGAGAACCCATTCGTCTAAATGTCCTTCGTGGAAGTTCACCCGGCTCCAGCTTCTACTAATCGGGGCCAGGGCGTGCCGTAGGCGCTTGGAATTGCTTCCACTAACAGAGGAGCCGGATCCCCCCGGGCACTACGAACCGATCAACCCGTACGGGATGCTCAACATCGACATCGCCGATGTCGTACAGCGCCCACGACGACCAGTCCGCGGGTACCTAATCCGCGTTAGAGGTAGCATCGCCCGCCGTTTTGGCGCCGTTACTCAGGAGACCCCGATCGCGGCGCGCGCATCGAGGATCGCGCGTACTTCTCGGCGTCGCTGCTCGCCGGGCACGCCGAAGGGTTCCTGAACGTGCCCGCCGAGCAGCCGCTCTCACCCGCTCTGGGTCGGGTGCTGCTCCCGGCCGGCACCCGCTGCGGGGCGCCGGACCTGATCGAGTACATGGGGGAGCTTGAGATCCTGCTCCCACGCCGTCAGACGCTCCTGATCATCGACGCCACGCCACCCTCGCGGGAGCGCCCGCGCTGGACCGTAGACTTCGAGGCGAGATGAGCAGCGTCACCCCGCACGTAGACCCCGCTCGCGCGGAGCGCTTCGTCTCGGGCGTCGAG
Source organism: Actinomycetota bacterium (assembly GCA_030853685.1). Classification (GTDB taxonomy): domain Bacteria; phylum Actinomycetota; class Thermoleophilia; order Solirubrobacterales; family Solirubrobacteraceae; genus Palsa-465. The sequence goes on along the minus strand of JALYUQ010000267.1, from coordinate 7,956 downwards.
GACTACGCGATGACCCTCCCCGCGACCGGCTCGGTCGGCGAGTCGCTCAGAGCCCTGCGCCAGGCGCGCGGGGTCAGCCAGCAGCAGCTCGCCGAGCGCCTCGGGGTCGAGCAAACCCACGTCTCGCGGATCGAGAGCCGAAACGACAACAAGCTCTCCACGATTCTCGCCTACCTGCACGCGCTCGACAGTCAGCTCAGCGAGCTGCACGTCAGCTTCAACGACGGCGCGCGGATCACACTGCCGCTGCCCTAGAAGCGGACCGCTGGGCTCCGCTCTCCGGCTGGTTACTGAGGGGCCCTCCGCGGGCTCGACGGGCCGCAGGCGGGCTTAGGAGCAGCTCTAGCGCATGTCCCGGGCAGGGTCCTGTCGTAGGGGGATGCCCCGGCCATTTCTGGCGTGTCCCGCGTGGCTCATCGTTGCCCGGGCGGCAGTTCACGAACTTGCTGCGCGGCCGCGTGTCGGTCGCGCAGCTCGCGGTAGTGCTGCTGCGCGTCATCCCGCGCTCGCTTCCGGTCATGTCTGAGCACGGCCGCTCTGTCCATCGCCGCGTGGCGCTCGGCGGCTAGCCCCTCCACGAGACCCACCGGGTCTCTCGCCAGAGATTTCGCTTCGTCTACGAAGCCGGCCAGCTCGCGCTGGTAGCGGGCGCGGAAGGCCAGCGACCGAGCCGAACCATCGCTGAGGTGCGCGATGAGCAAGCAGCGCAGCCGGCGGGCGCCGCCTCGATGCCGACGAGCTCGGCAAGCGCCACGTCGCAATAATCGGGTGGACATCGGCGCCGTTCAGCAGGAGCCTTGCTTCTCCCGGGAGCCCGATGATCCTCGCATGGTGACGCAGCTCGCTGTCGCTTATGCCCGCAAGCCATCCTCGGCCGATGCGCTCGGCGTCCCCCTGCGCGCGGTTCACCTGGGCGACCGCCAGCAGTCGCGGGCGGTTGGCGTTGCACCACGCCACAAGGCGCCGCCACCGGGATAGTGCCGCGCTAGCAGCAGACGAAAAAGCAACGGCAGAACGGCAACAGCAAGAGCGATCGGGGTGCAGGGGAGCCCTTTCTCGGTGCTGACGGTCGCGAAGATCGCCGCGTCGGGGGCGGGCGCCTATGGCGAGTACTTGGAGGGCCGCACCCAGGCGGCCGAGGCGGGGGACTACTACCTGGCCGCCGGGGGGGAGCGGGTCGAGGCCCCCGGCCGCTGGGCGCTGGGCGAGCGGGGCGCTGAAGCGATCGGCGTCGATGACCCCTCACGGGCGGTCGGCGCCGAGGAGTTTCAGCAGCTGATGCGGGTGCGCAACCCTGACACCGGGGGACGGCTGCGGGCCGGCGGCGCCGGTGGGTCGGCGGCGGCCGCGATCGACGCGACGTTCTCAGCACCGAAGAGCGTCTCGGCGGTGTGGGCGCTTGCCTCCCCGCAGCTGCGCCAGGAGATCGAGGCCGCCCAGGAGCGCGTCGTCGACGCGGCGCTCGAGCACGCCGTTGAATACGTGCCGATGGTGCGTCGGCGGGTGGATCGTGAGACGGTGCTGCGCGAGACTCCGGTCGAGCTGATCGCCTCCAGCTGGCGGCACACGACCGCCCGGGCGCTCGCGGGTCGCGTCCCGGATCCGCAGCTGCACTCCCACGTGGTCCTGCACGGCGCTGTGCGCCAGGGCGACGGGCGGGTGGTGGCGATCGAGTCGCGGGCGTGGCTGGTGCACCAGCGTGAGCTCGGCGCCGCCTACCGCGCCCAGCTCGCCCAAGAGCTCGACGGGCTCGGGTTCGCCGTCGAAGCCGGGACGGGGCGGGGGGGCGCTACTTCGAGCTCTCCGGCGTCCCTCGGGGACTCCTGGAGGCGTGGTCGGGCCGTCACCGCCAAGTGCATGAGCAGATCGAGCGGCGCCTGGCTGAGCGCCTCTCAGAGCTTCAGAGCCGGGTCGATGCCGGTGGTCGGGATGCTGACGCCGCCGCGCAGCGCTTGGTGGCGCTCGAGCGCTCGGGGCAGCTGCTGCCGGCCGAGCAGCGGGCGGTGGCGATGAGCACCCGCACCGCCAAAGGCCAGGGGGGATTGGAGACCGCGGGGGATCTCGATCGCGTCTGGTGGCAGACCGCGAGCGAGCACGGGTTTGACGCCCGCAGCGTTGAGGCGCTGCGTGGCTCTGAGCGGGACGTCGACGTCGACGTCGCCGAGCCCGCGCGCGTAGCCGAGCTGGAGCGGCGCGTCCTTGAGCGGTTGACCGAGTTTGACGCGACGTTCGCGGCGCGGGAGGCTCGCTCGGTCGCGCTGGAGGCCGCCACCGGCGGCGATCCGGCCGCGGGGCTGGCAGCGCTCGAGGCGCTGCGCGAGCGCTCAGAGATCCTCGCGCTGGCTGACGGGCGTGAGACCACACGGGCGCATCGGGGGACCGAGCGCGCGGCGCTCAGCGCCGCCCGCGCGCTCGCCGGCACGCCGACAGAGCCGATCGAGCCCGAGCTCGTCGAAACTGAGATCTCAGAGCTGCGCTCAGAGCTGGCGCTCGGCGGCTCCCAGCTCGCCGCAGAGCAGGAGCAGGCAATTGAGATGGCGTGCTCAGAGAGGCGGCTGGTGGTGGTCGTGGGGCAGGCCGGGACGGGGAAGAGCACCGCGCTGAGCGCTGTTGGCAGAGTCCATCAGGACACCGGCCAGCGGATCGTGGTCACCTCCACGGGGGCGCAGGCCGCCGAACGTCTCGCCAGCGAGCTGGCCGAGGTGGGCGTGCGGGCTCAGGGCTATTCCACCGCCGCGCTGCGTGCGGCGGTGCGCCGAGGCGCGGTGACGCTCTCACCCGAGGTGACGGTGATCCATGACGAGGCCGCGTTGGCATCGACGCGCGAGCAGGCCTGGCTGCTTGAAGCCGTCGTCGGTGGGGGCGCGCGACTGATCGAGGTTGGCGATCCCCGCCAATCTCAGGCGGTGGGGGCTGGTGGGCTGTGGCCTGAGATCGAGCAGGCCGCAGCGCAGCGCGGGGGGCTGGTGGAGCTTCAGCGGATCGTCAGAGCCCGTGACGCGGCTGACCGTCGTGACCAGGCCAGGTGGCGCGCCGGTGATCACCGCCAAGCGCTTGAGGGCTACGCCGCCCGCGGCCGCGTTCTGATCCTCGACTCCCAGCAGCACGTTGAGGACTGCGCGTTGGAGGCCGCGCACTCAGACCGGGGGGAGGGTAAGAGCGCCCTGGTCGTGGTGCAGACCAGCAACGAGGTCCTGGATGGCCTGAACGCGCGCGCCCAGGCGCTGCGCGCCCAGGACGGCCTCGTGGCCGGCGAGCACGCTGTAGCGCTTCAGGGGCGGCCATACGGGCTATATGCCGGGGATGAGATCGTGCTGCGCGCCGCCAGCGTGCACCCAGAGCTGGGGGCGGTTGCCAACGGCACCCGCGGCCAGGTGCTGGCCGTCGATGAGAACGAGCAGCACGCGACGGTGCGCTTTGCTGATGGGCGCCAGGCCGGCTGGGAACGCGCGCAGCTGGACGCCGCGAGCGCCCGGTTGGGGTATGTGACCCACACCTTCCCCGCCCAGGGACAGACCGTCGAGCGCTGTCATGTGATCGCCGGCGAGCACGCTGACTCAAACGGCACCTACGTCGCGCTCACCCGCGCGCGCGAGCGGACTCATCTTTACGCCAGCGCCGAACGCCTGGACGTCGGCGAGGAGGATGGCGGCGGCCGGGAGGACCGGCTGGCGCGGCTGGCTGAGCGGCTGGGACGTCAGAGCCCGAGGTTTCCTCGATCGCGGTGGCGCTGGCGCACGAGCAGCGCGTGGAGCGCGAGCACGCCCGCGAGAGCGTCGCTGCTCCGCGCCCCGGCAACGATGACGACGGGCCGCGGCGTCAGCCGGCCGATCAGCGCGAACGGCGCGAGCAGCAGCACGCCCGGCTACAGGACGCTCGCGAGCAGCGCGACCAGGCCGCCGCGCAGCTGCAGCGGGCCCGCGAGCAGCGCGACCAGGCAGCGCGGGTGATGGCTCTCATGCCACGCGACCCCGAGGTGGCCCACGCGCTCGCTGACGCCGCAGCCGCCGGCCAACAAGCCCAGTACGCGACTGCCCACGGCGAGCAGCTCGCTGACCAGCTCGCCGACCTGGGAGCTCTTCAGCGCCTCGGGCAGCGCGGCCGGGTACTCAAAGCTCAGCTGGCCGCGACCCGCGACCGTGAGCGTCAGGCAGAAGAGCGCCAGCAGCGCCTCGAGCAGGAGGCCCAGCGCTCTCAGGCCCGGCTCGAGCAGCAGCGTCAGGCGTGGGAGGTCGGGCATCCCGGCGCTCAGCAGCGCCACCAAGAGGCCCAGCACGCCTATGAGCAGGCCCACGATCGCCACCAGGCCGCCGAGCAGACCTATGAGACCACGCGCATTCAGGGCTTGGTCAGTGCCTCGTTTCTCGAGCCCGGCGCCCGACAGTGGCCACGGCGGCCGTTGGGGCCCGGTGACGCGCTCGAGCTCGAGCGCCCGCCGCGTCGGCCCGGGCCTGACCGCGGACGCGAGGGCCCCTCCTTCGGCTTTTGACCGACGAACGGCAAACGGCGGGCAGCGAAGAGGAAAGGCGGGTGGTGCTCGGGGCCTTGTGGCTTGTCCTTGAGCCGTTTGAGCAGCCCGGTAGAGGATCCTGCTGTGGATGACGATCCGGGGTGGGAGCCGCTGATCCCATCCCCCCTCATTGAGTCACGTTAATGCACCAAAACGTGACCATCTTTGTGACTCTGGGGCTCGTCTGAAGGATCGAAGCGAAGGTGTCGGCGAAAAGCTTCCGGTTGCCGGCAGCCAACTCGTCAATCGCGGTGTAGCTTCTGACCATGGGCAATAGACGGGCTCTACACCCGCCGCCGGTAGGACGACGTTGACGCCAGCTCCGAGAAGGACGCCACCACGATTGTCGAACCGGCGGAAGGTCGATCGACCGCCCCTGTTGGTGAGCTTCGTAGCTCCGTGGCGGTATTTGGCCCTTGCCTGGGTCATCGGAGCGCTTGTAGGCGCAGCGCTGGGCTCGGCGGTTGGCTCGGCGGTTGGCGCTGCGGGGTGGGTCGAAGCGCCGCTGGGTGGGGTGATCCTTGCTGGGATCGTTGATGTCATCTGGCGCCAGACAAAGCCGCCATCGACTGATGGCCGATGGTCGCTCTTAGCTCAACGCCTATATCGACGGCGAAGCTAGCTTTTCGCGCGATCTCCCGTTGGCGATCTCTGAACGATTACGATCGGGTTCCGTGAGAGATCGGGAACAGAGATCAGCATTGACTGTCGTTCAAGGGCCTCTGGTTGCTGTTTCAGACTCTTGGTTTTGCAGGACTCATTGGCCGGGACGCCGGCGGCCACGGGATCATCTGGACAGCGATGAGCATCGTCGGATGCGGCATTGCCATTCCGTCAATGTGCTGCTACTTCTTGCTCCGCTGGCGCGAACGACGTCGGGCAATGGTCCCTCCAGTACTTGTCGGTGGTGAGGCTCACAAGGTGCTTCGGATCGCTGTCCTCGTGTTGCTCGGCTCATCGATACTGGCCGAGGTCGTGAACGAGGTCGTGCTGCGATCTCGCCGCCGTCGCGCAAAGGCACGTCGATGACGTAGCCACGACCGGGCTGGCCGGCCTTCGAGTCACGTTTTTTCCATGAACGTGCCATATGCTCGGCTTCGGACGCGAATACTCGCGACGCCGAGGACTCGTGTTCCGCCTAGGTACCCGGTTCGTTCCGTCCGGACGGGTGCGTAGCTTGACCGGGTGCCTCGCCCGGGCTTCTCTGTGACGATCATGGAGTTTCAGGAGCAGTTCGCGAGCGAGGAGGCGTGTCGCGACTACCCGTTCGCTCCTCGCTGGCCGGATGGGTTCTGTTGCCGACGCTGCGGCGGCGGCGGGATCGGCGCGATGCACAGCGCTCGGCGGGTGTGGCAGTGCCGGGGCTGCGGGGCGCAGAGCAGCCTGAACGCTCATTTCCCATCAGTTTTCCTGGCCGGCTGCGCCGGCCTCCCGGTTCGGGTGAAATAACGGAATGTGGTCGAGCTGTAGCAGCGGAGTATTCCCACTAGTAACCGAAGCCTCCCGAGAAAGTCAGTCCGTGGCGATCGGCGTCTTAATGGTGAACTGGTAGTGCGACGAACACGCCACGCAGCCACTTCGGGGGTCCACTGAGAGATTCACCGCTGCAACACGTGCTACGTGCGAACGCGCCGGAATCAAGAATTAAGTTAGCCCAGTCCGGGAGTGAAATCAGTCCGCTCGCCCAAAGGCTTGCCTCGAAGCCCCTGAGCTACCCCCAGCCCCAGCAACATAAACATCCCCAACAGTGCCAGCGTTATCCATGGTGCCCAGCCGGACGGCGGTACCCACAGCGCGTGGACGTAGAACCGAAGCGTCTGTGGCGCTCCAGCCGAGTGACGAGCGTTGACCCACCACGAGTATCCCTGGAACGCAGCGACAAATCCCGTCACCGCGCCGGGCACCCACTGCGACCATTGTCCCAGTTGAGCCCTCCTGACGTTACGGTAGACAAACTCGCCGGCCACGAGCGGGACTAACATCAGAACTGGCAATACGTACCGTCCCTGAAGCCCGAAGCCCGTATGGCGGTAGACCCAGGCGTAGAAAAAAATCGGGAAGCTCAGCGCCAGCACCGCTAGGGCGATCAGTAACCACCGTTCACGACGAGTGCTGACATACGTCCCAGCTGCCAGTAAAGTGATTACTGCTCCCCACCAGAGCCAACAAGCGCCGGTTGGAAGCGGCACGTCCAGGGACCCGAATGAGCCCACCGAGTGTCTTAGCACAGGAGCGAGCTGATCAAAACCCTGCCGTAGGCTCAGACGAATCGGGCTTATCCCGAACGTCGAGTGAAAGACCCCTGACGACAGTCCATAGCCTAGGTACAACAACGTCGCCAAACCAAGCCCGATTGCCGATAGGCGAGGCGGCTGGCTGGCACGGACTTTGCGTAGCCCCGCCGCACCAAGCAGCGCGATGCCGAGAGCGATGTCAGCGACCACGAAGAACGGGCCGACCTGCCAGGCTAGGATCGCGACTGCGCCGCTAATGCCAAGACCGGCCCAAGTCCAGCTTGAAGAGTGCCCCGGCGCGCGAGAGATCCGCAAGATCGCGGCGGCGAACGCGAGTGCCGCGGCAATCTCGAGACCATTGGGATTAATCACGGAGCCGACGAACAGCACCATGGGTGTGGTCGCCAGAAAAGGCCCTAGCAATGACCACCCGTCGCGGTTCCACAGTAAAGCAAAGGCCAAGATGATGAAGGCAACGCAGGGCAGACCCGAGGCAAGGCGGGAAAGCCAGAGACCCATGCCAGCGTCATGCGAAACGCTAAGCGCGAGCGCTGGGAGGAGGTACGGTAGCGGATGGTAGTCGCCGGTGGATGTCGCCTCAGTACAGCTCCTCATACCGACGTCAGGTTTGCCGCTGATGCAGTTGACGTCCGGCGGCGAGAGCTTGGCCGGAACCGTAACTGCCCGCGTATCGTGGTTGGTCCAGGCCTGCGTGGCAGGCGTCAGGCCCGCAAGCCGATAGGGAACCTTTCGGCCAAGCAGCTTGCCGTTGGAAATGCTTAGCGCACGTAGGTAGTGAGATGCTTCGTCGGGCGCGGCGAACGGTCGGCTAGTCATCGCCCAGGCCAGCATGAGCAACGTGAGCGCGACCCCGACCACCGTCAGCACGAGGCGACCTCTCATTAGGGGAGTCTACCGCGAGGCCGGCCGCAGGTCGGGATCGAAGGGGAGCCCGTGGGGGATGGTGCTGCTGGACTTCCTGGTCACGGTCTTTGTGAAGGCGGGCGCGCCGCTTCGTCTCGCGGTCGATGACACGCTTTTCGGGCGCTCCGGCCGGCGGGTGTGGGGCGCGCACTACCTGCACTACGGCGCTCAGCCCGAGGGGTCCGGGCGCCGCACGCGCTGGGGCAACTGCTGGGTCGTGGTCGTGCTCGTCGTCGAGCTTCAGTGCCTGGGCGGGCGGCCGGTTGGGCTGCCGGTCCTGTTCAGGCT
>JALYUQ010000266.1 GCA_030853685.1 Actinomycetota bacterium | reverse complement strand
GTTCTCGACGGGCGGTGTGCTGGTCGGGGTCATAGGCGGCGTGGTCTTGCCAGAGGCGCCAGATGATCTGGCACCAGGCGCGGCCGAGGATGCGGATCGCGTGTGGGTGGCTCGCGCCCCGGGCTCTAGCGCGCTGGTAGATGTCGGCGGCCCAGGGGTTGTGGTGGCGGCTGGCGTCGGCCATCGTCGCGATCGCGTCGCGCAGGCGATGGTCGCATGCCCAGCGAAAGCGGGCGCGTTTGGACTTGCCGGACTCGATCGCGACGGGGGCTTGGCCGCCGTCGGCGGCGAGCGCACGGTAGGTTGGGTAGCGCTCGCGGCTGTCGCCGATCTCGGCGAGCATCCTCGCGGCGCTCACGACGCTGCTGGGGTCTTTGAACAGCGAGCGGAACGTGGCCGCGTCGGGGTGCTCGTCAAGCGCGACGCTGATCTGCCGGGCAAGGAAGCCGGCGAGGCGCTGCTCGCCGAGTCCGCGCGCGTCGCTCGGGCTGGGATAGCGCGCCAGGAACGCGAGCGCGATCGGGCTGTCGACCTGCGCGAAGATCTTCGCGGCGCCCGGCCAGAAGCACTGCAGCTGCGCGCGCAGTTCGTTGGCGAGAGCGACCCGGGCAGCAACGAGATCCTCGCGGGCGCGGGTCATCGCTCGCAGCGCCTTGGTCTGGTCGCTGTCGGGCACCAAGACCCGGAAGCGATGGCTATCGGTACGGGCGAGCTCGGCGAGGACGAAGCTGTCGAAGTCATCGCTCTTGCCGCCTGCGGCGCTGAACCGCGGTCGCGTCGCACAGACCTGGTTGGGATGCACTGCGATCACCGCCAGGCCCGCATCCAGGAGCCGGTCGATCAACAGCCCATCTGGACGCTCGATCGCGACCAGGGTCACCTCGAGTTCGCACAACGCCGTGATCCCGCGCTCGTCGTGACCGTAGCGGCGTCCCTCGAGGATCCGTCCGTTCTCGTCCACCACGCACGCTGCGTGTTCCTCGCTGGCCCAATCCACACCAGCGAACCGTCCTTGCTGCATCACAGCTCCTCTCGACGAACATTGACTGTCGTCGGCGGCGAGGTACCCTGGCGATTGCTCACTGATGGCGCTCTGACGGCGCAACTCCCTGTTGGCACTCGGGGCACCTCGACGGAACGCCGGGAGGCGCTGGTCTCAAGCTGGCCCTCTTGCACGGGCAAGCGCGGAAGGCGCTCTCCCGACGTCCGCCGACAAAACAAAGGATGACCAGTGAGCGCGGCTCCGCAGAGCGCCCGTTGTTCGAGCGGGGCCCCGCAGAGCGCCCGTTGTTCGAGCGGGACTCCGCAGAGCGCCCGCCCCAGCCGGCTGCGCTTCTTCCTCGGCGCGTTCGGCGAGCCCGGTCATGCCTTCCCGATGCTCGCGCTGGGCTCAGAGCTGGCCGACAGGGGTCACGCGGTCACGCTCGAGACGTGGTCGCGCTGGAGAGCGTACGTCGAGGCGGCCGGAATGCAGTTCGCGCCCGCGCCCGAGCATCCCGTCTTTCCCACCCACCACGGCTCGCGCAAGCCCTACGAGGCCGTCGCGCTGGCCACCGCGCAGACACGCCGGGCGGTGGCGCGGTGCGCGCCAGACGCCGTCGTCCACGACGTTTTGACGCTCGCCCCCGCGCTGGCCGGCGAGCTGGAGGGAGTGCCCGTCGCGACCCTGATCCCGCACCTGCACCCCGCCGGCGCACCCGGCCTTCCGCCGTACGCGCTCGGCGCTCGGCTGCCACGCACGGTCGCCGGCCGTTGGCTGTGGCGCGCCCTGGAGCGCCCGGTGCAGAGGGGGCTGCGGATCGGACGCGCAGAGCTCAACGAGACCCGTGTGAGCCTTGGCCTGCCCCCGACCGGCCGGCTGCACGGCGGGATCAGCCCGCGCCTGTGCATCGTTGCCACGTTTCCGCAGCTCGAGTACCCGCGCTCCTGGAGCGAGGAGGTACACATCGTCGGCCCGCTGATCTGGGAGCCGCCATTTGACTCGGTGCCCCCGCCCGTGGGCGGGGCACCGCTGGTGCTCGTCGCGCCATCCACAGCTCAGGACCCCGCGCACCGGCTGCTGCGCGCGTCGCTGCGCGGTCTCGCGGGCGAACCGGTGCGGGTCCTGGCGAGCACCAACCGCAAGCCGTTCGCCGACCCCGTCGGGCCGGCGCCAAACACACGGCTGGTGGAGTGGCTCTCGTACTCCCGCGCGATGCCCGGTGCTGCGCTGGTGATCTGCCACGCGGGTCACGGCACGATGGCCCGAGCGCTCGCGTCGGGATGCCCGGTCCTCGCCGTCCCCCACTCGGGCGACATGGGCGAGAACGCGGCGCGGGCAGACTGGGCCGGCGCTGGCGTGCGACTGCCGTGGCGGCTGCTGAGTCCCCGCACGCTGAGGCTGGCAGCGCGCCGGGCGCTCTCAGAGCCTTCGCTGGCCGTGCGCGCCCGGGCGCTGGCGCAGTGGGCGACGGTCAACCACGGCGCGACGCGGGCGGCCGAGTTGGTAGAGGAGCTGGCGCGACGGGGTTAGGAACTGCTGGGGCGGTGAGGACGGCGCTCAGGGGGTTGGGGTGCCGCTAACGAAGCTGTCACGAGGGGCAATGTGGCCGTTCGGATTGCCAGCTCAGGCGCCGAGCGCCAGCCGGCTTTCCGGCAGCAACCATGTCATCGTCAATGGACCTCCGAGCCCTCGAGAACGGTTCCAAGCGACGGGAGGGCGCTTCCGCTGACGCGTATCCGTCAACGTCTGGCTTAGCTAGCTACTTCCCCCGGATAATGTCCGGCATGACGGCGTCGGGTGCCGTCTCGGTCTGCCGAAGTGGCGGTCCGACAAGCTTTGCTTGAATCCAGTTTATTGCCGGTCGCGCCAAGTTTGGGGGTTTTCCGGGGGAAGTAGCTGATGGGAAATACCGATGCCCGTAGCTTTACCAGGTTCCGGTATTTCACCCACCCGCGTACTGCCGAAGGCCACCCCGACTAGTAGTGTTCGGATTCAGGATCGGACTCTCGGTCTGCGGCGGTGACTTCGTCGCTACCAGCGAGAGCAAGACCATCAACTGCTCTATCGGCGAGCGTTTTCGCCTCCTCGGCCTGCGCTGCGTCGCCGAGGTTGAGGCCCGCAAGGTCGCCGATCACCTCGAACAGATCCATCTGCCAGCACGTCTCTCGCTCGCCGAGCTAGTCGCCGCGGCGAACGTGAAATAGGTCGTCCTCTCACAAGGGTCTCTCACAGGACTGACGTACTCAGAGTATTATGCTACCCTTGGTATGCATGGCTGTGGTTGTATCGCGGCCGACTGTCGAGCGGAGAAGGGAAGCCAACGTGTCAGCAAAAGTGAAGTTCTACATGTTCCCCGGTTCGAACTCTGCCTATACGGGGCGGCTGATGCTCGAGCACAAGGGCATCGAGTACAAGACCGTGAAGCTCCCGCCCGGCCCTCACGCGTTCATCATGCTCGGGCTGGGCTTTGAGACGATGGGGGTGCCGGCGCTGAAGGTCGATGGTCGGCGCGTACAGGGAACGCGGGCGATCTCGCGCTTTCTCGATCAGATGGTTCCTGGGCGTCCGTTGTTCCCGGATGACCCTGTGATGCGCAAGCACGTCGAGGACGCAGAGCGCTGGGGCGAGGAGTTCCAAAACGCCACGCGGCGCATCTTCTACGTCGGCGCTAAGCGCGACCGCAAAGCGTTCGCGAGCGTGATGACGCCAGAGCGCGCGCTGCCGATGCGCGTGTTCATACGGGTCGGTAGACCGTTGCTCATTCGTCTCGCCTCAGGTGCGCACCGCGCATCTGATGACGCCGTGCGCGAAGATCTCGAGCTGCTGCCCGAGCGGCTTGACCAGATGGATCGGTGGATCGAGCAAGGCCTACTGAACGGGCCGCAGCTCAACGCCGCCGATTTCCAGATCGCACCGAACATCTCCGCGCTGCTGCGCTGCGATGACCTCGCCCGGTTGATCACGGGTCGCCCCGCCGCGGCGCTCGCGCGACGGGTCGCGCCCGACTATCCCGGACACCTCGGTCCGGTATTCCCACCCGAGCTGCTCGCCGGCCCGCAACCGGGTACCAGTTCGCCGGGTAACGATGGCGACGAGTCGGTCCGACGCGCGGCAGGCGTCGACGACGCGAGCATCGACACGATCGTACGCCCCGGCGGATGACCCGCCCGCCAACCCGGCCGACGTTTCACGACCCCGATCTTGGCGCCGGCTGATGGCACGAACACGGCTGACGCGGTCCGAACGGGCGACGCTCACGCGACAAGACCTGCTCGAGGCCGCGGAAGAGCGCTTCGTCCGCGACGGCTACCACGCCACCAGCCTGGAAGACATCGCCGATGACGCCGGCTACACCAAGGGCGCCGTCTACTCGGCGTATGAGAGCAAGGCCGGCCTGTTCCTCGCGCTTCTCGACGTCGTCATCGACCGGCGCTTAGCAGACGTCCGCGCGCTGCTGAACGAACATCAGACAGGTCCGGAGCTGCTCGCTGCGCTCGCAGCCCAGCCGGCCGAGGAGCGCGACACCCAGTTCTTGCTGCTGGAGCTGGAGTTCTTGATCCACGCAGCCCGCCAGCCCGCGCTGCTTGAGAAGTTTGCCGAGCGCTACCGCCGCCTGCGCGAAAGCTTCACTGAGCTCGCACCGGGCAGCACCCCGCTCGGTGCCAAGTCGTGGACGATCGCGACGCTCGCGCTCTCAAACGGCCTCGCGCTCGAGCGTCTGATCGATCCCGACGGCGTCCCCGACGATCTCATGGCCGCGGTGCAATACCGCATCGTCCGACCCGACCCCGAATCAGCGGACGAACCCTGATGGCTCGCCGCGGCAGAACCGGCTACCCGACGCGCGAGACGATCACCCGTCCCTCCCACGGCGCGGCGTCGCCAGGTTGCGGCCGGTCCTGATCAGCTCAGCGGTGTCGCTTCTCCTCCTCGCCGCCGCCCAAGGTCGGACCCCGCACAATGCGGACTCTGCCGACGCCATCGATAGATCCGGCACTTCGGCGTTGCGGCTGCCGGCGAGCGCGAGCAGGCCCCCCGAAGCTGACTCGCAACAACCGCGTCCAGCTTGTCGACCTTCGGTTCCCCCCCGGCGAATGCAGCCTCGGTGAAGGTCAGTTGTCGGCGGCTGGCGAGTGGCGTGCGTTGAGTTGTTTGATGGCCCATTCGGTCCAGTCACGGTGCATGGCCCCCAGGCGTAGGCCGTATTCGAGAGCCAGCCGGCCGTAGATCGCGAGGTCCTCGGCGTCCCAGTCCACCGTTCTCTCGATCTCGCGCAAGCGCTCGTGCGTGCGGCTGGTCACCTGCGCCTCCTTCCGTAGGTAGTCGGTGGCCTGGGCGTGGGTCAGGTTGCCCAGGAAGAACACCCGCAGCAGCGTCTCGTTGCGCCGCACCCGGTTGGGCTCGGTGTCGGCCAGCCAGCGCACCAGTTCGGCGCGGCCGGCGTCGGTGATCGAGTACTCCTTGCGGCCTCGCGGCCCCTCCCCGCTCACGTACAACAGCCCGGCCGCGGTGAGACGGCCGAGGTCGCCGTACACCTGGCTCTGAGTGGCCGGCCACACGTTGGCCAGCGACGTGTTGAACGTCTGAACCAGGTCGTAGCCGCTGGCCGACTTGTCGTTGAGCAGGCCCAGCAGCGCGTGACGGAGGCTCATGCCGACAACTCTACATCCCACTCTTGACAGGTCATACCAGACATTCTACTCTTCACCTGTCGCTTGTGGAACAACAGATGAGAGAGACACCCCCATTACCTACTTGCGGAGCTTTTACCCCTGGATCGCCTTTGCCGCTCTGTCCTCGGTGAGCTGGCTGTGCTCCGCGATCGTCGGGTTCCTGGTCGCCGTCGCGCTCATACTCCGCGCACGCGGCTCGCGCACCGCGTGGGACGCGTTGATCCTGGAAGCCAGCTCGACTGGTTTCTTTCTCATCGTGAGCGCCGTCGCCCTCACCTCGCCGAACTCGACGCTTCGGCACTACTCCGGGGCCGGCTCCCTGGCCTGGCTCGCCTTGGTCGCGTGGATCACCCTGGCCGCCCGCAAGCCGCTCACGCTGGGGATCGCCAGGCAGAGCACGCCCGCGGAGCTCTGGCACCAGCCCCGCTTCCTGCAGGTGAACATGATCATCACCACCGTCTGGGCGACCAGCTTCACCCTTACCGCAATCGTCACCGCGCTCGTCTACGCGGCCACCACCAACTCTGGCATCGCCACGATCATGCAGGTCATCGGCTTTGTGATCCCGGTCGTGTTCACCATCCGCTACTCGGCGCACGTCCGGGCGAGCGCCGCCGCCGAAATGTCCCGACCGGCCTGAACCGAGAAGAGACAGCGATGACCAGCAACCCTCCGCACCTCGCCGGCAGCTACGCCCCGGTCGCCGATGAGCTCACCGCATATGAGCTGCCCACCACCGGGTCCATCCCGAGCGAGCTCACCGGCTGGTACCTGCGCAACGGCCCCGAACCCGTACGACGCCGCGTCCGGCACTGGTTCTTCGGCGAACGCCGTCACTGGGCCGGGTGCTACGGCGAGACCAACGCATTCCGCGCAGCGCAAATCGAGAGGAGAGAACCATGATCATCGCCTGGCTGATCCGCATATGGCGTCGGCGACAAGAACGTCAACGTCGACCGTGAACACAGCAACGCGTGTCAAAGCGCCGACCACCTCCCGAGAGGGCCGCCCGGACGGATCGCCTCCACCAGCCTGGGCGCCGCCGCAGCGCCGTCCGGGGTCACGCGCGGGATCAGCACCCCGCGCCACGCCGCGCCCATCACACGCTCTGGGTCTTTTGAGTAACGGCGCCAAGACGGCGGGCAACGCGTCCACGAGAGGCCGTCGACGGTGCTTGCCGTATTCGATCGGAGCGGCCGTTTGCACTGGCCCCACCGCGGACGCTTGAAGTGGCCCCACTTCGCGTCGGTTGTTGTTGGTGTTGATGTTGCCTGATCGCCCGGTCGGATGCCATGCCGCGACTGCGTCGC
>JALYUQ010000232.1 GCA_030853685.1 Actinomycetota bacterium | reverse complement strand
GAGCGTGCAGACGGGAGACCCTGCGCTCGGTCCTCGCCTGGCGGCGGGAGCGCTTCACGGGCCGGCAGCCCTCGATCGCCCGTCCGCGCTCCTCGTAGCAGCCGGGGTTCCCAGTGCGGCGCTGACGATCGAGCTTGCGCTGGTAGCGCCTGAGCCTGCGCTGCGCTTGGGAGAGCGCCCGGGGATTCTCGACCAGCTCGCCGGTCGAGAGCACCGCGAGGTGCTTCACACCTACGTCCACGCCGACCACGCTCTCAGATCGGGCGGCGGGCTGCTCGGAGCGATCGACCTCGCAGCACAGCGAGCAGTACCACCGGCCGTTCTCTCGGCACACGCTCGCCGACAGCACTCGCGCTCGCCCGTCCTTGACACGCCTCAGCAGCTTCACGGTCCTTTCATGGGTGCGGACATGGCCGATACGAGGGAGCTGCACCCGGCAGCGCCCCGACACCCCGAAGCTGCCGGTCGTATACCGAAAGCTCTCGCGTCTGCGGCGGCGTCCCTTCAAGCGCGGGAAGCCCACGCGCGCGCCGTTGCGCATACCCCGCTTGGACTTCGAGAAGGCATCGAGGCCCTTCGCGAGATCCGCCAGGCCGGCGCTGTAGGACTCCTTGCTGTTCTGCGCCCACCACGGCGCCGCCTGCGCCTTCGCCCGGTTCCACTCGCGCCTGAGCGCGGGCAGCGTCCACGGCACGCTCACCGTCCGCTCAAGCCTTGTCACCTCGCCGTCGGCGAGCTGCTCGACGAGCGCCGCGCTTCGTACGCGCTGTCGCTCGTCCAGGCGCGCCTTCACGAGCGCCAATCCCCAGTTGTACGCGAACCGTCGCCCGCCGCAATGCGACGCCAGAGCCCTCGCCTGCGTCGCGGTCGGGTCAAGCGCGAACCGGTACGCCTGCGTGAGCACCATCGCCTATGGCGCCCCGCCCGCCGCCTCGAGCGCACGCTCCGCGCGAGCACTGGCCGACCGCCGGCCATACAGCCGGGCGCACATCGAGGTCAGCACCTCGGTGATGTCGCTGACCAGATCGTCGTCGAGCACCTGGTCCTCCACCACGATAAGCCGCCGGCCTTGCGCGCGCATCGCAGCCTCCACGTACTCCACGCCGAAGCGCGCCAGGCGCTCACGATGCTCGACGACGACCGTCCCGACAGTCGGGTCGGCCAACAGCCGCTTCAGCTTCGTGCGCGACCCGTTCAGACCCGAGCCGACCTCGCTGATCGTGGCCGTGACACCAAGGCCCTGCGCGGTCGCCCACGCCGCCAGGCGCCCGACCTCCCGGCGTCGCACATCAAGGAGGATCGTCCCCGTCACCGTCTGCCGCGCGGGGACCGGCAGCGTGCCGTCCTTAAACCACTTCCACGCCGTCTGATAATGCACACCCTCGCGACGCGCCCATTCCGAAAGCCTCATTGTGATCATCATGAACCCTGACCCGGACAGACAGGCACTAAGACAACAGCAAGCAGTTGTGAACCCCCGCGATCCTCAGCTCCTCACCGACCCCGGGGCCTGCCAAGCGCGCAACGACCCCGGCAAGCCGACAGCCGTCGCGGACTCCCGCGCCTCGGAGGCCCTCACCGACTCCTGGGCGCTGGGCGGGGTTGCACTCGAGAACCGGGTCGTGCTCGCTCCGCTGGCGGGGATCGGCAACTGGTTCGTGCGCCTGCAAGCCAAGCGCTACGGGGCTGGTCTGGCGGTCTCAGAGATGGTCTCGAGCTTCGCCGTGCACCACCGCAATGAACGGACCTGCCGCGAGCTGTTGCGAATTCATCCTGAAGAGCACCCAGTTGCGGTGCAGCTCTTCGGCCACGATCCGGACGTGATGGAGTCGGCTTCCGAGTGCGTCGCCGCCGCGGGTGCGGACTTGATCGATCTCAACATGGGGTGTCCGGTCCCAAAGGTGTGTAAGACGGGGGCCGGCGCGGCGCTGCTGGCCGAGCCCCAGCGCGCCGTTGCGCTCGCCAGGGCCGCCGCCCGCGGTAGCGGCTTGCCAGTGACCGTCAAGCTCAGGTCCGGCTGGTCTCCGGGCGACGAGCGCGGGATCGAGCTCGCGCGCCGGCTGGTGGACGAGGGCAGCGTCGCGGGGCTCTGCATCCATCCACGCCACGCATCCCAACGTCACAGTGGCGTGCCTGACTACGGCCTCGCGCGGGCATTGGTGGACGAGCTGCCAATTCCCGTGCTCATCTCAGGTGGGCTGCGCACCGCGGAGCAGGCTCGGGCGGCGTTCGAGCAGACGGGCGCCGCGGGAATCCTGCTGGCGCGTGGCTCGCTGGGTAACCCATGGCTGTTCGAGCAGCTACTGGGCATACGAGTGGCCGAGCCAGACGCGCACGAGATCCTCGCCGAGCTCGACTGGGTGATCGATCGCGCCAGCGAGCATCTCGGTGCGCAGCGCGCAGCGCGTTACCTGCGCAAGTTCTATCCGTGGTACCTGCAGCGGCTTGGCGGCGGAGCAGCGTTGCAGGCGGCGCTGCAGACGGCGCCCACGCTAGGCGCGGTGCGCGAGATCCTGCGCGGCGCAAAGTGGGATGACCGAGCGGCGCCGGCATCTACTCGGACCAGCTCGCAATGAGCGTCGGGCTGCCCCGTCGGGCGGCCACTCCAGGTCCCTCAACAGGGCGGCTATACTCGCCGCGCACGCGAGCCCGACTGCGTGTAATCCCGCCCCGCAGGGCGGGATTTTTCTCGTTCGCAACGATCAAACGACCCCGAGATATCTGCGATGACCAAGGATGTAATTCTCACCCCCGAAGGGCTGGCCATGCTGAAGGCCGAGCTCGACCAGCTCTCGACTACAGGTCGCCGCGAGGTGGCGGCCCGGATCAAGGAGGCGCGCGAGTTCGGCGACATCTCCGAGAACGCCGAGTACGACGACGCCAAGAACGAGCAGGCGATGCTCGAGGCGCGGATCGCGCAGCTCGAGGACAAGCTGCGTTCGGCGACGGTTGTCGACGCCTCGGACCTCGGGACCGACGTCGTCCGGGTCGGCTCGGTGGTCCACGCCAAGGACGGGGACGGGAAGTCCATCAAGTACACGATCGTGGGCTCTGCCGAGGCGGCGCCAGCCGAGATGCGGCTTTCCAACGAATCCCCCGTCGGCAAGGCTCTGCTCGGGCGAAAGCGCGGCGACGAGGTCGTCTTCACTACGCCCAAGGGCGAGCGCAGGCTCAAGATCACGAAGATCGACGTCAGCACGAAGTAGTGGCTCATCCGCGGATCAGCCACTAGCTAGGCGGATGGGTCCGGCGTGGTCGACCAACCCGGCGAACAAGCCTCCGCCTCCTCCTCGGGGGTGCTCGCCGCGCGGCGGCGCAAGCTCGAGTCACTGCGCGCCGGCGGGATCGAGCCGTTCCCGCACGAGTTCCGTGGCACCGAGCCGATCGCGACTGCGCGCGCCGCGCATGCCTCGCTGACCGCGGGCGAGGAGGCGCTGACCGGGGGCGAGGAGGCGCTGACCGGGGGCGAGGAGGCCTCTGCACGCACCGCAACGCATCGCGTAGCGGGCCGGCTCGCCGCCCGGCGGGGCCAGGGGAAGATGGCGTTCCTGGACCTCGTCGACCGCTCGGGGCGGATACAGCTCCAGGCGCGCGCTGACGTGCTGGGCCCGGAGGCGATGGACCGGTTGCTGGACCTCGACCTCGGCGACCTGATCGGCGTCGACGGTGCGGCGTTCTGCTCCCGGCGCGGGGAGCTGACGCTGCGGGTAACGCAGTTCACGCTGCTGGCAAAGTCGTTGCGTCCGCCGCCGGAGAAGCATCATGGTCTGCGCGACGTCGAGACGCGCTTTCGCCACCGGGAGCTCGACCTGATCGCCAGCGAGGACGCGCGCGAGCTGTTCACGACCCGCGCTCGGATCATCTCCGCGGTACGCCGCTTCCTGGACGCAGAGGGCTTCGTCGAGGTCGAGACCCCTGTTCTGCAGCCGCTCTACGGCGGCGCCGCCGCGCGGCCCTTCACGACCCACCACAACGCCCTGGACCGCGAGCTCTACTTGCGGATCGCCACCGAGCTCTATCTGAAGCGGTTGATCGTGGGCGGCTTGGAACGGGTCTACGAGCTCGGCAAGGACTTCCGCAACGAGGGTCTCTCGCCCAAGCGTAACCCCGAGTTCACGATGCTCGAGTTCTACGAGGCGTATGCCGATCACCTCGATGTCGCCGCGCGCTGCGAGGCACTGGTGTCGTTCCTCGCCTCGGAGATCGGCTACGAGGGGCCCTTGCACTTCTCGCCGCCGTGGCGGCGAGAGACGCTGACGGGCGCGATCCTGCAGCGCACTGGGGTCGACATCGCCCAGCTTCCCGAGCGCGAGGCACTGGCCGGCGAGATGCGGGCTCACGGGATCGCGGTTCCGGCGGATGACAATTGGCCCCAGCTCGTGGACGAGCTGCTCTCCAAGCACGTGGAGCCGACTCTGATCGAACCGACGTTCGTGCTCGACTACCCCGTCTCGCTGTCCCCGTTCGCCAAGCGCCACCGGGAGAAGCCGGGGCTGGCGGAGCGCTTCGAGGCGTTCGCGGGGGGGATCGAGCTTGGGAACGCGTTCACCGAGCTCAACGACCCCGACGAGCAGCGCCGGCGCTTCGAGGATCAGCGCGCGTTGGCGGGTGGCGGCGACCTCGAGGCGCAGCCCTACGACGAGGCGTTTGTCCAGGCGCTAGAGCACGGGATGCCCCCGACGGGTGGAATCGGGATCGGGATCGACCGGCTCGTGATGCTCCTCACCGGCCGGCGCTCGATCCGCGAGGTGGTTCTGTTCCCCGCGATGAGGGACTGAGGGTGCAGCCTCTCAGCGCCAGCCTGCGGATCTCTATGGTTCCCGGTCCCGGTCCCGGTCCCGGTCCCCGGTCGCCGGTGCGGTGCGCCAGCTATCGCGTGAGGCTGGGAGAGCGGCTGTTAGACTGAGCTATGGCCCGAGAAAAGAACCCCATTTCTCTCATCCCGTTCATCCAATTTGGCTTGGGCGCCGAATAGGATGGGTAGAACGGGAAGCTCCGCGTCCCCGCAGTCGCCCCGGCAGTTGATTGCAGCCGGAGCGTAGAGACAGATCCAGAACCAGAACACACCCCGACCGACCAACCGCCCGCCACACCTAAAGAGAAGGATCATGTTCGAGCGATTTACAGAGCGAGCCCGCCAGGTGGTCGTCTTGGCACAGGAAGAAGCACGGACGCTCAAGCACAACTACATCGGTACCGAGCACATCCTGCTTGGTCTCCTGCGCGAAGAGGAGGGCTTAGCGGCCCGCGTGCTGGAGTCACTGGACATCACGGTTGAGCGCGTCCGGGCTCAGGTGGTGCGCATCGTCGGGTCCGGCGAGGAGGTCACCTCCGGCCAGATCCCATTTACACCGCGCGCCAAGAAGGTGCTCGAGCTCGCCCTCCGCGAGGCTTTGAGCCTCGGCCACAACTACATCGGGACCGAGCACATCCTGCTCGGGCTGGTGCGCGAGAACGAGGGCGTGGCAGCGCGAATCCTGCTGGACTTCGATGCGGACTCCGAGAAGATCCGCAACGAGGTGATTAGGATGCTCTCGGGTCCGGGCGGCAGCCGCCAGCGCGCGGGCGCTGGTGCAGGCGCCGGTGGGGGCGCGGGCGCCCAAGGCGAGGGCAAGAAGTCATCCAAGCTGCTCGACCAGTTCGGGCGCAACCTGACCAAGCTCGCCGCCGAGAGCAAGCTCGATCCCGTGGTGGGTCGTGAGACGGAGATCGAGCGCATCATGCAGATCTTGTCCCGCCGCACGAAGAACAATCCGGTTCTCGTCGGCGAGCCCGGGGTCGGCAAGACAGCCGTGGTCGAGGGGTTGGCCCAGCGGATCACCGACTCCGACGTTCCCGAGCTACTGAAGGGCAAGCAGATCTACACGCTCGACCTCGCGGCGCTGGTCGCCGGCTCGAAGTACCGAGGGGAGTTCGAGGAGCGCCTGAAGAAGGTGATGAAGGAGATCACCCAGCGCGGCGACATCATCCTGTTCATCGACGAGCTGCACAACCTCGTAGGCGCCGGTGCCGCCGAGGGCGCGATCGACGCGGCCTCGATCCTCAAGCCCGCGCTCGCGCGTGGTGAGCTGCAGACGATCGGCGCGACCACGCTCGAGGAGTACCGCAAGTACCTCGAGCGTGACTCTGCGCTGGAGCGCCGCTTCCAGAAGATCACCGTCGACCAGCCCAGTCCCGAGGAGACGGTCCAGATCCTCAAGGGCCTGCGGGATCGTTACGAGCAGCACCACAAGGTCAACATCACCGATGAGGCGCTCGCGGCGGCGGCCGACCTGGCCGACCGCTATATCTCTGACCGCTTCCTGCCCGACAAGGCGATCGATCTGATCGACGAGGCCGCGTCGCGGATGCGGATCAAGTCGATGACCTCGCCACCCGTGTTCCGCGAGCTCGAGACAGAGATCGAGGAGACACGCCGCGGGAAGGAAGAGGCGATCGAGGCGCAGGAGTTCGAGAAGGCCGCGAACCTCCGCGACCAGGAACGTCGCCTCACGCAGAAGAAGCGTGAGCTCGCCGAGCAGTGGCAAGCCGGTGAGTCGACCGAGCGCCCATCGATCGGCGAGGAAGAGATTGCCGACATCGTCTCGATGTGGACCGGCATCCCCGTCTTCAAGCTGACCGAGGCCGAGACGGCCAAGCTGATGCGGATGGAAGAAGAGCTCCACAAGCGCGTGATCGGGCAGCACCCCGCGGTCGAGGTCGTCTCGAAGGCTATCCGGCGCTCTCGCGCCGGGCTAAAGGATCCCAAGCGGCCGACCGGCTCGTTCATCTTTCTGGGGCCTTCAGGCGTCGGCAAGACCGAGCTCGCCCGCACGCTCGCCGAGTTCCTGTTCGGTGACGAGGAGACGATGATCCGGATCGACATGTCGGAGTACATGGAGAAGCACGCCGTTTCGCGCCTGGTTGGCTCGCCTCCGGGCTACATCGGCTACGACGAAGGCGGTCAGCTCACCGAGGCTGTGCGTCGCAAGCCGTACAGCGTGCTGTTGCTCGACGAGATCGAGAAGGCCCACCCTGACGTCTTCAACATCCTGCTTCAGATCCTGGAGGACGGCAGGCTGACAGACGCGCAGGGGCGAACCGTCGACTTCCGTCACTGCATCGTGATCATGACCTCCAACATCGGTGCTTCGGAGATCGCGCGCAACACGCCGCTCGGCTTCGCCGTTTCGGACGACGAGACGGGGATCACCTACGACGACATGAAGAACCGCATCATGGGCGAGTTGAAGAAGGTCTTTCGCCCCGAGTTCCTCAACCGGATCGACGAGGTGATCGTCTTCCACAAGCTCCCCAAGGACCAGATCAAGGAGATCGTCGAGCTGCTGTTACGGCGGATCCGCGAGTCGATGGCCGAACGCGAGCTGCAACTCGATCTCAGCGACGATGCCAAGGACCTGCTGGTCGACAAAGGCTGGGACCCCTCGATGGGTGCCCGCCCGCTGCGCCGTGCGATCCAGCGCTACATCGAGGATCCGCTCGCGGACTTCGTTCTGCGCTCGCAGGTCCCCCCGGGCTCGACCGTGCTCGTAGAGCCGAGCACACCCGAGGAGAACGAGGACGGGGACCGGGATCGCAGTGACTCTGAGGTCAAGCTGACGGTGATCCAGCCTACGCCCAAGCCGACCCCGGTCGGGGTCGGTGCAGAAGGTGGTGGCGGTACGGACGATCCCGACGCCGAGCAGGATCCGGACGTCCCGGACGCTCCCTCGGACGCTGAGTAGACCCCCGAAGCTATTTCCGGCCGCCGTCGCCCTCGCGACGGCGGCCGCGCTGTTGCTCGGGGGCTGCGCGAACAAGTCGGGCGCTGGGCATGGGGATGCGAGTGGTCGGCGTCGCGCACAGACGGCCAACGTCGGGGC
>JALYUQ010000255.1 GCA_030853685.1 Actinomycetota bacterium | reverse complement strand
CCCCCCCCCCCCCCCCCCGCCTCCAGCCCGAGCAGCCCGCCCCCGATCACGACGGCAGGATGTCCGGCGACCGCGCCGGCGGCGATCTGATCGACGTCGCGCTGGGTGCGAAAGCTGTGGACGTGGGGCAACTCCGCGCCCGTCACCGGTGGCACGAACGGGCGCGAGCCGGTCGCGAGTACGAGCGCGTCATACCGGTGGCGCGCCCCATTCGCGTCCAGAACGGCACAGTCCTCGAGCGCCAGCTCCGCGGCGGCAAGGCTCCCGCCCAGGGTAACGCCGTGTGCCGCGTACCAGGTCGCGGGCCGGAGCTCGAGCTCACTCGCGCCGCAGGTGCGCGCGAGGAGCTTCGAGAGCAGGATCCGGTTGTACGCCGGCCCGGGCTCCTCGCCCAGCATCGTGATCGACCACCCTTCCCCTGATCCGCGCGAGTCATCCGAGCCGCACGAGGGTCCGAGCGCCGGCCGGCGCGCCAGCACCTCCTCGACCACCGCCAGCCCGGCCATGCCGGTGCCGACGACGACGAGCCGGCGAGCGCGGCGCCGGGTGGCGCGAGGGCGGCGACGGCGAGCGTCACGGCCCCCGCGCGCAACGTATTGCGGGAACTGCGCCCTTACGGTTGGCGCCCCCTCGCGCGCCCCCACGGATTGCGAGAGCTTGGCCCCCATGGGCTCGATCCTCACGGCCGCGGCCTTCAGCTCGGGCTGAGCGGACACCGGGTCGACCGCTCCGTGGGTGATCAGGTTCACTGCCCCCGCGCCCGCTGCTGAGTGCAGCGCCCCCCAGTGCATTGGGGCGAACGCCACCCCCCTGGGCATCTCCTCGCTGCACTGCACGCGCAGCACCGCCGCCCCCCGCGCGGAGACGATCCTGGCCTGTCCGCCGTCGGCCACCCCGGCGGCGGACGCGTCGTCGGGATGGCACTCCAGGACCGGCCCACCGGCGGCTGCCTTGAGCTTCGACGATTTGCCAGTCCGCGTCATCGTGTGCCAGTGATCGGCCACGCGCCCGGTCGTGAGCAGCAGGGGGTAATCGTCGCCGGCGGGCTCGGCCGGCCCGGCGTGAGGAGTTGGCGCAAAGCGTGCGCGGCCGTCTGGCGTGGGGAATCGGCGATCGGCGTAGAGGCGCTCGCCGGCGGGATGCGGGCGCTCGCCGGCGAAGCGCGGGCGCTCACTCCCGGATTGCGGGCGCTCACTCCCGGATTGCCGGCGCTCACTCCCGGGCTCCAGGCGCCCGGCGCCCGAGCGCTGGCGCTGGCTGACCGCCTCGCCCAGCGCGCCAGCAGGCACGGGCCATTGCACGCCGCCCTCGCGCGCCAGCCGCGCGTGGCTGAGCCCGGTCATGTCGCACAGGCGCCCCCTCGTGCAGGCGGCAAATTCCTGGAACACCTCGGCCTCGTCGCACCACGCGAAATGCTCGCCATGACCGAGCGCTTGCGCAAGGCGCTCAAAGATGCGCCAGTCCGGCAGCGCCTGGCCGGCCGGGGGTAGCGCAGCGCGCACGAGCCCGACGCGCCGCTCGGAGTTGGTCATCGTGCCAGTCTTCTCCGGCCACGCCGCGGCGGGGAGGACGGCGTGGGCGAGCGCCGAGGTCTCGGTCGGGTGGTAGGCGTCCTGGACGACCACGAGCTCCGCTGCCTCCAGCGCCGCGCGCGCTCGCGCGGCGTCGGGAAGGGAGACAATCGGGTTGGTTGCGACGATCCAGACCGCCTTGACGTCACCTTCGGCGAGCGCGTCGAAGAGCTCCACGGCCGGGAGCCCTGGCCGGTCGGAGATCGGCGGGCAACCCCACAGCGCCTCGATCTCGGCGCGGTCGGTATCCGAAGTGACGCTCCGGTAACCCGGCAGCAGGTGGGCAAGCCCTCCGGTCTCCCGCCCGCCCATCGCGTTGGGCTGCCCGGTGAGCGAGAGCGGCCCGCTGCCGGGGCGCCCGATCTGGCCGGTCGCCAGGCACAGGTTGATCAGCGCCCGGTTCTTGAGCGTGCCGACCGTGGACTGGTTGGCACCCATCGACCACAGCACCATCGACCGCTTGGCTTTGCCAAAGCGGTGCGCCGCGGCCTCGATGTCCTCGGCGCGCACGCCACAGGTGCGCGCCGCTCGCTCCGGCGTCCACTCGCGGGCAACGGCGGCCGCCTGCTCGAAGCCGTTCGTCCGCGCGCGCACGAACTCGTCGTCGAGCAGCCCATCGCGAATCAATACGTAGAGCATCGCGTTCAGCAGCGCGAGATCGGCCCCCGGGCGCACCGGGAGGTGCAAATCGGATTGCTGCGCGGTCTGCGTCGGGCGCGGGTCCGCACAGATCACGAAGGCGCCCTCGCGCTGGCGCTCGCGAATGCGGCCCCAGACGATCGGGTGGCAGGCCGCGGCGTTGGAGCCCAGCAGGAAGAAGGTGTCGGCGACATCGAGGTCCGCGTAGCTCGGCGGCGGGCCGTCGGAGCCGAACGCCCCCTGGTAGCCGGCCACCGCGGAGGACATGCACAGCCGCGAGTTGGAGTCCAAGTTGTTCGTGCCGATGAAGCCCTTGACGAGCTTGTTGACGGCGTAGTAGTCCTCGGTCAAGAGCTGACCGGAGATATAGAACGCGACCGCGTCCGGCCCGTGGCGCTCGACGATCGCTTGCAGGCGCGCCGCGAGCGTCGACAGCGTGGCATCCCAGGTGCCCTCGCGGAAGCGCGCCGCGCGCTCAGAGCGGATCAGGGGCGTCAGCGCCCGGTCGCGCGCGTGAACGGCGGCGGGGAGCTCCAGTGGCTTGCGGCACGTGCGCCCGCGGTTGACCGGGTAGATCGGATCGCCCGCGACCTCGACCAGCCGGTCGCCCTCGGTCCGCGCCAACAGCCCGCAGCCGACGCCGCAGTACGGGCACACGGTGCGTGTCTCGGTCTGGGTATGAGCTTGGGTTTCGGTACGCGTCTCGGTCTGAGCGCCGGCGGCCATCGCGCGATCGTGGCGGCGGGCGGTTTCGCCCCCGTCTCACCCGTGTGAACGCTGGATGAACGACGGGCGGCCCGTGGCTCGGGCGCGCGGTCGTTGGCGATACGGTGAGGCGGTGAAGACGGCGACGGTGGTGCATGCCGATGGCCTGACGAAGACGGTCGGGGAGGGGCGCGCGGCGCGGCGGGTACTGGACGACGTTGGGCTGTCGGTGGACGTCGGTGAAGTGGTCGCGGTCCTGGGCCGCTCGGGGAGTGGCAAGTCAACGCTGCTTCACCTGCTGGGGGGGCTCGACTCGCCTGACGCCGGCGAGATCACACTGGCCGGCGAGCGGCTGACGCGCCGCAGGGCCCGCGCGCTGGCGCGCATCCGGCTGCGCCACGTCGGCTTCGTCTTCCAGCAGTTTCAGCTCATCGAGGAGCTGAGCGGAGCAGAGAACGTGCTGATGCCCACCCGCCTGCCGGGCGCTCCGAGGGGCGGCTCCGAGCGCGCGGCGACGCTGATCGACGAGCTCGGGCTGAGCGGGGTGGCCGATCACCTTCCACATCAGCTCTCGGGGGGCGAGCAGCAGCGCTTCGCGTTCGCTCGAGCGCTCGTGAACGAGCCAAAGCTCGTGCTGGCAGACGAGCCGACGGGGAGCCTCGACGCCGAGAACGGCGCCGGCGTGCTAGAGCTGCTGCGGGGGCTGAGCGGCCGGGCGGTGGTGATCGTCACCCACGAGCCCGATGCCGCCGCGATCGCCGATCGGGTACTGGAATTGCAAGACGGGAGGCTGGGGGTCCATTCTCCGGCGGCTGGACTCGCGGGCGGGACTGGGCTCGCGGGCGAGGCTGGGCG
>JALYUQ010000245.1 GCA_030853685.1 Actinomycetota bacterium | reverse complement strand
CGGCTTCAGCGCCTACCTGACCTACCGCGAGCTGTTCACGATCAAGGCGATCTGCCAGTGGTGCGTAGGCAGCGCGGTGCTGATGACGGCGCTGGCGATCCTCACCGCCGTTCGCGCGCTGCGCGAGAGCGCGCCCGCGCTGCGCGAGAGCGCGCCGCGTCGGTAAGCGCGCAGCGGCCGCGCGACCTCTCGCGCACGGCGCTCAAAGGGGGTCCTGAGAACGTCGCCGCGCGGGGGGCGCCCACGGCCGCTGCGCGAACTGTCGCGTCTGGCATCCGAGGGGTGGATGTGATACGCGGCAGCTCGGCCAGAAAGCCGCTTCGCAATCGTGCGCGGCGCCGGCGAGCCGTCCGCGCCTGCCGCGATCATGGAGCCGATCAAGTGAGTGCTCGCAAGGATCAGAATTGAGCTGGCGCTCGACGCGCGCTGCCGCGCACGCCGGGCAGGGCCCACGCCAGGTGGCCGTGATCGACCTCGGCTCAAACTCGTGGCGCCTGGTGGTGTTCACGTATGCGCCGGGGGCATGGTGGAAGCGCACGGACGAGCTGTTCGAGACCGTCCGGATCGGCGAGGGCCTCGCCGCCACCGGACGTCTCAGCGAGGAGGCGATGGCGCGAGGCCTGGAGACGCTCGCCGTGTTCGAGCGCTTCTGCCGCGCGGGCGGCCTCGCCGGCGAGGAGGTCCACGCGATCGCCACCAGCGCGATCCGCGACGCATCCAACCGTGAGCAGTTCCTGAGCGACGCGCACGCGACGGTCGGCTTCACGATCGAGGTCCTCTCGGCGCAGGAGGAGGCGCGCTACGGCTACGTCGCGGCGATCAACACCTCGACCCTGACCGATGGCGTCGTGCTCGATCTAGGCGGCGGGAGCATGCAGCTCATCCGGGTGTCCGATCGCCGCGCGCAGGAGCTGTCCTCGTTGCCGCTCGGCGCCGTCCGTCTCACCGAGCAATATCTCTCCCACTCAGGCTCCGATGCCCCGGCCAAGAAGAAGGACCTGCAACGCGTCCGCGCGCACGTCCGGCAAGCGCTAGGGGTGCTGCGCTGGCTGCCCGAGTCCGGCTCGCGCTTGGTGGGCCTGGGCGGTGCGGTGCGCAACCTCGCCGCCGCCGCGGCGCACGCGGCCGACGCGATCGACCTGGGCGTGCAGGGATTCCTCATCACGCCGGAGACGATGAATGAGCTCGTGCGCAGCCTGGCGGCGCTCCCCGCCTCCGAGCGCGGTGGCGTCCCCGGCATCAAGCCGGGCCGCGGCGACATCATCCTGGCCGGCGCGCTGGTGCTGGAGACGGTGCTCGAGCTCGGAGGCTTCGACGGTCTGGAGGCGACCGAGGCCGGGCTGCGCGACGGCGTCTTCCTGGCTGGAACGCTGCTCGCCGGGGGCGAGCCGCTTTTCGAGGACGTCCGCAAGGCCGCCGTGCGCAACCTCGCGATCCAGTACGAGTCGGACATCGCGCATGTCGAGCACGTAGCGCTGCTCTCGCTGCAGATGTTCGACTCGATCGCCGGTGCAAGGCAGCGCCTGTTCGAGCCCGAGCCCGGGGAGCGCGAGCTCTTGTGGGCGGCTTCGATGCTTCACGACGTCGGCATGACGATCTCCTACGATGACCACCACAAGCACTCGCGCTACCTGATCGTGAGCGCCGAGCTGCCGGGCTTCGATCCGCGTGAGCGCGCGCTGATCGCCCAGATCAGCCGCTATCACCGCAAGGGCGTGCCGAAGCTCGGCGAGATGGCTGCCTTCTCCCGGGAGGGCGACCAGGAGCTGCTCGAGCGCTGCTCGGTCATCCTGCGCCTGGCCGAGCACCTGGAGCGCGGACGCGACCAATCGGTCTCACAAGCCCGGCTGCGCGCGAACGGCCACGGCGTGGACCTCCACCTCGAGGCCGAGGGAGAGCTGACGCTCCCGCGCTGGAGCGTCGAGCGCTATGGCGACGGCGAGGCCTTCCAGCGGGTGTTCGGGCGCCGGCTGCTGATCGGGTGAGCCAGACCGAGAAACAGGCGCAGCCCGAAGGGCGAAGCCCATAAATAGATGATCACGGAGCCCACGGCCTCGGTGCCGGCGCAACCAGGCTCTGAACGCCTGGGCGGCGATCCGGCGTAGAGTGTCCGCGTGCTCTGGTTGCTGCGACACGGCGAGGCGGCGGACGGATCTCCCGACGATAAACGCGCCCTGACCGAGCGCGGGATCGGGCAGGCGCACGCCGCGGGCCTCGCGCTCGCTCGCCTGGGCACGAACATCGACGCCTGCCTCTCGAGCCCCAAGCTGCGCGCGCTGCAGACCGCCGCGGGGGCCTGCGAGCCGCTCGGCGTCACGGTCACGACCGAGCCGCTGCTCTCAGGGGAGCCGTTCGACGCGCAGGAGCTCGTGGCTGGGCTGGGCGACGTGCTGCTGGTCGGCCACGACCCGTCGTTCTCGCTGCTGCTCCACAATCTGACGGGAGCCCAGGCGCGGATGCGGAAGGGGGCGCTCGCCGGGATCGCGAAGGGCGAGCTGGTCGCGCTGCTGCGCCCCCGCGATCTGGCCGCGATCGCGTTCGCGCCGGAGAGGGTCGCAACGCCGTGAAGGCTGACCAGTGAGCGGCGTCCAGGACGAGGACCCGAGCGACAGGGGGCACCAGGCGGTTCACGGAGCCGTGGCGCAGGCGCAGTCCTCGCAATCCCGGAGCACCCCCACGCCCGAGCTCTCAGACCCCGCGCTCTACACCAACCGCGAGCTTTCGTGGCTGGAGTTCAACGACCGCGTGCTCCAGCTCGCCGAGGACGAGTCGCTGGATCTAATCGAGCGGGTCAAGTTCCTCGCGATCTTCGCCACCAACCTAGACGAGTTCTTCATGGTCCGCGTGGCAGGGGTTCACGATCAGGTCGATGCGCGGATCGACGCACGCGGGCCAGACGGGCTCTCGCCGACCGAGACGCTCGCGGGGATCGCGGAAGCGGTCCGCAGGCTGGACCGCAGGCACGCGCGGCAATTCGCCGAGGGCGTGCGGCCAGCACTCGCGCGGCACGGCATCCGGATCGTCACCTGCGGGGAGTCCGGTGCGCCCGCGAGCGCGATCGAGCACCACTTCCGCGAGCAGATCTTTCCCGCGCTGACGCCGCTGGCGGTCGGCCACGGGCGCCCATTCCCCTATATCTCCAATTTGTCCCTGAGCCTGATCGTACGGCTGCACGATCCCGAGACCGACAACGAGGCCTTCGCGCGCGTCAAGGTGCCAAAGGAATCCGTGCCCCGGTTCGTCGAGGTCTCCAAGGACACCTTCATCCCGCTCGAGGACGTGATCGCCAACCACCTGGACACGCTTTTCCCCGGCATGGAGATCGTCAGCTATGACCTCTTCAGGGTCACGCGCGACGCAGACTTCGAAGTCTCCGACGAGGCCAACGACCTCCTGCTGGCGGTCGAGGACGAGCTGCGCAGGCGGCGCTTCGGGGAGGTGGTGCGGCTGGAGGTCGGCGCGAGCATGGAGCCGGCGCTGCGCACGAGGCTGATCGACTGGCTGCGCGTCGACGAGCTCCAAGTGTACGACGTGGAGGGACTATTGGATCTGGGCGATCTCTGGGAGGTGGCCGGCGTCGAGGATCGCGCAGGCCTGCGCCAAGCTCCCTGGACGCCCCTCACCCATCCCGCGTTCCGGCCGGCTCCGGGCGGCACCGACGAGCAGCCCGACGTGTTCGCGCCGCTGCGATCCGGTGATGTGCTGGTCCATTACCCCTACCACTCCTTCTCGACCAGCGTCGAGCGCTTCGTCAAGCAGGCCGAGGAGGACCCGCAGGTGCTCGCGATCAAGATGACCGTCTACCGCACCTCCGATGACTCGGCGCTCGTGCCGTCCTTGATCGCAGCCGCGGAGAAGGGTAAGCAGGCCGTTTGCCTGGTCGAGCTCAAGGCGCGCTTTGACGAACGGCTGAACATCCACTGGTCACGGGCACTCGAGGAAGTCGGCGCCCACGTCGTGCACGGCATCCCCGGACTGAAGACCCACGCCAAGGCGATCCTCGTCGTTCGTCGCGAGCGCGACGAAGTGCGCCATTACGTGATGATCGGGACCGGCAACTTCCACGCCAAGAACGCCCGCCTGTACGAGGACTTCGGGCTGTTTTCCGCCGACCGGGAGCTCGGCGAGGAGGTCGCAAACCTGTTCAACACGCTCACCGGCTACGGGCATCCCGAGCGCCAGCGAAAGGTCCTCGTCGCCCCGGGCTGGATGCGCGAGCCGCTGCTGGAGGAGATCGAGCGCACGATCGCCGCGCACGAGGCCGGAGAGGACGCGCGGATCGTGATGAAGATGAACGCGCTCGTAGACCAGCGTTGCATCGCCGGGCTGTACCGTGCGTCGCAGGCCGGCGTCCCGATCGACCTCAACGTCCGCGGGATCTGCTGCCTGAGGCCCGGAGTACCAGGCGTCAGCGAGACGATCACGGTGGTGTCTGTGGTTGGCCGTTTTCTCGAGCACTCGCGGATCTACTCCTTTCACCGCGGCCAGGAGCACAGCTACTACATCGGCTCCGCCGACTTGATGCCGCGCAACCTGGACACTCGAGTGGAGTTGCTGACGCCGGTCGAGGACGAGGAGCTCCGCGCTGAGCTGCACGACACGCTGGCGCGATGCCTGGCCGACGACACGTTCGCGTGGACGCTCGGGGGGGATGGGCGCTGGGAGCGCCGCCAAGGCGGGACGCGCAGCGTCCACCGCGAGCTGATGGAGCGAGCGCTCGCCCAGGGTGCCGCCGCGGCGGCGTGATCCGGTGGTTGTCTCTTGGGGCCGGCCCGCCGGGGCTGGGCCGGCCTGAGCGCTGGCGGCGGGACGCTGGGCGGGGTGTCAGCCGCCTGCGGCCGGCATCGGTGGCCGCGTGGCGAGCTTGACCTTGATCTGATGCGTCTGCCCGCCACGCTTCACGGTCAGGGTGACCGTGTCACCGGGGGAATAGCCGCCGACTGTCACGATGAACTGCTCGGTGGAGGAGATCGACTTGGAGTTGATCGCGGTGACCAGATCCCCCGGCCGCAGGCCGGCCACGGCCGCCGGCGAGCCTGGCTTCACGGGAGGCAATCCGTGGGCGTCAGGGTGGGTGGCGATCCCAGCGCCACCGGTGCTGGCGGAATCGAGGCTGATGCCCACGTAGGGGTGCTTGACCGGATGTCCGGCGATGATCCCGTTGGCGATTTGCGCCACGGTGTTCGATGGGACCGCGAACCCGACCCCGGCGTTCGAGCCCGACTGGGTCTGAATCTGGTCGTTGAGCCCGAGCACGTGGCCGCTGGCGTCCAGCAGCGGGCCCCCCGAGTTGCCGGGGTTGATCGCGGCATCGGTCTGGACCGCATTGGGGATCGTGAATCCATTTGGGGGCGGAGCGGGGATGCTGCGACCGACCGCGCTCACGATGCCCGCGGTGGTGGTCTCCGGAAGGCTGAACGGACTACCGATCGCCACGACCGGATCTCCGACCTGAGCCGCCGCGGAGTTGGCGAACGGGATCGGGTGAAGCTCGGAGGACGGGACGTCGACGTGGATCACCGCCGAATCCGTCGAGGGGTCTGTTCCAAGGACCTTGGCCGGGGCCTTGCGTCCATCCTGGAACGTGACCACCGCGGCGGTGGCGTTGGCGACGACGTGCTCGTCGGTGAGGATGTCCCCCTTGGTGTCATAGACGACGCCGGCGCCCTCGCCCTTGGTCTTCTGCCCCCCGAAGAGCCCGAGGGAGGGCGAGCTCGTCGAGGACGTGACGACGATGTCGACCACTCCCGGACCCGCAGCGCGGTAGATCTGATTGATGGTCTGGCCCCGTCCGGTGCTCAGCGAAGTGGGGATGATGCCCGGCGAACGGGAGGGCTGGACGACGGTGGTCGTCGTGGAATGGTTGGTCGGGCTCCCGCTGGCCACGGCCAGCGCGATCGCCCCTCCGGCAACGGCGCCGCCGAGGATGGGGAGCAGGCGACTGGGACGCAGCGCTTTCATGATCGGTTTCC
Source organism: Actinomycetota bacterium (assembly GCA_030853685.1). Lineage (GTDB taxonomy): Bacteria > Actinomycetota > Thermoleophilia > Solirubrobacterales > Solirubrobacteraceae > Palsa-465. The sequence goes on along the minus strand of JALYUQ010000245.1, from coordinate 952 downwards.
TCCTAACGGGGAATGGAAGGCTCGGTTCTGTGACTGGCACTACAGCACCCGTCCGTGAGAAGGCCCTCAGAGACAGGTTAGAGGTACGTAAGAGCCCGACCGGGGCGGGGAAGCCGCGCGGCCATGGTGGTGCGGCGGAGGGCGGCCGTCGCGGTGGGGCGGCGCGGGCCCGGGAAGGACGGGGGTCGTCCCCGCCGACCGCAGCGCCTCCCACCCCCGCTCACGCGCCCCGACTCCTCAGAATCGTAGCCAGACGCTCCGCCTCCTCGGGCGCCTTGCTCATAAGGCGCTTCCAGGTCAGGCGAACGGTCCCGTATCCCGCCGCCAGCGTGTCCGCATCGCGTTCACGGTCCACCTCGAACGATGTGCGGGTACCGTGAAAGCGATAACCGTCCAATTCGACGATCAGTCGCTGGGCGGCGAACAGCGCGTCGACCTCGTGCCCGACAACACGAATATTGATCACGGGGCGAGGAAGTCCGTAGGCGCGCGTGAACCGCACGAATGCGTCCTCGAACTCCGAGCGCGTCGGCCCGTCTGGCACCTCGACCAACGACCTCAGACGCGATGCCCCTGGACGACTCGGCGCTCGCTGAAGTAGCTCAGCGAGATCGTTGATCCGAAGCTGGTTGGCCAACCGAAACTCGTTGACCACCCTCCCCAACGCGCGATCGCTCAACCGGGGTGCCAGATCGAGGACTGTCCGTGCGGGACTCGTGACGTAGATGCCGACTCGGGTTCGAAAGTCTCTGCGCACCAGCGTCCGCGAGCGATGAATGTGGATGCCGTCACGATCGCCACCTTGCGGAACGGTGACCTCGAACGGCATCTCCCAGTGTTTGAACACGGCCCAAAGGGTGCCCGCCGATCCATGGCTGAGCGCAGCACCCGGTCCGCAGGCGAGCACGGCGGCGTAGGCGCGAGCGAGGGGGAAACCGGGCACGTGTCCCAC
>JALYUQ010000226.1 GCA_030853685.1 Actinomycetota bacterium | reverse complement strand
AGGCGCACCGCGAGCAGCAGCGTCCCCAAGCCGACGAGCAAATTCGACCAGATCGTAAAGAACGCCAACTCGTTGGCGGCGCGGGCGGCGGCAGGGCCAAAGTGGGCTCCGTTCTTGTTGGCCGCCGTGATCATTGCGATCACGACGCCCGCAAGTACGCACGCCGCGGTCGCGCCGAACCACACGCGAGCCCACCGGTCGTGATCAGCAACGTGCGGATAGTGGATTGCGACGAAGCCTACCTTCATGCTGGTGCTTCCTTGTTTCGACGGTGTGGCGGATCGCCGGCGCCGGCCCGCCAGTCCCGCCCGATCTCTCGCATCAGCGGCGAATAGACGATCAGGCGTCGGAACGGCATGATCGCGGCCACGTAGGCGGTCCCGAGCAGCCCGTTGGGCTTCACCAGAACGGCCATCTGGCCGTGGTGGCCGCCCGTCCCGTCCAGAACCCAGCTGATGTGCATCACCCCGTGAACGGTCCGGCTGACGATCTCCGCCGCCCACTCGTCGTCGAGCAGGTAAAGCGAGGTGAAGGCCAGCGTGTCGAAGTCCGGGCCGCAGGCCTCGCGCAGATCCGCTGGCAACCGGTCGCGGAGCGTCGGCCGCTGCGAGCCGTGGACGGCGTCCGGGTCATCCCAGCCGAGCAGCCCCCCGACCTTCCACCGAATCGCAAACAGCGTGCGGGCGACGCGGGACGGGTTCGTCGACGTGTCGCCGGCGGCGATCTGCGCCACCAGCCGAGGGAGGTCGTCCGGGCCCCCGGGCGTCGGCAGCGCCCACATGTCTTCGAGCCGGAAGTCGGGGGTGAGCTCGTGGATCCGCCAAGGCCGGGAAGTGTGCGCGGTGTTCGGGAGCCGCATTCGTGGACCTCCATCTATACAGTCATGTACGGAACGAGCTTAGGCGCGCTAGGTGGGGGTGTCAACTCCGCGGCCGAGTGCGATACACGTAGACGATGGCTGCCCCGACCCGCACGCCCCGCTGCACCTGGATCGAAGCGGGGCTGGGTGCTCTGGCCGCGGGCGGCCCCGACGCCGTCCGGATCGAGGCGCTCGCGCACGCGCTCGGCGTCACCAGGGGCGGCTTTTACTGGCACTTCGCAGACCGGCGCGCGCTCCTGGACGAGATGCTCGACACCTGGGAACGCCGCAGCACCCAGGAGGTGATCGACCGCGTCGAGCGCGAGGGCGGGGATCCCCAGGCCAAGGCGCAGCGGGCGGGCGCGCTCACCTTCAGCGACCAGCTGCTGCCGATCGACCTCGCGGTCCGCGACTGGTCCCGGCGCGAGCCCTCGGTCGCCAATCGCCTGCGACGCGTCGACAACCGCCGCATGCAGTACCTGCGCGCGCTGTTGAGCACCGTCTGCGCCGACGAGGACGAGCTCGAGGCCCGCAGCCTAATCGCCTTCTCAGTGGCGATCGGCAAGCACTTCATCGCCGCCGATCACGGCGCGCGTACCCGCGCCGACGTGCTGGAACTGGTCGCCAAACGGCTCTTCGCCCAGTAGGCCGGCTTCCAAGACGCCCGTCTTCGTAAAGGGGAACCCAAGCCGGGACACCCCCCAAGCCGACGGGCCCGTCGACCACGCCTGGCCGAGCGGTGCCCGTAAGACCCGCCTGGTGAAGAATCCCGTTTCGGGGGGCTATACGGAACACTCCTGAGGCCTCGCCGGCGTCCACCCGAGACGTGCGCGATGATCTGCGCGCGTCGAGCCGAGGGTCGACTCCCGAGCGCCCAGGGTCTCTAGGCAGTATGTAGCAACGTTGCTACGCTTGCGGTATGGCCCTAATCGCGCAACGTGAACTGCGAAACGACGTAAGCGCCGTCCTACGACGCGCCGAGCAGGGCGAACACTTCACGATCACCGTCGGCGGCCGACCCGTCGCCGAGCTTGGTCCGCTGGCCGACGCTCGCAAACCCGGCGCGCCCGACCGGCTAGTCGCCGTATTCGCCGAAACGCCGATCGATACTGCCTGGGCCGCCGAACTCAGAGAGCTTCGAGCCGCTGACGCGGCCGCTGTGCGTGACCCCTGGGCTCCTTGACCGCTCTGATCGACACGAGCGTTCTCGTCAGCTCGCCCGCGCTCACGCTCAACGAGCCATGGGTCGTGAGCGTAGTCAGCGTCGGGGAGCTCGAAGCCGGCGTGCTGCTGGCCACCGACAGCACCGTCCGCGCGCAACGACTCGGGCGACTCACCGCGGTGCTCGCCGAAACCCTGATCGTCCCGATCGAGCGCCCCGTCGCGGCTCGCTACGGCGAACTGCGCGCCACCACCGGCAGACAACCAGCCAACGATCTGTGGATCGCGGCAACAGCGTTAGCTCACGACTTCACGCTGATAACTGCCGACGAGCACCTCGCTTCTCTGCCGCTCATCCGCGCCACGCTTATCCCCGGGAAATAGGGTCCGTTTTGTAGGGAAAACGTGACTCAAGCCGCAAAAGGCGGTCGCTGAGCGAACCTCCTTCGCACGCCGGCTCGCCGGCGAATCCCTCGGCGTAACGAAGGGCGCCTCCCAGCCGGGCTGGGCGCATCTGGCGCGTATAGAGGATCTGCAGTCCGCTGCGCGGATCGATCAGCGGCCCGGCGCCGACCCCATGCTCGAGCTCGGGGTCGAGGTCGAGGTCGAAGTGGTCCTCGATCGCGCGCTTGCGCCGACCGGTCACGAACAGGACGCGCTTGATCCCCGCCCGCACGAGCTCCTCGACCACATCTGCACCACCGGCTTGCCGAGAACCGGCAGCATCTCCTTGGGCTGGGATCGGGTCGCGGGAAGCAGGCGCGTTCCGAGGCTGGCAACGGGGATCACCGCGTCGCTGATCACCCCGGTAACGCTACGCGATGCTCCGTGCCTGGTCGGATGCGCGCTCTCCAAGGGCACGGCGGTACCCGTCGCCAAGCCGGGCCAGCGCGGCGTCCCAGGTGCGCCCACGCACGGCGCTCAGCGCGGCGCGGCGCAGTCGCTCACGCAGCAGGGGCGAAGCTATGAGAGTCAGCACGGCATCAGCGAGCGTGTCCGCGTGCAGGGGCACCAGCAGCCCGGTCTCGCCGCTGCGTATGAGCGTGGCGGGGCCGCCCTCGGCCACCGCCACCACCGGCAAGCCACTCGCCTGCGCCTCGAGGATCACCTGGCCGAAGGTGTCGGTCTGGCTGGCGAATAGGAAGACGTCGGCGCTCGCGTAGGTGCGGGCGAGGTTTTCTCCGTCGAGCCAGCCCAGGAACGTGGCCTGCTCACCGAGTCGCTGCGCGATCTGCTCCTGCTCGGGCCCGCCGCCCGCGAGCACGAGGTGCAAGCGCGGATCCCGCCACCGCGCCGCTTGGAACGCATCGACCAGCAAGTCGATGCCCTTCTCTTTGCTCAAGCGCCCCGCGTAGAGCACATTGATCGCGTCTGGCAGCAATCCGGGCGTCCGGAGCTTGGGGTGAAATCGCCCGACATCGACGCCGCGATCCCAGCGACTGATCCGCTCGGCCTCGATTCCGAGCTGGCCGAGCCGCTCGTCGCTGGCCGGGCTCGGGGACAGCACGACTTCGCACGCACCGAGAAGGCCGCCAGCGCGATACTCGCCAAGGCTTCGAGCTGGGGCTGCCCTGAGCGCAGGCCCGCATAGGCCGCCAGCTCGGTGTGGTAGCTCCCGAGGACGGGCAGCTCCAGCACGCGCGCGATCAGGCAGGCGCCGATGCCCGCGGGACCCGGAGAGCACACGTGGACCACGTCATAGCGGCCCTCGGCCAGCGCATCGACGATCCCCGGAAGGCTCGGAACGCCGATCTGAAGCCCGGGGTAGAAGGGTACGTCGATCTCGGCCACCGCGCCGAGCCTGCGATCCACGCCGGCATCCGTCCCGATCACCTCGACCTCGACCCCGGGCCCCCCCGGTCGCGAATCTCCTCGACCGTGTGGGTGCCGCCGTGCATCCCGCCGAGGCCGTCGGCGACCAAGGCGACGCGCGGACGATCGCCGTCGCTGCGGATCAGCTTGGCCTTCTCACGCCCGAGGAAAGCGGACGCAGTGGCATAGGCGATCACCGGGATGCACGCGTCGAACAGAGCCAGCGCGCCGACCTTCACGTCCAACCCTCCATCCGCGGGAGCGCCGCCGGTCAGCGGGTCGCCATATCCTGCATTCCCGGGACCGCCGCCGGTCATCGCGTCGCCGTCCCCCTCATTCCCGGGACCGCCGCCAGTCATCGCGGCGATCCTCCGCGCGGCCGCCGCGAGCGAGCGCTCGTGGATGCGCCGGGCGCGACGGTAGAGGTCGGGGTGGCTGAGCTGGCCCTCCTGGAGCAGCTCGAGCAGCTTGCGCTCGTCGATCTCGAGTCCCACCGCCTGCAGCCAGGCGCGCAGCAGAGCGCGTGCATCCTGGGGTCCGAGGTCCGTGCCGGCGGCGCCGTGCCGGTGCTCCCCCTCGCGTAGGACGCGCTCGACGATCTTCAGCACCGCTCCCGGGTCCGGACGATCTGTCGTTTGTGCTTGGCCGAACGCCCTGATCGCGAGCGCCATCCCGGCGTGCGTCCACTTCGCGGCGCTCCCCTGCACGCCGTGGGCCCCGGCTCGCCCCGCACGGATGTGAGCGAGGAACTCTTGTGGCGTGGCGGTGCGGGGAGTCTCGGTGAACGTCCGCCCGACGTCGATTCCGGCGTGGTCGTCTGAGCCCCCGATCGCCGTGCCGCCATGGGTTTCGATGTAGACGAACGCCGGCAGATTGAGCTCCTTGGCCCGCGCGCCGTTGCGGGTTTCCCAGATCGGGAAGAGCTGCGCGCGGCGGCGCCGGTGACGCGCCGTCAAGGGCGCCTCCACGACGTAGAAAGGATGCGCCAGAGCGGCCGTTATCTCGCTGAAATGCAGGTACTCCGCACACGCCTCGACATCGTCGTGATGGGCTTGCAGCCAATCATGGTCTGCGGGCGTGATCCCGTAGCAGAGCACGCGCACCGCTTGTGGCTCGCCTTTGAACCAGACCGTCAGCTCTTCGGAGATGAACGTGTCGGGGAGGTGCCCCAGCGTCAGCGCGCCGGCGATCGTGTCGTGGTCCGTGATCGTCACGAAGTCCATTCCGCGGCGCTTGGCCAGCTCGTAGACCTCCGTGGGCTCCGTAGCGCACTCCGGAAGCGCGAGCGAGCGCTGGACGCCGAGCTTCGAGAGCGCGGACGCGGTGCTGTGGACGTGCATGTCGGTTCGGGACATCGTCGTCGAGGCGTCGGCGGTCGTGGCGGTCTGGATGGTGGTGGTGGCGCTGGGGCCGCCGATCGGGGCGGTGGTCGTGGCGTTGGCGGCAACGGTGTCGGTCATGTCGGTCATAACGTGAAGGATTCACCTGCAAAGTCGCCAATTCGTCAATTCGTGAACAACGAACCTCCGTGCTGTGATCTTTTGGTGAACGGGCGCACGGGGAGGAGAACGGTGCGAGAACCATGTGGGAGTGACAACTCGTTCATCTCTGCGCCCTCCTCCCCTGCCTCGCCCCCTCCTCCCCTGCCTCGCCCTTCTCCCCTGCCTCGCCCTCCTCTCCGGCCCCGAGGAGCGAAGTCGCGGCCCTGGGCCTAAGAAGCGACGCGGATCGGTACTGCTCACGCCCCGAGCGGCCGGGCGGCGGACTGGCGCCGAGCCAGCCATAACCGATGCCGGAGCGGCAGCCTTCGGCCAGGGCACTCGAGCCTCCCGTTCCCGGCTGCAAGGTCGGCGGCTATATCTCCCGCTCATTGGACCGCAGACTCGCGCGGGCACTCGAGAGCAGCGCGTTGCTCGTCGCCGACTATCGCGATGAGCATGAACACGCAAGGCTTGGGCAAGCCATCGCCCACGCCCAACGAAACGCCACCGGTTGCGCGAGCACTACCCCTGCGCTCGGCGCTGAGCCTCTTCCAGACGGCCGAAGCGTGGATCGTCGGTATCGAGCATCGGTCGCAGGGTCCTTCTCACGGCATCGAGGTCGAGGGCGCCCGCCGCGATCATCGCCTCGATGTCCGCCCAGTCACGCGTGCGGTCGAACATCGCCTTGAAGACTGCCAGCTCGATTGGTCCGAGGACCGGGATCCGTGTTCCGACGAACGGCACAGTCCGGCGATGGCGTGCGGCATCGGCGTGCACGGGAACGTAGTCGAAGAACAGGTCCACCGGGGTCTCGTCCCACCACAGCCTGACCTGGCCCTCGCGGCGGATTGTCTCATCGGTGCCCTCTGGCTGCGCAATGTCGCCGGGCAGCGCGCGCAGCGCACGGCTCGGCTCACTCGCCGCGACGAAGATGTTGACGTCGATGTCGCTGGTGCCGCGAGGGTCGAGCGTCGAGTAGGCGAGCGCGATCGCCCCGCCGAACGCGTGCGGGATCCGCGGGCGCACGAGCGCCTTGTGCAGCAAGACGACGCGCTCGGGGAGCGTCACGCTGGCCTGTTGGGCGGCCGGCCGATGCGAGGGTAGCCGAGCGTCGGTTGATGACGGACTGGTAGCGCCTGCGCCAGCGCGAGCACGTCAACGAACGTCTTGCCGGCACGGTTCAGCCGTGCAGCATCCGGCTCGCTGGTGGGCTCGCGGCCGGATCGCCGCGTGGGCGCGACCGTCAGCCGGCAGCCGGTGGCCCCCAGCAGCCGATCGAGCGTCGCTACCGACGGCTGCTTGCGTCCGCTCTCGTAGGCAGAGATCGTCGCTTGCGAGGTCCCCGCCTGCGCGGCGAGCTGCGCCTGGCTCAGTCCGGCCCGAAGGCGGGCGCGACGAAGCACGAGAGCAATGTCCATTGAGCAATGATATCCAACCAAATATGCGCCCAGTTCATGCCGTCGGCGGACCGGAGGGGCCGCGAACAACCTGCTGCATTCTCGGTATCAACGCATCGACCCGATACGCAGTCCCTACGCCCCGGACACCGGCTCGCGCTCGCTCGAGCCCATCCGGTCGTGCAGCCGACGCAGCGGCGCCGGCGCCCACCAGTTGCGCGAGCCGAGGAGCTTCATCAGCGACGGGACCAGCAGGGCACGGACGATCGAGGCGTCGATCAGCACCACAAGCGCGGCCCCCAGGCCGAGCTCCTTGACGAACACGAGCTGGGAGGTCGCGATCGCTCCGACCGCGACCGCGAGCAGGAGCGCCGCGGCGGTGACGATCCTGCCTGTGCGCTCCAGTCCGATCGCGATCGCCTCCGAGCTTGGCATCCCTGCGTCGTGGGCCTCCTTGATCCGCGCTAAGAGGAAGACGCCGTAGTCGGTCGCCAGGCCGAACCCGATCGCGAACAGGAGGACTGGCTGGGTGACCTCGAGCGCACCTTGGCTGCGGTAGGAGAGCAGTCCCTCCAGGTTGCCGTCCTGGAAGATCAGGACGAGGATCCCGAACATCGCGCTCAGGCTGAGGGCGTTCATCAACACCGCCTTGAGCGGCAGCACCACCGATCCGGTCATGAGAAAGAGGAGGATCAGCGTGGAGGCCACCACGATGGCCAGGACGGCCGGGAGGTGAGCGCCGAGGCTGTGCTCGAGATCGACCTCCGATGCGGTCTGTCCGGTGACGCCTACATAAACAGGCTCGTGTGCGCCAATGGCTCGCACGCTTCGCACGAGCTGTCTGGTCTGGGCGCTGAGCGGCGCGTGCAGTGGCGCCACCGCGAGCAGGGACGTGCTGGGACCGGGGTTGGGGCCGGCAGGTTGCGCGGGAGCCACGGCGGCGACGTCGGACAGCCGGCCAATGCGGGCGGCGAGTGCCTTGACCTCTTGTGAGCCTGCGGGAGCACCGAGGATGAGCTCCAGCGGCGAGGTGCGGTTGGGCGGGAACTCGCGCGCCAGCGTGTCTGAGACTTGCCGCGCGCTCGCGCTCACCGGCAGCACGCTGGCGTCGATGGAGATGAACTCTATGCCCGAAAAGGGAATCCCGAGCGCGACCAGAAATGCGGCGCTCACCGTTGCGATCAGCGCCGGCCGGCGCATGACCAATCGCGGCAGGCGGTACCAGAAGCCGCTCTGCGCGGGCCTCGCGTCGCGCCGCGCAGCGCGCGCGAGGCGGTCAGGCGCTAGTGCGTTGACGCGCGGACCTAGGATCGTCAAGAGCGCAGGCAGCACGATCAGCGCGAGCGCAGCGGCGATCAGGGCGACCAGTGCCCCCGCGATTCCCATCGAGTAGAGGAGGGATTGCGGGAAGATCGCCAGTGAGGCGATCGCGGCCGCCACCGTCAGGGAACTGAAGAGGATCGTACGCCCGGAGGTCCGCATCGTGCGCTCCAGCGCTTGGACGCCGAAGCCCGAGCTGGCGGCCTCCTCCCGATAGCGGGAGACCATGAACAGGCTGTAGTCGATCGCCAGCCCGAGCGCCATGCCGGTGACGAGGTTCAGCGCGAACACGGAGAGGTGGGCGAAGCTCGAGATCACGCGCAGGGCGAAGAGCGTCGCCAGGATCGACAGCCCGCCGAGCAGCACCGGCAGCAGGGCCGCCACCAGCGAGCGGAAGAAGAGCAGGGATAGAAAGAGGATGAACGGGAACGCCAGCAGCTCGGCGCGCTCGAGATCGCGGCTGAGCTGGTTGGCGATCTGGGCGCCGGCGATCGCCGTGCCACCCAGCTCAACGCCGCGCTGGCCTGCGAGGCGGTCTGCAATCCGCTGCGCGTCGCCCGTGCCCGCCAGCGCCTTGAAGTACGCCAGCACGTAGGCCGAGCGCCCGTCGCGCGAGACCATCGCCGGGTTGTGGGTGGTGTAGAAGCTCTGGACGCTCGCGACACCCCGCTGCGCGCGCAGCTCGGCCGCGATCTCGTCCACGCGGAGCCGCGCTCCGGCGCGGCGCACATCGCCCGAGCGCACCACCGCCACGATCCCAGGGTCGATCTGGCGCCCGGTGGCGCGCTGGAAGCGGTTGGTCGCCTGGACGCTCTGGGTCGCCGGATCGGTCTCTCCGTACGGGCTCAAGCGCTTGGCGACCGAGAACCCCAACGCGCCCGCGATCACCGCGCCGAGGATGGCGCTCGCCAGCACGGGGCGAGCATGGGCGTGGGTGAAGCCGGCGAGCCTGCTTAGCACCGCTGGTATTCGATCATGCGTCCCGTCCCAGCACAAGTGACAGCGGCGCCCACGAGTTGGCCAGTTCCGCTGACAGCTCCGTCAGGCAACGCTTACGAGGTGTCGCGCCGGATCAGGAGCACAGCGGCGATCACAAGCGATACCGCGGCGTAGGCGGCGAAGAGGGCGAATCCGGCCCAGGGCGCGAGCGTGTGGGGATCGGGGTTGATGGTCCAGACCGCACCGCCTGCGTTGCTCGGTAGGTAAGGGGTGATCGAGTTGGCCACGCTCGAGGGAAGGATTCCGATGATCGGCGGCAGGACGAAGACGATCGCGGCGAGCGCGGCGATGCCTCCGGCGGTGCTGCGGACGATCGCGCCAAGGCCAAGACCGAACAAGCCCATCGTCATCAAGTAGAGCGCCGCACCGAACAGCGACCGGATGACGCCGGGGTGCGAAACGGCGAGGTTGATGTGCTGTCCGCTCAGAACTGACTGCCCGGCGAAGAAGACGATGAAAACGGCCGGCAGGCTGACCGCGAAGGCCACGGCACCGAAGACCAGCGCCTTGCCCCAAAGGACAGGCAGGCGCTTGGGCACAGCGCAGACCGTGGCGCGAATCATTCCGGTCGAGTACTCGGCGGTGATCACGAGCACACCCAGCACGCCAATCGCGAGCTGGGCGAAGTTCACGCCCGCGAGGTTCGCCCGCAGCGGGTGGAAGTGCTGACGGTCACTCGGGCTGAGGCGCGGCCAGCGCGACTCGATTACTGCGCAGGCGAGGATCCCGATCCCGATTATCAAGAGCAGCGTCACCAGCAGGGACCAGCGTGTCGAGCGGACCGAGCGCAGCTTGGTCCACTCAGACAGCGCCACGCGGCTCTGGGTGACCCGACCCACGCGCGGAGCACTGGCGGTCGTGGCGGTCACGCGAGCTCTCCTTCCGGCTGAATTGCCGGCTTGATCTCCGGCTTGGCGCCCACCTCGCCGTCGCCGTGAAACTCGAGCGAGTCGTGGGTCAGCTCCATGAATGCCTCCTCCAGGGACGCCTGCTGGGGGGTCAGCTCGTATAGGACGATGCCGTTCTCAGCCGCGATCGTGCCGATCTGCTCGGAGTCCGGCCCCCGGATCTCGGCGAGCCCGGGCTCTAGGGCCTCGACGCTCACCTCTGGCCCTGCGACCAGCTTCGTGAGCTTCTCGAGCGCCGGCGAGCGAACGCGCACGGGGCGCTTGGCAGCGCCTTGTACGAACCCCTGGACGCTCATGTCCGCGATCAGCTCACCGCGGCCGATCACGATCAAGTGCTCGGCGGTCAGCGCCATCTCGCTCATCAGATGTGAGGAGACGAAGACCGTGCGTCCTTCGCCGGCGAGCTTCTTCAGCAGGTTTCGTATCCACTTGATTCCCTCGGGATCAAGTCCGTTGACAGGCTCGTCGAGCATCACGGTCTGCGGATCGCCGAGCAGAGCGGACGCGATCCCCAGGCGCTGGCCCATCCCGAGCGAGAACCCGCCGGCTCGCTTGCCCGCTACCTCCCGCAAGCCGACCATCTCGATCAACTCGTCGACGCGTGCGCGCGCGATGCCGTGGGTCTGGGCAAGCGCGAGCAGATGATTGGACGCCGAGCGTCCCGTATGGACCGAGCGCGCCTCGAGCAACGCGCCGGCCTCGTGCAGCGGCGCGGGGTGGTCGCGATATGGCTTGCCGTTGACCAGCGTGCGCCCCGAATCAGGTGCATCGAGACCGAGGATCAACCGCATCGTCGTCGACTTTCCCGAGCCGTTCGGGCCGAGGAAGCCCGTCACGATCCCGGGCGACACTTCGAACGTGAGGTCTCGCACGGCGACCTTGTCCCCGTAGCGCTTCGTGACATTCGTCACTTCGATCACGCGATCTCGCTCCCTTCGGATTTGGCCACACATCGAATCAAAGCAGCCAACTCTGAAAATCCACTGACAATCTCTATACGCGCAGTCGCGAGGCTACCGATTTCCCTCGCCGCCTCTCTATCTCTCTATCCCTAAACCAAGCGTAGATTTAGGCGTGAGGACTTGGCGAGCGCTGGAAAAGCCGTGTGTTCCGGGGTTTTGTGGGCCGGCGGCGAGGCGGGGTCTGGCTGCCTGTGTGCGTGTTGGGGTGATGCCTGCTGGGTTACGGGCTGGTTGCTTGTTTGAGTCGCAGCTCGGCGGCTTTGGCGGCGATCTGGCGCATCTGTTGGAGGAGGCGTCGTAGTCGGCGGTCGTTGTCGATCCATTCCTGGTAGAGCTTCGCCTCGTTCTCGTTGAGTCGGCGGGTGACGGTCTTGGCGTTGATCTTGGTAGTCCACTGGTATAGGGGCCGTGGGGCTGGGGCGGGTCGGCGTGGCATTTGCAGCCGGGGGTCGCGCAGCGGGTGTAGCGGCAGGTGACGGTGCCTGAGTGGATCAGGCCGATGGTCGCGAGCTGGGCGGCCAGCTCGCGATATTTCTGCTCGTAGTCGGCGAGCTGCTTGGTGGTGTTGGGGGGTGGCATCGCGTGTCTCCTGTGGTCAGTATCCACGACCATACCAGACAGTATGTATACTGTCTGGTATGGGTGTGACCAGACCAGGAGGGGACCGATGAGTACGAGCCGACGCAGACGAGCCGCGAGGCTGCAGGCCGAGGCGAGCGCGATCGAGCGGCGCCTTGCGCGCGCTGTTGTCCCGAACATGAGCGGGCCGGTGCTCGGGCGGGCGAACATCGCCTACGAGCTCTCGGCGCGCACGAAAGCCACCGCGCACGGCGGGATCGGGATGATCGCGAAGCTGATCGGTGATGTCGGGCTGGCCGGCGAGATCGACAGCTCGCTGGAGTTGCTGAAGTTGCACAAGCCCTATTACGAGTCCGACCACGTGTTGAACATCGCCTACAACGCCCTGTGCGGCGGCCGGCGCCTGGAGGACATAGAGGCGCGCCGTTGTGACCGGGTGTTCCTCGACGGCCTGGGGACCGAGAGCCTGCCCGATCCGACGACCGCCGGGGACTTCTGCCGGCGCTTTGACGCGGCCTCGATCATGGCCCTTCAGGAAGCGATCAACCGAGCCCGGGTGAAGGTCTGGCAACGTCAGCCGGACTCCTTCTTTCGGCAGCCGGCGATCATCGACGCGGACGCCAGTATCGTGCCGACCGACGCGACGACCAAGCAGGGCATGGACATCTCCTACAAAGGCATCTGGGGGTACTCGGCGCTGCTGGTCTCGCTCGCGAACACCAAAGAACCCTTGTATCTGGGGCTGTTGGGCGCCAACCGCCCCAGCCACGAGGGCGTGGTCGACTACTACGACCGGGCGATCGGCCTGTGCCGGCAAGCCGGGTTTGAGCAGATCCGTCTGCGGGGCGACACCGACTTCTCGCTCAGCACCGAGCTGGACCGCTGGGACACAGACGGCGTGCGGTTCGTGTTCGGCTACGACGCCAAGGCCAATCTCATCCAGCGAGCCCAGAGCACCGACGAGGATATCTACCACGAGCTCGTCACCCGCGCCGAGGCCCAGATCGCCAGCACGCAACGCACGCGGCCGCGCGACGTCAAGGACGAGATCGTGCGCGAGCGCAACTACAAGACGCTGCGCCAGAAGGCCGAGGACGTCGTCGAGTTCTCCTACCGGCCCGGCAAGTGCACGCGCGACTACCGGGTCGTCGCACTGCGCAAGAACATCTCGGTCGAGCGCGGCGAGAACGTCCTGTTCAGCGAGTACCGCTACTTCTTCTACATCACCAACGACCCCGACATGACCGCTGATGAGATCATCAACGAGGCCCGGCAGCGCTGCAACCAGGAGAACCTCATCAGCCAGCTCAAATCCGGCGTGCGCGCCCTGCACGCCCCAGTTGAACACCCTGCACGCCAACTGGGCCTACATGACCATGGCCGCACTCGCCTGGAGCCTGAAAGCCTGGTGCGCGCTACGACTACCAGTCACCCCACGCTGGGCCGAACGTCACAACGAGCAACGCCGCCGCCTGCTCACCATGGACTTCCGGACCTTCCTCGCCGCGTTTATCACCATCCCCTGCCAAATCATCACCACCGGCCGACGCGTACGCTGGCGCATCCTCACCTACAACCCATGGCTGCCAGCGTTCTTCCGTCTGCTCGACACCCTCTGACCGACCAACCGTAACCCGTAACCTGTAACCCGACACATCAACCACCGGCCACACAGGCCGCCGCGCCAGCGACCCCCGACCAACGGTCAGATAGCGTCATCCGACACCCACCCACACCAAGCGCGACCCCCAATCGCCATCCGGATCGCTCCTCAGCGCCCCCGCAGCCGCGTTGAATCCTCACCGCGTCGCTCCCGACCCATCAACCAGCCTGCTACGGCCGGGATCGCTTGTTTTAGGTCTATCCTCACCGCGTGCACATCGCCGCGCTGACGCCGCCCGAGCAGCGTGTGCTCGGATGCCTGATCGAGAAGCGCTGGACGACGCCCGAGCAGTATCCGCTGTCGTTGAACGCACTGCGGTTGGCGTGCAACCAATCGACCAATCGCGATCCGGTCACCGACTATGACGAGGCTACGGTACGAGATGGGGCGCAGCGGCTCTGTCGCTACGGCCTGGCGCGCCTGGCCAGCGGCGCCGGGAGCCGCACGATCAAGTACCGCCACCTGGCCGAGACCGCCCTCGGCCTCGGCCGAGAGGAGCTCGCGCTCCTCAGCATTTTGATCCTGCGGGGGTCACAGACGCCGGGGGAGCTGAAAGCCCGCAGTGAGCGGATGGCCACGATCGGCTCGCTGGCCGGCGTCGAGCGCGTGCTCGGGGTGCTGCGTGAGC
>JALYUQ010000225.1 GCA_030853685.1 Actinomycetota bacterium | reverse complement strand
CCGATCCGCATCCTGTCGGTGCAGTTGACGGTGACCCTTAGAATCGCCCGCAGCGCGGACGTAGCTCAGTTGGTAGAGCGTCGGCTTCCCAAGCCGAAGGTCGCGGGTCCGAGCCCCGTCGTCCGCTCTTGGCAGGTCTTGTTGATCAGCAGCTTTGTCACGGCTAGCCGACTGGTCTCAGGACTTGTTGAATGCGGGCAACTGTCGCGGGGCCAACCTTCGGACGCCAGGATGCTGATTAACAGGGCGCTTGCGTGTACGCAATACGGTACACTTCGGTTGTGGGCCAGACAGTGCCGGTTAGTTGGGGTGGCTTTCGGCCGTACGCGGGTGGCTGAAATACCGGAACCTGGTAAAGCTACGGGCATCGGGATTTCCCATCAGTTTCCCGCGCCGGCTTCGCCGGCTGCCCGGGTCCGGTGAAAATAGGGGGGAGAACCCGAGCGCGTCGCGACCCGAGCGCGTCGCGACCCGAGCGCGTCGCGACCCCGAGCGCGTCACGACCCGAGAGCGGTCGCGACCCGAGCGTTGCTTTTCTCAGGGGACCCTGCGCGCGCCGTAGCTCGACAGTCGACGAGACCGCTGAGGCGACTGTCGTGTGCGTGTCGTTATCCGCGCTCCACGCGACAGTCGCCTCTCAGCAGAACTCGACTGTCGAGCTCTGACGCCCGGTGGCCCGTGAGAGTCCTATCGAGCTCACCCCGAGGCCTCGCCGGCTCCACAGCCAATGCTCAGATCAGGTCTCCTCGCCGGGGCGCCCACGCGGGCGAGTAGTCGCGAGCACAGAGCACTGCCACGCTGCGGAGAGGCTGGGGCTACTTCCCATCAGTCATCGCGGACGGCTGCGACGAGTTTCGCCAAGCGTTTCGCCAAGCCCACCTAGCCGAGCAAATGGGCTCGACCTCGATATCGCCACGACGGCCGCTTAACCAGATTCCAACCTTCGAGGTGGGCGCCCCCAACGCCCGGGGCGGCAGTATTCGGATCCATGCGACAGAAGCGCAGCCAGGGCGTGCCTGTCGCGCTCGCTAGGGTCATCAGGCACGCCGGACTTGCCGGACACGCCCGGCCCACCGCGTCCATTGCCGGACGTGGCGCCGGTGCCGGGGCGGGACTGGCCGAGCCGGCGGTTGCGCTTCCGCGGGTCGCGCCGTTTGGCGTCCGCCTGCGACCGCCGCTGGCGCGCGTTGCAACGAATCCCCTCGCCGGGCGCTTGGCGCTCGGGGCACTGATCACGGGGGCGTTTGGAGTCGTCGCGCTTGCGAGCGCCGGCCCATCGGTGCTGGTGCCGACCAGCAACCTCTCGTTCCCGCACTGGGAGTCCGGTCCGCTGCACGGCGTGCTTGGAACGCTGATCCGCGACCCCAATACCCTGAATCTGGGGTTCAGCATGATCCTGGTGGCGATGACCGTCGCTTACGGGGTTGCGCTGGCAGCGGTCCGCGTCCTCTCGTTGCGGACGATCGCGATCTGCGTAGTGGTACTGCACGTGATCCTCTTGATGAGCCCGACGTTGCAGCTCACCGACCTGTTCAACTACCTCGGCTATGCGCGCCTTGGCGCCCTGCATCATCTGAACCCATACGCCCAGGTGGTCGCGCGGGAGCTCCACGACCCCGTGTACCGATTCACCACGTGGCACAACCTGCGCAGTCCGTACGGGCCGCTTTTCACCGCCGCCACGTATCCGCTGGCGTTCGTCTCGCTGCCGGTCGCCTACTGGGCGCTCAAGGTGGCGACAGTGCTCGCGAGCCTCGGCTTCGTGGCCTTGGTCTGGAAGTGCGCGCGCCTGATGGGACGCGACCCGCGGTTCGCCGTCCTGTTCGTGGCGGGCAATCCGATCTTCCTGATCTACGCGCTTGGCGGCTTTCACAACGACTTCTTCATGCTCGTGCCCTCGATCGCGGCTATCGCGCTGCTGCTCGCGCGCCGGGACCGCTCCGCGGGGGCGATGGTGGCGCTCGCGGTGGCTGTCAAGTTCACAGCGGTCTTGCTGCTCCCATTCCTATTGCTGGCGGCACGGCCCTCCCAGCGCCGAATGCGCATCCTGGCGGGCGCCGCGCTGGCGGCCGTCCCGCTGGTCGCGCTCGACCTCGCGCTGTTCGGGCTCTCGATTCCCAATCTGTTTGACCAGAGCAGGCTTCTGACCAACTTCAGCATCCCCAACCTGGTCGGCCTCGCGATCGGACTCGGCGGCGGTGCCCCCGCGCTGCTGCGGGTGGCCAACGTCGCGGTCGTGCTCACCGTCGCCCACCTCCTTCGCCGTCGGGTCGACTGGCTGGCAGGCGCCGGCTGGTCGACGCTTGCACTGATCGCGAGCCTCGCCTGGCTCGTTCCCTGGTACGTCGTCTGGCTGCTGCCGCTGGCGGCTCTCGCGAGTAGCGTCAGGCTACGCCGGGGAGCGCTCGTGCTGACTGTGTTCTTAGTGTTGACTTTCATGCCGGAGACCGGAATCGTGCTCTCTCAGCACGGCATCGACCCGTCGAGGGGTAGCGCCGCGAGAGCGTCGAACACGCTCCAGCGCAAGCTCGCGCAGTAAGGCTTTCGTAAGAAAGCACCGCTCGTTGCGCACCGCGGGCCGGGAGCGCTGGCATCATGAGCGTGAATGCTCGGTGAGCGCGGCGAAGCCCGGACGACCGCGCTCGGTGGCGACGCCGGCGCTGCTCAGGGCGGCCCGCGGCGACCGCGGGTCGACGGCGTCGAGCTGGCGATGCTGGCCGCGTTCGCCGTCATCTCGGTCTGGGTGCTCGGGCTGGATCTCTGGCAGGTCGTTGTCCACGGCCGTACTTGGACCGGGACCGATGGCATCTACCTGGTGGACCAGATGCAGTATCTGTCGTGGATCCACGACGCCGCGCGACACCTGCTCGCCTCGAACCTGTTCGTGCTGCGCTCCACGCCGGCCGACTACTTCCAACCTGCCGTGGTGATCTCCGGAGCCATCTCCGCGCTCGGCGTGGCGCCCTGGCTCTCGCTGCTGTTGTGGAAGCCGGTCGCCGTCGGCGGGGCGTTCTATGCCGTCCGGCAGTACGTGCACCGGAGCCTGTCGTGGCGGGACGGGAGGCGGGCGGCACTCGCGCTCGGGCTGTTCTTCGGGTCCTTCACCGTCGTCTACGGGTCCTTCGGGGTCGTCGGCGACCTGTTCATCGGCTTCCTGTCGTGGGGCTACACGTTCGGGCTCGTGGCGCTCGCGACGATGCTGCTCGCGCTGCTGCAATATGACCGCGCTCGGAAGGCAAGGCGGCTCGCGTGGGGACCGCCGCTGCTCGGAGCCCTGGCGAGCTCGATGCACCCCTGGCAGGGCGAGCTGCTGGCCCTGACGCTCGCCGGCGCGGAGCTCGTCGCGTGGCGGGGAGTCGCGCGGCGTCCAGGGCGCCGGCGTGGGCTCGGGCGCCGGCGCGCACTCGGGTCGCGGGGAATCGCGTGGCGGGGGCCCGGGTGGCGGGGGCCCGGGTGGCGGGGGCGCGGGTCGCGCGCCATCACGTGGCGGGGACCCGGGTGGCTGGAGCTACGGGCGCGACTGCCCCTGCTGGCGTTGACCGTGGTCGCTACAGGTGTCCCGCTGTTCTATTACGCGATCCTTGGCCAAGCAGACCGCTCATGGACACTCGCGCGCGAGGCGAGCAAGCACTCGTTTTCGCTATGGACGATCGCATTGGCGCTCGCACCGCTCGCGCTGCCTGCCGCGTTCGCCTACCGAGGAGCGCCGAAGAGCTTCATCGCGCTCGCGACGCGCATCTGGCCGCTCGCCGCGCTCGGAGTGTTCTTGGTCTCCGCCAGCGGAGTCGCCGCCACCCCTTTGCACGCGTTCGAGGGTGTCACGATTCCCCTCGCCGTGCTGGCCGTGCAGGGCGTTTCGCGCGCCGCCAGCGGCATTTCGTGGCCAATCCGTTTTCACCTTCATCGATCACGCAGGCGGTTGCTCGGATGGCTCGTGCTCGCCGCCGCGACGCTCCCAGCGACCGTGTACGAGCTGCACAGCGCTCGTGCGCTGGTGGCGCCGAGCGCCGGCAACGCTAGCTTCATCACCGCAGATGAGCGCCGAGCACTCGCTTACCTCGACCATGACCGGATGCCAGGGGGGGTGATCACTCGTTTCTATCTCGGTTCGGTGGTGCCCGCGCAGACCGGGCGCCGCACGTTCGTGGGCGACTGCCTGTGGTCAGAGCCGGATTGCGGCGGGCGTGCAAAGATGGCTCAGAAGCTGCTGGATGGCACGTTGACGCCGAGCGCCGCCCGCGCGCTGGTGCTCGGCAGCGGCGCGCGCTTCGTGCTCTCGGACTGCGAATCCCGCGCGGACCTGGGGCGGCCGCTCGCGCCGATCGTTCGGTCGACCCGCCACTTTGGGTGTGCGACCGTGTACGAGGTAGATTAGCGCCGCACACGAAGCTACCGCGCGCAAACGCTGCCCCGTGGTCGCCCCCTGATCGACGTCGGCGCTCGTGGCTGGCACTGATCTGATGGGCGTTGGCGCTCCTGGCCAGCCTCTGGCAGAATCGGTCACAATGCGGCTCTTCGCGCTCCGCGGCGCCAACGGCGTCACGGCCAACGACGCCGACTCGATCCTAGGCGCCACCGACGAGCTGATGCGCGAGCTGATGGAGCGCAATGCGCTTTCATCCGAGGCGATGGTGAGCTGCATCTTCACCCTCACCGACGACCTCGATGCGGAGTTCCCGGCCGTCGCAGCCCGCCGTCTGGGGCTCGAGGACGTCCCGTTGCTCTGTGCGCGGGAAGTTCCGGTGCCCGGGTCGCTGGGACGCGTGATCCGCGTGATGGTCCATTACTACGCCTCCGAGGAGCATCGGCCCCGCCACGTGTACCTCGGCGCGGCGCGCGCGCTCAGGGCCGATCTGGACTCGGCACAATAGGGCCGATGGCAATCGAGTTTGCACAGCGGATCCGCCGCATCCCCGTCTACCCGGTGGCCTCCGGCTATGACCTCGGGGCGGACGTGGCGATGCTCGCTTCCAACGAGTCGTGCTTTGCGCCATTGCCGGTCGTCGTGGCGGCCGCAGAGCGCGTGCTGAGCGGCACCAACCGCTACCCGGATCCCTCCTACGCGGCGCTACGCGGGGCCCTTTCTGACCGCTACGGCGTAGCGCCCGAACGGATCGCACTGGGCAACGGCTCGTGCGACATCCTGCTCGCGGCAGGCGAGGCGCTGCTGGAGCCCGGTGCCGAAATCCTCTACGCGTGGCCGGCGTTCTCTGTTTACAGGCACCTGGCGGCGGCGTCGGGCGCCCGCGCGATCGAGGTGGCGCTCGATGGCGACGAGCGCCACGACCTGGAAGCGATCGGTGAGGAGATAACTGTCGCGACGCGTCTGGTCCTGCTGTGCAACCCCAACAACCCGACTTCGACCGCGCTGTCGCTGGAGGCCATCGAGGCCTTCCTCGCGCGCGCTCCCGCCCATGTGTGCGTGATCCTCGACGAGGCCTACTGCGAGTTCGCGCTCGGACTGGGCGACCCTTACGCATCGGTGCGCCTGTTGCGCAGGTACCCGAATCTGGTGCTGCTGCGGACCTTCTCGAAGGTCTACGGGCTCGCGGCGCTGCGCGTGGGCTATGCGCTCTGCGCGTCGGAGGACTTCCGTGTGGCGGTAGACCAGGTTCGCCAGCCGTTCTACTTGAACGTCGTGGCGCAAGCGGCGGCGACCGAGGCGCTGCGCCATCAGGACGAGGTCGAGCGGCGCGTCACGCAAACGCTCGCGGCGCGCCTGGAGCTGGAGGAGGGCATCGACGAGCTCGGGTTGTGGCTGGCCCAGTCCGACGCAAACTTCGTCTGGGTTCGGCTGCCGGATGCGACCGATGAGGGCGAAGTGGTCAGGGGCCTGGCCACGCGGGGCGTGCTCGTCCGCGCCGGAGCGTCGCTGGGGCGCGCGGGCGCGCTGCGGGTGACCGTGGGTACCGCGCGCGAGAATGCGCGCTTCGTGGCAGCTTTGGGGGAGCTGCTCTGAGGGGCGCGACGGGGTCCGACGAGGGCGAGAGCGAGGGCGCGCCAGCTCGCGCGGGGAGCGTGCTCGATAGTGCTCCATATTGGAGCACGATCCAGCACGCCACACTTGGACTTGCGCTCGCTTCTCTGCTACAAAATCAGGCACGCGCATGAGTGACCGCAGCCCAATCCACGCCGGTAGTGTCACCGCCGCACAGCCGGGCTGCTCCTACGTGCGTTTCTACGCCTGGCGATTTAGCTAGGCGCTCGGCCACCGCCGGCTCCCTCAGCCGGCGCTCGCCCCTCGACGGGGCCCGATGAGTGGTTGAGCGCCGGAACCGACTGGGACCCAGCAGGGTCCCGCCACCGTGGGCCGGACGCCCCTACAGCTAGAGTCTCCAAGTGCAGAAAGGACCAACCGATGATGATCGTGATGAAACCGGGGGCCACCGGGAAAGAAATTCAGGCCGTGATCGACCGCGTGCAGAGCGTCGGCGCGCGCACCCACATCAGTGCAGGTGACGAAGTGACGGTGATCGGCGCGATCGGCGACCGTGAGCACGTCGCGCGCCTGGAGCTCGAGGGCGCCGCGGGGGTCGAGCGCGTCGTGCCGATCCTGAAGCCCTACAAGCTCGCGTCCTCGCAGTTCAGGCATGGCGGGCGCAGCGTGATCGACATCGCCGGCAGGAAGATCGGCGGCGGGAGCTTCGCGATGATTGCTGGGCCCTGCACCGTGGAGTCTCGCGAGCAGACGCTAGAGATCGCGCAGATTGTGCGCGACGCGGGTGCGACGCTGTTCCGTGGCGGTGCGTACAAGCCGCGCACCTCGCCCTATGCATTCCAGGGACTCGGCCAGGAGGGCCTGCGGATGCTGGCCGAGGCCAAGGCGCAGACCGGCCTGCCGATCGTCACCGAGCTGATGGACCTGCGCGACCTGGACGCGGTACTGGAGGTCGCCGATGTGATCCAGATCGGGGCGCGCAGCATGCAGAACTACTCGCTGCTGACCGAGGTTGGGCGCTCGGGGCGTCCGGCGCTGCTCAAGCGCGGGCTCTCCTCGACGCTCGAAGAGCTCTTGATGGCCGCCGAGTACATCCTCAAGGAGGGCAACGGCGCGGTGATGCTGTGCGAGCGTGGCATCCGCACGTTCGAGACGGCCTATCGATTCACGCTTGACCTGATGGCCATCCCCGTGCTCAAGGAGCTCAGCCACCTGCCTGTGATCGTCGACCCGAGCCACGCCGCTGGCCGGCGTGACCTCGTCCTGCCGCTGTCGCTGGCGGCGGCGGCGGCGGGTGCGGACGGGATCATCGTCGAGGTGCATCCGCAGCCCGAGGAGGCCATCTGCGACGGTGCACAGGCCCTGCCCACAAGCGAGTTTGCGGATTACATGGATCGGGTGCAGGCCGCGGCGGACGTCGCAGGCAAGGCGCTGCGCACCGCTGCGTGAACATACGTTTCGAGCCGTCGGGCCCCCTGCGCGGGAGGCTGAGTGTGCCTCCGGACAAGTCGATCTCGCACCGCGCGGCGCTCGTCGCTGCGATGTCCAGCGGGCCGGTCAGGATCCGCAACTACCTCCGCGCGGCTGACACGGACTGCACTCTCGCCGCGGTCGCAGAGCTCGGCGCCCGCGTCGAGGTGGGGGCGGGCGAGGTTGGGGCCGGTGAGCCCGAGCGCCGCGAAGCGCGAGTCGGTGAGGCAGGCGCCGCCGGCCTGCAGGCCGGCGGCGAGGTGCTGATCCGGGGGTGCGGAATGCGAAACGCGCGGGTGCCGGAGGCGGCAATCGATGTCGGCAACGCCGGGACCCTGATGCGCCTGCTCCCCGGGTGGCTGGCCTTTCAGCAGGGCTGCAGCGTGACACTCGACGGCGATCAGTCGATTCGCCGCAGGCCCGTCGACAGGATCGCCGAGCCCCTGCGGCTGATGGGCGCCCGGATCGACGCGCACGAGGACCGCTTTGCCCCGTTTACCGTGCATGGGGCACCCCTTTCCGGGATCGAGTACGAGCTTCCGGTCCCGAGCGCCCAAGTCAAGTCCTGCGTCCTCTTGGCGGGGCTGAGCACCGAAGAGACCACGGTGCTCGAGCCGGTCGCCTCTCGGGACCACACCGAACGGCTGCTGCTGGGCGCCGGGGCGAGGATCGAGCGCGCCGAGCGCTCCGGGGGCGGTTACCGCACGACCGTTCGCGCTGGGGAGGAGCTGGAGCTCCGGAGCCTCGACGTACCGGGGGACCTGTCATCGGCTGCGTTCTTGATCGCAGCCGCTGTTCTCGTCCCCGGGTCGCGCGTGCTGCTCGAAGGGGTCGGCGTGAACTGGACGCGGGCGGGCTTCCTGAGCATCCTGCAGCGAATGGGTGGCACCGTGGTTGGTGATGTGGAGGGTCGTGGCTCGCTGCGCGCGCGCGAGCCGGTCGCCGACCTGGAGGTCCGCAGCGGGCCGATGCAGGCTACGACCGTGCAGCCGGCCGAGGTGCCGCTCGCGATCGACGAGCTGCCCCTGGTGGCGCTCCTGGGGTGCTTTGCGCAGGGGGAGACGGTGGTCCGCGGAGCGGGCGAGCTCCGCGTCAAGGAGTCCGATCGGATCGCCACGGTGGTGCAGGGGCTGCGCGGATTGGGGGCCGAGATCGAGGCAACTTCCGAGCACGATGGATTCGTCGTGCAAGGTACGGGCGGGCTGCGTGGGGGGCGCCTGCAGACCCATGGCGATCATCGCCTTGCGCTGCTCGGAGCGGTGGCCGGTCTCGCTTCCCAGCAGGGAGTTGAGGTGGTGGGTATGGAAGCCGGCGCGGTGTCCTATCCGGGGTTTGCCGCCGACGTGGCGCGGCTGTCCAGCACGTCGCTCTCGAGCACGAGCGGTAACACGTGACCATCGTGGCCATCGACGGACCCGCCGGGTCGGGCAAGTCGACAGTCGCGCGCGCGGTCGCCCGGGCGCTCGGCTTCACGTATCTGGACTCTGGGGCGATGTATCGGTGCGTGGCTCTGGCAGCGGCGCAGCGCGGGCTTCCAGCGGCTCGCGTAGCAGCCTCGATCACGATCGAGCTGGGGGACCGGGTCGCGCTGGACGGGCGCGAGGTCACCTCCGCGATCAGGGCGCCGGCCGTCTCCGAGGCAGCATCGCGCGCGGCGGCCGACCCGGCGGTCCGGGCGGCGATGGTCGAGAAGCAGCGGCGCTTGCTGGGTGCTGGGGACTGGGTGGCGGAGGGGCGCGACATCGGCACCGTCGTCGCCCCCGGTGCCGAGGTAAAGGTGTTCTTGGAGGCGTCAGCGAGCGAGCGCGCCCGCAGGAGGGCGGACGAGCTCGCGGTGGATCCCGCCGCCGTGCTGAGCGAGCAGAGGATCCGCGATGAGCGCGATCGTACCCGCGAGCACTCGCCCCTGACGCCCGCTCCCGGCGCCGTCGTCCTCGACAGCACCGAGCTCACCTTGGCCGAGGTGGTGACGCGCGTGGTCGGCCTGGTGCACGGCGCGCGCTGAATGGACGTAGCGCCCGCGTGGGGCCCGCAGGCCCGCCAGCGAAGGCACTAGCCTCAGTCCCGCTTTGAAGGTCGCAATCGTCGGTTATCCGAATGTGGGCAAGTCCTCGCTGGTCAACCGGCTGACCGGATCGCGCGACGCGGTCGTCCACGAGCGCCCGGGTGTCACGCGCGACCGCAAGGAGATACAGACCGACTGGAACGGGCGAGCGCTGTCGCTCGTCGACACGGGCGGCGTCGACCTCGGCGATCGAGACGAGCTCGCTGTCCAGATCCAGGATCAGGCTCGCGCGGCTCTAAAGGACGCCGACGCAGCGGTGCTGGTGGTCGACGCCAGGGCCGGTCTGCGCCCGGGCGATCACGAGCTGGCTGACCTGCTCCGGCGCGGCGCGCTTCCAGTGCTGGTCGCCGCGAACAAGATCGACACGGTGGCCGACCTTGCGCTGGCTGCCGAGTTCCATGCACTCGGCTTAGGTGAGCCGAGTGCGGTGTCGGCCGCGCAGGGCCTCGGAACGGGCGACCTGCTTGACCGGCTCGTCGCACTGGCGCCGCAGGCCGACCGGGATGCTACCGCGCCGGACGCCATCCGCCTGGCGGTGATCGGCCGCCCAAACGTCGGTAAATCGTCGCTGGTCAATCGGTTCCTCGGCGCCGAGCGGGTGATCGTCTCCGCGAGGGCGGGCACGACCCGCGATGCGATCGACCTGCCGATGTCCTTCGAGGGCCGCGACATGGTCCTGATCGACACCGCGGGCCTGCGCCGTCAGGCAAAGGTCGGCGAATCCGTCGAGTACTACACCGCGCTGCGATCCAGGGCGGCGGCAGAGCGCGCAGGCGTGGCGCTCGTGGTCTGTGACGCCACCGAAGGGATTACGACGCAGGATCTGCGCGTCGCAGAGCTGGCGATGCAAAGTGGCTGCGCGACGGCGCTCGTGCTCAACAAGTGGGATCTCGCGATTGACGTCGATCTCGACCACGAGCGGGCCCACGTGCGCCGTAAGCTGCGTCTGCGCCCACGTGTGCTGAGCGCGAGCGCAAAGACCGGGCGCCATGTCGAGCGGCTGCTGGTCGAGGCGATCTCGCTTTCGGATCGTCGCGCCGGCCGGATTCGCACCTCGGCGCTGAACGCGTTCCTGTCCGAGCTCGTGGCGGCGCGCCAGCCGCCGACCGGTGTCGCCCGCGGCGGACGCGGGACCGGCCATCGCCTCAAGCTGCTGCTGATGACCCAGACCGGTGAGCGGCCGCCGCGCTTCTCGGTGCAAGTCAACTCGCGCGCCCGCCTGACCCGCGACTACGCGTATTACCTGGAGAACCGCCTGCGCGAGCGCTATCGCCTAGAGGGAGTTCCGCTCATCATCGACTTCGTGGAGCGAGGCGAGCGCCGCGCCGGCGGCGCGCGTGACGGCGCCGCATGATTTATTGCCGCTTGTGTCCCCGTTGAAGTCGCGCATCGTGCGCCTGCGCGCCCGGAGCGGTTCAGTGCGCAAGGCCCTGAGGCCGCCCGCGGCCAAGACCGGCTCCGGCGCACCCCCGCCCACGTCCGGATTGAGAGCACGCCCGCCCACACCCGGGCTGGGAGCGCCACTTGCCGAGCTCCGGTTCGAGGAGCGTCTGCGCCTCTACCGTCTGGCCAAGCGCGCGTTGGCGGCGCTTGCAGTCGCGATCCTGATCCTGATCGTGCTCCTACTGGTTACCGGCACGGCGCAGCCCGCGCCTGCGACCGGCGCCGCCTCGATCCTGCCCAGCGATGCGCTGGCCTACGTGCACGTGTCGACCGACACAAGCCGCCCGGCGGTCAATCGAGCGCTCGCGCTTACGGCCCGCTTTCCCGGTTATCCGCTGCTGCGGGCCGCTTTCGTGAGCAGGCTGAACGCTCTCGATGGCGGATCGAGCACGATCGACCTCGCGCGCGAGGTGCGACCTTGGCTCGGCAAGGAGGCGGCGCTGGCGCTGCTGAGCACCGGCGGCGCCACCGGCTCGCTGATCGTGCTCGATGTCGCCGATCACGCTCGTGCTCTCTCGTTCCTCCTCGAGGCGGGAGCGCGCTCTGCATACCGCTACGGTGGCGCGACGCTGCTGCGCTACCGCAGCGGGACCGAGGTCGCGTTCGTGAGCCACTACCTCGCGATCGGTCAGGACGCTAGCGTGCGGGCAGCGATCGACGCCGGCGCCGGCAGGGGCCCGTCGCTCCAGTCAAACCCGTCCTACCAGCGAGCCGCCGCCGGGGAGCCCGCCGACCGGGTGCTCGACGCATACGCGTCGGCCGCCGGCGTGCGCCGCCTGCTGGCTAGCCGGCAAGGGGTAGCAGGAGCACTCGGGGTGCTGCTCGAGCAGCCGGCGCTCCTGGGGAGCACCGTGTCGGTGTCGGCGGTCACCGGTGGCGCGCGGGTGCGTTTGCACAGCGCGCTGGACTCCAGCCTGTCTGGCTCGAGCGGGTCCAGCGGCGGATTCCAGCCCACGCTCCAGAGCGCGATCCCCGCCGGTTCGGCATTGTTGCTCGACGTCAACGGGCTGGAGCGGGCGGTGCCGCGCGTGCTCGCCGCGGCCGCCGAGGGTGGTGTGGCTCAAAACTTTGCGCCGCTGCTGCGGAGGCTTGGCACGACGCTGAGCGCCAACGGCGTCGATCTGCAGGGGATTTTGTCGATCTTCGGTCGCGAGACGGCGGTCGCGATCACCGCAAACGGGCGATCTCCGGCGCTCGTCCTCGTCACCCGCACGGCTGACGAGGATCGTGTCAAGGCGCAGCTCGCGGGGCTCGAGGTGCCGCTAGCCCAAGCGTTCCCTGCGCCGGCTTCGGGTCCGGGCCAGGCCCCCGAGTTCAACGACGTAGCCGTCGCCGGGATCACCGCCCATCAGCTCTCGCTCACCCCTGGGCTCCAGCTCGACTACGCGGTGTTCGACAATCTCGTCGTGGTCTCCACGAGCCTTCACGGAATCGCCGCAGTGGTCAACCACGCTCGCCCGCTGGGTAGCGACTCATCCTATGAAACGACGCTCAAAGACGCCCCGCAGCAGGTGAGCTCACTGCTGTTCGGGGACTTCAGCCAGCTTCTGTCTGTAGGTGAGCAGACAGGACTGCTGCACGGCGCGCGCTACCAGGCGATGCGCGCGGACCTGGAGCGGATCAGCGCGATCGGCTTGTACTCGACCGCCGGCCAGGCCGACAGCACCGCGGAGCTGTTCCTCCAGATCCTGTGATGATCCCCGCGGCTGATGCCGGGGACCTCCCGCTCGGATGACGCTCGCATGGCGCTGACAGCGGCTATCGCCCGCGTGCAGCCGCTGAGCACGGCGCGCGCTATCCGGGGGCCGTTCGACTACCGGCTGAGTCCCGGCATGGAGGGCGTCGGCGTCGGATCGTTGCTGCGCGTGCCATTCGGCCGGCGCCACATGCTCGGAGTGGTGGTCGGGCTCGCGCAGTCCTCGGAGCTGGCGCCCGAGCGTCTGGCCGAGCCCGATGCGGTGCTGCCCGCCCGCATCGCTGCCGACCTCGTGAGCTTGGCGGCATGGATGGCGCAGGAGTACTGCTCGACGCCCGGGCGTGCTCTGGCGTTGGTGCTTTCACCTGGCGCCGCACAAGGCGTGGGGCCCAAGCGAGTGCTGATCGCGGAGCTGACCGGTGCGGGCCGGAAGGCGCTGGACGGCGGCGCCACGTTGACCGGCGCCCAGCGCGCGATCCTGGAACAGGTGGCGCGCGAAGGCGGGCGTGTGGCGGCCGAGCTCGGGACCGCCTCCCTGCGCCGGCTAGAGGCACGCGGGCTGGTCACGCTGCAGCGCCGGGCGCGCCAGCGCCGGCCCACGGCCCATCGGGTTTCGGCAGTGAGCGTCACGCCCCCCGCGCTCAGTTTCGATCAGCGGCGCGTGCTGCACTCCGTACTGGAGGCCATGGATCGCGGTCGCTGCCCCGGCGACGGCGGTCACTTCCTCCTGCACGGAGTCACGGGGTCCGGAAAGACCGAGGTCTACCTGGGCGCGGTCGCCGCGGCTCTCGCGGCCGGGCGCTCCGCGATCGTGCTGGTTCCGGAGATTGCCCTCACCCCCCAAGCGCTCGAGCGCTTCCAGGCGCGATTGGGCGATGTGGTCGCCGTGCAGCATTCAGGGCTCAGCGCCGGCGAGCGCCACGACGAGTGGCTGCGCCTGCAAAGCGGCGAGGCGCGCGTTTGCGTCGGGCCTCGCTCCGCAGTGTTCGCGCCGTTGCGCGAGATCGGCTTGATCGTCGTCGACGAAGAGCATGAGGCCTCCTACAAGCACGAAGGTGACCCACGCTACGACGCTCGCGGTGTCGCCGAGCGCCGCGCACGCGAGCATCACGCGGTCCTGCTCGCCGGCAGCGCCACCCCGCGCCCGGAAAGCAAGCTTTCCCTGACCGCGCTGCGCCTACCGAGCCGGATCGACGGGCGCGCACTGCCGCCCGTGGAGATTCTCGACATGCGCGGGCGCCACCATCCACTCCACCCTCAGACGCGGGCTGCGCTCGCCGAGTGCCGGCGAGCCGGAGGCAAGGCGATCGTGCTGCTCAACCGGCGCGGATGGTCGAACTTCCTCTCCTGTCGCACTTGCGGCCGGGTGTGGATGTGCCCCAACTGCGAGGTCGCGCTCGTCCTGCATCACGCCGGGGGCTTCATCGCGTGCCATCACTGCGGGCACCGGGAGCCGGTCCCGAGCCGCTGCGGGGATTGCGGCTCGGTTGCGCTCGCCCGGCACGGCGCAGGCACCGAGCGCCTGGAGCACGACCTCCGCGAGGCGCTGGGAGACGGTCGCTTTCCGGTCTTTCGCCTGGACGCAGACTCGGCTTCACTGAGCCAGCGCGCCCGTACGCTGGAGCGATTCGGCGCCGCGACGGCGGGGCTGCTCGTCGGGACGCAGATGGTCGCCAAGGGGCACGACTTCCCCGATGTAGCGCTCGGCGTCGTCCTCGACGCAGACCAGACGCTTCGCTTTCCCGACTTCCGCTCCGAAGAGCGGACGTTCGCGCTCGTGACTCAGCTCGCCGGGCGAGCCGGAAGGGGCAAGGCAGCGGCCGGCAGCCTTGGCGGCTGCGGGCAAGTGCTCGTGCAGACGCTGGCCCCGCGCGCGCGGGCGATCCTATTCGCAGCGCGCCACGACTCCGAAGGCTTCCTGGCGGGCGAGCTGGAGCGGCGCAGAGCGCTTCGATACCCGCCGTTCGGATCGCTGATCCGGATCGTGTGCGCCGCTGTGCAGGCGGCCGATGCCCACGCGCTGGCGAGCGCGCTGGGGGCCTTGATCGTCGTACCCGGCGCCGCTGTGCTGGGGCCGGCGCCGCTGTTCGCGCTGCGCGGGAGGGCGCGCAGTCAGCTCGTCGTCAAGGCGACCGACCGAGCCGGCGCGATCGGCGCCGTGGGCGCCGCCGTCGATTCGCTGGCGCGCTCGCGGACGATCCGCGGTGTCAGGGTGAGCATCGACGTGGATCCTCAATAATCCTCCTCAATAGTTCTCCCGCGTTCCTGTCCTCCGGCGCGCTGAGGAGGCCGAACCTCGCCGGCCGTCGCCTCCAGGCGCGCGGTGATGCTCGATCGCCTGTCCTCTGTCCTCCGGCGCGCTGAGGAGGCCGAACGCCTCCTTGTCAAGCTCCGCGGTCAATAGAATTTGGGAGGTGTCCGGCGATCAGCAGAGCATCGAGCGCGAGCCCGCCAGTACGCCTGCTGTGGTGGCGCCCGGGGCCTTTCCAAACGCCACTGGATCGGATGACGAGGTAGAGCGACAGGACGAGGACGCCGAGGACGAGCTCGACACCGAGGCAGCCTCGCGGCGGGCGTTGGCCCTCGCCCGGGTGAGGAAATTTGGGGATCCCGTACTGCGCACCCGCGCGCTGTCCGTGGAGCGCTTCGACGAGGTGCTGCGCTCCGAGGTGGCGCGCATGGGCGAGCTGATGAGCGACGCGGTCGGGGTGGGGCTCGCGGCGACGCAGGTGGGCGCTGTGCATCGCCTGCTTGTCTATCGTGTCCAGCGCCAGGCGCCGGTGGCGGCGCTCGTGAACCCCGTGATCGAATGGGCGGGCAAGGAGGAGGAGATCGTGGAGGAAGGGTGCCTCAGCCTGCCAGCTGTGCTCGTCGACGTGGAGCGCCCGATCTACGTTCGCGTCCGCGCATGCAACGAGCACGGCGAGCCGCTGATGATCGAGGCGTCGGGCCTGGAGGCTCGGGTGATCCAGCACGAGATCGATCACCTGGACGGCGTGCTGATCCTCGACCGGACAACCCGCGAGCAGCGCAAGCAGGCGATGCGCGCCTTGCGCGAGGCCCAAGAGGCAGCCTGATCGATTAGTGCGGACGGTCTTCCTGGGCACCTCGGAGTTCGCCGCGGCGGTCTTGCGGGCACTGGCTCACTCATCCCACCGCCCGGCGCTCGTGGTAACCCGTCCCGACAGCCGCCGTGGCCGCGGACGCTTGCGCTCGCCGCCTCCGGTCGCGCTCGCGGCGCGTGAGCTGGGCATCGAGCTCGACCAGCCAGCCTCGGTCAACGACGAGGCCGCACGGGCGCGGATCTCGCAATCTCGTCCCGATGTTCTCTGCGTATGCGCGTTCGGGGCGCTGCTGCGCCCGCCGCTGCTGGCGCAGCACACGATCCTGAACGTCCACCCCTCGTTGCTGCCCCGCTGGCGTGGGGCGGCGCCGATCGAGCGCGCGATCATGCATGGCGACAGCAGTACTGGAGTCTCGATCATGCGCGTTACGGCGGGACTCGACAGTGGCCCGGTCTGCCTCCAGGGAACCGAGGCGATCGAGGCAGCGGACACCTACGGCCTGCTCGCCGCCCGCCTGCAGGCGATTGGGGCGCGGCTGCTCGTACGCGCGCTCGACTGCTCGCCGCCGTTCTCCGAGCAGGACGAATCGCTGGCCAGCTATGCGGAGAAGATCTCGGCCGCAGACCGGGAGCTTTACCCCGCGCGGCCCGCGGGCGAGCTCGAGCGTGTGGTGCGGGCGCTCACGCCGCACGTCGGCGCTCGCGTTCGGCTGGGCGACGGAACGTGGCTCGGGGTCGTGCGGGCGCGGGTGATCGACGACCACGACCACACTCCCGGGAGCGTCTCGCTGCAAGCGAGCACTGCGCCGGTGCTGAGGTGCGCGCGGGGATCGCTGCAGCTGAGCGTCGTGCAACCCCCTGGGGGCCGGCAGATGAGCGGCGAGGATTACGTGCGCGGTCACCGGAGTTGACCGCGCCGGCTACGGTCTCGCCCGCCCGCGCGTGCGCGTTTGCCGTGCTGCGGCGGGTGTTCGAGGCAGGCGCCTACGCCGATCGCGCGTTCACGGCGCAGGCCGCTGGCCTGGATGCGCGGGAGCGTGCATTCTCCATGAACCTGGCCTACGGGACCGTTCAGCGGCGGGCGACGCTCGACTACGTCGGCGCCCTGCTTTGCGCGCGGGCGCTTGACCAGGTCGACCCACCCGTGCTCGCGGCACTCCGCCTCGGCCTCTACCAGCTCCTCTTCCTGAGCGGGGTCGCCGACCACGCTGCGGTCAACGAGTGCGTCGAGCTGGTCAAGCGAGCAGGAGGGGGAGGGGCCGGCCTGGTCAACGCCGTCCTGCGCCGCGGCGCGCGCGAAGGGCAAGCGATCCTGGATGCGATGACTGACTGCGACCCCGAGCAGGCCGCCGTGAAACACTCGGTCCCGGTCTGGCTCGCGCAGCGCTGGTGGAGCGAGCTGGGCGCACAGCGAGCCCTGGCGCTGCTGCGCACGGTCAACGAGCCCGCCGAGTCCGCGCTGCGCGCCAACACGCTGAGAATCGCCCGTGCCGAGGTTCTGGCGCGCCTGCCGATTCCCGCGCACCCGGTGCCAGAGCTTGGAGAAGGGGTGATCCTCGACGCGCCGTTCGATGTCCGCGGCTCGGAGCTGTGGCGGGCGGGGGGGATCATGGCGCAGTCGCGGGCTTCGATGCTCGTCGCCCGTGTGCTCGCCCCCCAGCCAGGAGAGCGCGTGCTCGACCTCTGCGCGGCGCCGGGCGCCAAGACGACGCATATCGCCGCACTGATGGGCGGCGAGGGGCAGGTGGTCGCCGTCGAGGCCCATCATGGGCGGGCGAAGGCGCTGATCGACACCTGCGCGAGGATGGGGGCGGCGTGCGTCCGGGTGCAGCTCGGCGACGCCAGGGACTTCCGCGCGCGGGCTCCCTTTGACCGCGTCCTGGTCGATCCTCCGTGCAGCGGCCTGGGGACGCTCCAGTCCCGGCCCGACCTGCGCTGGCGCCCGAGCCCCGCGTCGGTGCTCGAGCTGAGCGCGTTGCAGTCCGAGATCCTCGCTGCGGGGGCCCGCGCCACCGCTGCGGGGGGAGTGCTGGTGTACTCGGTCTGCACGATCTCGCGAGCCGAGGGCGGGGAGGTCATCGAGCGCTTTCTGCGGGCTCACAGGGACTTCTCCGCGCTGGAGCTGAGCCTCGAGCACCCGCGGTGGGGGTGTGGCGCTCACCTTCAGCTCTTGCCCTACCGTGACGGGACCGACGGGTTCTTTGTAGCTGCGCTGCGGCGCAGCTACTCTACGTCGAATGGGTGACCCTGAAGCTCCTGTCAAGCTCGGGCCGGAGTGCCCCGGGTGCGGAGAGCCGTGGTTACGTCCCACCGCGGTGCCGGGCCGCTACCGCTGCGTCTACTGCCTGCACCGGTTCGAGCTCCAATCGGTGTGCCCCAACTGCGGCGAGCACTCTACGATCGTGCGCATGTCCAACACGGCGATCGCCGCCTGCAACCACTGCCAGGGCAGCATGCTGAAAGCGGTGTGAATGCGTTCGTGCTCGGTCTCGATAGGGTGCTCGCGCTGATGCTGCCCGAGCTGCTGCACGGACGCCGGGTGGCGCCCTCGATTCTCTCGGCCGATTTCGCGCAGCTCGCCTCGCAGGTCGACGAGGTGCTCGCCGCGGGCGCGCGGGTGATTCACGTCGACGTGATGGACGGGCATTTCGTACCGCCGATCACGATCGGCCCCATGATCGTAAGCGCGCTGGCCGACCAGGTCCACGCCGCCGGCGGCCTGCTGGACGTGCATCTGATGATCGAGGCACCCGAGCGTCAGGTCGGCGAGTTCGCCAGTGCCGGCGCCGACGCCATCACCATCCACGCTGAGGCCACGCCGCACCTGCACTACGTGCTCGCGGCGATCCGCGAGGCTGGCTGCGGCGCGGGCGCCTCGCTCTGTCCCGCGAGCGCTCCCGACGTTCTCGCGGAGGTCGCCAACGAGAACCTCGACCTCGCGCTCTGCATGAGCGTCAACCCGGGGTGGGGTGGCCAGAAGTTCATCGCCGCCTCGCTGGACAAGCTGACGCGCATGCGCGCGATGCTGCCCGATGCCGTGGCGCTCGAAGTCGACGGCGGCGTCGACCTGGACACCGCGCGCCCGTGCGCGCAGGCGGGCGCGAACCTGTTCGTCGCCGGCTCGGCCGTCTTCAAGTCCGATGATCCCGCAGCCGCGTACGCGGCGATCGCTGCCGCTGCCGGCGCTCTGTGAACCGCTTTCTGGATTCGTCACGCATCGGATGGCTCGGCGGCGTGCCCGCCGTGCTTGCCTGCAAGCGACCGGCCGGGCTCGCGGTGATTGCGGTCCTCACGATCGTCGTGAGCCTCGCCGGGTGCGGATCGAGCGGTTCGGCGAGCGTGAGCGCCGGCGCATACGTGAAGTCGCTCTGCACGGCGATCGCGCCGTTTGAGCAGGACTTCCAGGCCCGCAGCGCCTCGTTCAAAGCGCAACTCCCCGCGGCGCGGACTGCCGCGCAGGGCAAGAGCGAGTTCCAAGGCTTCTTTTCAGCGGTTGCCGCTGACGCTGCAACCGTGGTCAAGGGGCTGAAGGAGGCGGGAACGCCCAAGGTCGCCAACGGGATGGTGGTCGCGACGGGCATCGCGAACGCCTTCAGTCAGCTCCACGACAGCCTGTCGACCGGGGCTTCGCAAGCCAGCTCGCTGCCGACCAGCAGCCCTGCCGCCTTCAGGATGGCCGCCCAATCCCTAGTCCGTGGGATCAGCTCCTCGGCGAACGCGATCAACTCGAGCCTCGCCTCCCTGAAGAGCCCGGCTCTCGTCAAGACCCAAGCGGGCGAACCCGCCTGCAAGCTCTTGACGCCGTCTCAGGGTCCACGGGCAAATTAGTGGGATGTTGTTCGTGGGCCCTGAGACGGCCACGCCCTGCAAGTTCGTCAGGCCTCGCGTCATCGGGCCGCTGCTTGCGCCGCCGGCCCCACGGCCCGGGCTCCACGGCCGGTTCCCGTTGGCTTGTCTCCCGCGATCCGCTGGCTCAGCGGGCGGCCCGCCCGGTACACCGCGCAGAGCAGCCCGCACAGCACGAGCGTAGAGATGAAGTAGG
This sequence comes from Actinomycetota bacterium, assembly GCA_030853685.1. GTDB lineage: Bacteria > Actinomycetota > Thermoleophilia > Solirubrobacterales > Solirubrobacteraceae > Palsa-465. Next base: position 5,224 of record JALYUQ010000225.1, on the reverse strand, counting down.
CGACTTCGACGCGAGTCACCTCCGCGCCGATCGCCGGCGTCACGACGAGGACGACGAACAGCGCTGCGGCAGACAGCCAGGCGATCGCCGCCAGACGGGCCCGGCCGCGCGCCAGCGCCGCCTGGTTGAGCGTCCCGGAGACGAGGTGCAGGCCCATCCCGAGCCCCACCACCGCGAGCCCCACCCTGTCGTAGTGAAAGCCCTTGTTGCCGAGCAGCGCTGTCATTGCGAACGGCCCGATCGCGAGCAGCCCGATGGTCACGACGCCGGCGAACGCCACGATTGACAGGATCGTCACCCGCACAGCGCGGCTGAATTCCTGAGTGCTCTCGCGGGCCTCCAGGCCCGCGAGATGAGGGAGGATCGAGTTCTGGATCGCCTGGAAGAGCTGCAGCGGCGCGCGGACGATCAGCAGCACGTTGAACACGAATCCAGCCAGCACCCGCCCGGAGCTGGCGTTTGCGATCAGCACGGCACCATTCAGCAACGTCTGCTCGGCGAGCATGACCCCCATCACCGCTACCGCGAACCCGGTGCCGTGCTTCAAGCTCGGATCTGAGGAAGCCTCCTCCACCGCCGCGTGCGCCGGTCCTTCGCTCGCCGCGTCGGCGACCGGAAGCTGCGCTGCTCGCCAGCCGGAGTCGGAGTCGGTGGGGCTGGTCGTGTCGGTTACGGTGGCGCGGATGCGCGTGAACGCGAACGGGATCACGAACAGCGATACGAACGGCGCGACCGCCATCCCCAGTCCGACGGCTCCCTGGCCGCTGCCGATCCCGACCGCCACCGCGAGCGCGAACAGGAAGCGCGACGTCGACTCCAGGAACACGAGGCCCCCGTACAGGCCAAAGAGCTGATGGCCGGCGAGCCATCCGCGCGCGAAGTAGCTCGCGGCGTATGCGAGCACTCCGACCACGAGGATCCAAAAGAGCGAACTAGAGCCGTCGAACAGGTCGTGCTCGATCGGATGGGCAAGCGCCAGCGCGGCGCCGAGGAACACGAGCGCGACACCGAACTGGATCAACCCCGGCACTCTGAGTGGGTGGCCGTGTAGGCCACGCGCCCGGCGCACGGCGATCGTGCGGGAGATCAGTTGCTCGATTGGCCTGTAGATCACCGACAGGATCACGAACATGACTGCCCAGCAGAGCGAGACGCGGCCGTATGCCTGTCGGCCCAGAACGTGGCTCGCGGTCGCCAGATAGGCGAAGGTGAAAATCCCCGTCGAGGCGATCCCGACTGACAACACGCGCGTCCCCGGTGCGTATGAGCTGGTCTTGGGTGCGGGGCTCCCGTCAGGCACAGGGGATGCGCACCAGGAGCATCGTCCAGGGAAACGGGGAGCGGACCTCGACAACAGCTCCAAAGCGCCGCAGCAGGCGCACGAACTGGGATCTCGACCAGTGGTTGACGTGACCCGGGGTGTTGCCCAGGCTCACCAGGTAGGCGCCGCGGGCGAGGTTGAGCGCGCGCCAGAGCGGCTCTCGCGGGACCGAGACGAGCAGGTGACCGCTCGCCACGCGCGCCATCTCGCTGAGCGTGCGCTCGGGGTCGGGAACGTGCTCGAGCGCCTCGATCGCCGCGACGAGATCGAATTCACGGTCGGCGAAGGGCAGGCTCTGCGCCGCCATTCCCCGGAACTGAAGATTCTCCCTGCGGCGCTTGGCCCACTCCAGCTGGAGCTCCGCGGCGCCGGGGTCGATCCCGACCACGGGCCTCGAGCCGAGCTGGCGCGCCCACTCATGGGTAAGGACCCCTTCGCCGCAGCCCACGTCGAGCACCGAATCGGGAGCGGCGCGAGCAAAGAGCTCCTGCAGCGCCCCCTCGAAGCTGGCCATCAGGCGGCGCACCGCCGGGTTCGTGGATCCGTACTTGTCGTAGGTGTTTCCTACGGGGGCCGCCTCACGGACCTGCGGCCCCTCAGGCGTCCCACGCCCCTCAGACGTCCCACGCGCCTCAGGCGTCTCAGCCGCCTCGCCGGCGGTGCTCATACTTCGAGCGTCTCGCGACCGGTCTCGGTGCCCGGCCTGCGCGCTGGCGCTGACTGAGCGCCACCAGACCGCGGCACCCCGTCTTGCGCCGTGCCATCTCGTGCCGCGCCGTCTTCCCCCCCGCCGTCTTGCGCCGTGCCGGGGCCGGGTTCGTAGTGCGATGGCTTCACCCCGAGCTGCAGCTCGATCCGGCGCACGCGCTCGAAGGTGCGCTGCGAGAGGGTCCGCTGCGCATCCAGAAGGTCTCCGATCACGCCCAGCGAGCCCAGCAGCATTGCGGCGATGAACAGCACCGCGCCGGCGATCAGCGATTGGACGTGGCCTCGTCCGTGGCCTTCGGCGAAGTACACCACGAAGCGGATGAACACGGCGAGCGCGGCGAGTCCCATCACCAGCGCCCCCCCCCAGAAGACTCTCAGCGGCTCGTATTGTGAGTAGATCCGGAAGATCGAGAGCGCGTTGCGGCGCACGTAGGCGGGCATCGACGGGAACAGCCGGGACTCGCGCGTGGTGACATTGGTCCGGATCGGGACGTGATCGACCGCTACCAGCAGCTTGCCGGCCTGGATGATCGTCTCGAGGGTGTAAGTGAACTTCGATACCGCCTGCACTTGCAGCGCCGCCTCGCGGTTGTACGCGCGGAAGCCCGAGGTCGCATCCGGTACCTCGGTCGAGGATGCCTGGCGCACGACCCATGAGCCAAGCCTCTGCAAGAGCTTCTTGGCGGCTGAGAAGTGCTCGACCATGCCCACCTGGCGGTCGCCGACGACCATGTCGGCCTCACCATCCAGGATCGGCGCCAGCAGCTTTGGCACGTCGGCACCCTCGTATTGGTTGTCTGCGTCGGTGTTGACGATCACGTCGGCGCCCAGCTTCAGCCCCGCGTCCAGACCGGCTTGAAAGGCAGCCGCAAGGCCCTTGTGATTGGTCAGCCTGACGACGTGGTCGACGCCGTGCGCTCGCGCGGTCTCGATCGTCGCGTCGGTGGAGCCGTCGTCGATGATCAGCCACTCGACGAGATCGAAGCCTGGCACCTGCCGGGGAAGGCAGCTCAGAGTGATCGGCAGCAGCTCCTCCTCGTTGAAGCACGGAATCTGGATGATGAGCTTCATGACCAAGAAGGTTTGTCAGTATCCGCGGACATCGGCCCGCGCGCCGGCACAGGGCCCTGAGACACACGGTAGCGTGGATAATCCTCTCCGATGATGGACGCGGCTACGCTCACCCGCCCGGCGGATGCGCACACCCTCACCGCCGCCCCGGCCCCGCAGCGTCGCCCGCGCCGCAAGCAGGCGCCCTGGAGCCGCCCTGCTCGGACGCTACACGCTCCCGCGCTCGCCGCACTGCTCCTACTCACGTTTCTCCTGCGCCTGTGGGGGGTCAAGCAGGGCCTGCCCTACAGCTACAACATCGACGAGGCCACGCACTTCGTTCCCCGGGCGGTCGCCTTCTTCGGCCACGACCTCGACCCGCGTTACTTCCTGAACCCGCCCGCGTACTCGTACCTGCTCCACGTCGTCCTCGAGCTCTGGTTCGGCAGTACGGACGCGGTCACACACACCTACAGCACCGATCCGAGCGCCGTGTTCGTCCTCGCCCGCGTCACCGCGGCCGCGCTCGGCACCGCGGCGGTGTGGCTGACCTACCTGGCGGGGGCGCGCTTCTTCTGCAGGACGGTTGGTCTGCTCGCGGCGGCGATCTTCGGCCTCGCGTTCCTGCCGATCTTCTACAGTCACCTCGCACTCAACGACGTGCCGACGCTCGCTCCCGTCGCGCTGTCGCTCTACGGCGTCGCAGGCGTCATGCGCCACGGACGCAAGCGCGACTACGCGGTCGCGGGGATCGGCATCGGGCTCGCTTCGGCCACCAAGTACACGGGCGGCATCACGCTCGTGTGCCTGCTCGCGGCATTCGCCTGCGACGCCAGGTGCAAGGACATCGGGCCGGCCACCGGTCGCTTGCTGCTCGCGCTGCTCGCGGCGCTGGTCGCATTCCTGCTCGCAAACCCGTACGCGTTACTGCACTTCTCGGCGTTCGCATCCGGAGTCTCATCGCAGGCGTCGCTCGCGGCCGGACAGGAGCCGGTTAAATTGGGTACCACGCAGGGGAGCGGGATCACCTACTACATGTGGGTGTTCACCTGGGGCCTCGGCTGGGGTCCGGCGTTCGCCGCAATTGGCGGCGCGGTGCTGCTGCTGGCCCGCAAGAAGGTGGCGCTGGCGCTCGTTATGCTGCCGGCGCCGATCGCGTTCGTCGTCTTCATGGGCGTCCAGCAGCGCTTCTTCGGGCGCTGGCTGATGCCGATCTTCCCGATCGCCGCGCTCGTGGGCGCCTATGGCGCGGTTGAGCTGGTGCGCTGGCTTGCGAGCGCCCGCCGGATGCCGGCCGCGCTCGCGGGCACGGTGATGGCTGTCCTGCTGCTGGCCCAGAGTGTGGTCGCGGTGCTCCACGACGATGCGGTGCTCTCGCGGCCGGACACGCGCGCCCTGACGCGCGCCTGGATGGTGCAGAACATCCCCGCCGGCGCCAAGGTGGTGATAGAGCCGGTGGTGCCGGTCGACTGGACGGCCGACATCGGCACCTCGCTGCCGCAGACTGCCACCGGCGAACGATGGTTGCCATTTGCGACATCGTTGAGCGACTTGGATGCGAGCGGACAGCCGCTGCCCGGAGGCCAGCAGCGCTACGTGGCGATCGATCAGTACGAGCGGGCGCTGTTCCCAGCGCTGCTGCGCCAGTACGTCTCTACCGGCTACTGCTGGCTGGTCCTCGGCTCCCTTCAAGCCGGTCGGGCCTTCGCCCAGCCCCAGGACGCGCCCGGCGCAATCGCTTACTACACGGCGCTCGGCGCCAGTGCCCGCCTGGTCTACGACATCAGTCCGTTCAGCCCCGGCGCCCACGCGGTGCCGTTCGGCTTCGACTGGTCGATCGACTACTACCCCCGCCAGTACCGCCTGCCCGGTCCCGAGATGAGCGTGTACCGGCTGAGCGGGGGTAAGTGCGGGTGAGCGGAATTCGCGGGCGGTGGGGGCGGGCACCCGGTCGAACGGTCGTTATACGACAATCGCCAGCGTTGCCGGGCGCGGTGTGTCACCTAGCGTGCCAGGCAGGCTGTCGCAAGACTCTGGTGACGTGGAGGCTGTTGGGGGTGTGTGGGTGGCGGCTCGAGGGCTGTGCGGTGTTGGTGGCTGTCTTGGGCTCCGAGCCGGTTGGTGGGGGTGGCGGCCGGCGGTTGG
>JALYUQ010000221.1 GCA_030853685.1 Actinomycetota bacterium | reverse complement strand
CGCGCTCTCGGCACATTCACCCCACGCGATCCAGGACTGGAGCGGCGGTGACCGGATTGCGATCCACTCGACGCCTGAGAGCTCCAGCATCGGGCATCCCGTCAGCCACGGGTGCATGCGGCTGACGTTGGCCGAAGGTCGATGGCTGCTGGACCACGTGCCGCTCGGGACCCCGGTCCTGATCAGTAGCTAGGCCACCTACCTGGCCAGCGGGCCAGGTGGCTCTGACATGGCCGGCGTTTGCATGGCCGGCGTTTGCCCGCCTGCTGCGGGGGGTCGGACACCGTGTCGGGGTCCGCCGGTACCGGCTGACATGGCCGGCGTTTGCCCGCGACTGCTGCGGGGTGCGCCTCCCGGCGTCAACAATCGCACAGGAGGTGCAACGTGCCCCCACGCGGCGTGAAGAAGAAAACCAAGCAGGCGCGTGAGTACGAGCACATCAAGGACAGCGAGCTCGAGCAGGGCAAGGGCGAGGACGTCGCGGAGGAGATCGCGGGGCGCACGGTCAACGAGGAGCGGGCGCGTTCAGGTCAGTTTCCCACGCCGGCTTCGCCGGCGGCCCGGGTCCGGGGAAAATAGGGGGGGAGAACCCGAGCGCGTCGCGACCCCCGAGCGCGTCGCGACCCCCGAGCGCGTCGCGACCCCCGAGCGCGGTCGCGACCCGAGCGCGTCGCGACCCGAGCGTTGCTTTTCTCAGGGGACCCTGCGCGCGCCATAGCTCGACAGTCGATGACACCGCTGAGGCGACTGTCGTGTGCGTTTCGTTATCCGCGCTCCACGCGACAGTCGCCGCTCAGAAGAGCTCGACTGTCGAGTTATGGCGCGCGGTGGCCCGTGAGAGTCCTGTCGAGCTCACCCCGAGGCAGCGCCGGCTCCACAGCCAATGCTTGAGATCAGGTCTCCTCGCCGGGGCGCCCACGCGGGCGAGTAGTTGCGAGCACAGAGGACTGCCACACTGCGCAGAGGCTGGGGCTATTTTTCACTCAGTCGCGCACGCGATCGCGCAGCTCGGTGCAGGAAATGTCCTGCACGCGGCGGGGCGGCCAGCGGTCGGGCACTGGCAGGCCCGAGGGCCGTACCCGGGAGCAGCTCTACAACGAAGCCCGCCAGCTCGGGATCGATGGTCGCTCGCCGATGAGCAAGGCGGAGCTCCAGCGCGCGGTGGACGAGCGCAAGCGGTGAGCGCCGGGTCGAGTGTCGAGTGCCGTGATGTCTTCCGGGCTGACTGCCTACGCGACCTTCCCACCCGCCCGCCGGCCATTGGGTGCGGAGTGCGTGGGCTCCTGAGAGCTGGGAGCACTGACCCGTTCGGTCAGCGCCTCGAGATGGTGCTCGAGGCTGCCGCACAGGTGCAGGTCGTCGGCGGGGCCGTTCACCAGCCCGCTGCGGGCCAGGCGCGCGAGCGCATGGGAGACCGACGGGCGCTCGGCTGCGACGAGGTGGCCGAGCAGCCGATGGGTGAGCGGCAGCGAGAGGCGGATCCCGGCCGGCTCCACGCGTCCCCACCGAGCGGCCAGGTGCCAGAGCAACAGGACCAATCGCATCTCGAGCCGGGGCTGGCACGTGATCGCCCGCAGCGCGTCGACGTCGGCGATCCGCCTCCCGGCGCGGCGCAGGAGCGCCTGGACGATCTGCGGACACGGGCGCACGCGGTCGGCGAACTCCGCGTCCAGGAGCGCAAAGCGGGTCGGGCACAGCACGCGCCAGCCATCGATTCGCTCCAGCAGGTCGTCTGTCCTCCCGGTAGGCGGCTGAACGAGGTCGCCGGTGCCGAGGAGCTCGCTCGCGGTTCGGTCTCCGACTCGGGTTTCGAGCGCGACCAGCCCATCCAGTATCAGCAGCCCCGGCCCATCCAGTACGGCGTCGAACCAAGGCGCAGGATCGCACTCGCCGGCGTCGGCGTCCAAGACCCTCGCGGTGACGATCTGGCGCGCGGCGAGGCGCGTTCGGGGATCGAGCTCCTGCGCGAGGTCGTCGTCGGCATCGAGCAGGAACGCGTGTGAGGTCGACTTGCGATTAGGCTGCCGGGGCCAGCGCAGCGGACCGGGCGCGGCGGGCGCTCGGCCCCCGCCAGATATCGAGGGGGCTCTCCGGTACCCCAGGCCATCGGACATTCTGCGCGGAAGTCTACGGCTTTTCAGAACGGTGCGGCCGCCTGTTGCGGGGCGTAAGCGGGATTACCACCTGCAAACACGCGCCCGCGGCGCGTGATAGAAAGGTTCGCATGTGCTTAGCGATTCCTGGCCAGGTCATCGAACTGGTCGACAACGAGAACAGATTGGCGAAGGTTGATGTCGCCGGAGTTCGGCGCAACGTGAACGTGGGACTCCTCGACGGCGACGACGGTGGTGGCGTGGGCCCGGGTGACTGGGTGCTGATCCACGTTGGCTTTGCGATCTCCCAGGTGGATGAAGAGGAGGCGCGTGCGACGAGCGACCTGCTCCAGCGCATGGGAGCCGACTACGAGCAGGAGCTGGAGGAGCTGAAGGCGAGCGTGATCGAGTGAGCGTCATGAGCGCGACCGAGTCATCGGGCGTCACCTGTGGGTCCGAGCACTGCATCACCTGCGGTGATGACGGCGATCCGATGACCGTGGTGCGCATCGACGGCGAGCGGGGACTGGCGCTCTGCGCCGCGGAGGATGGAGAGCGCTCGACCGTGGAGACGGCCCTGGTTGCGCCTGTCTCACCCGGCGATGTTCTGCTGGTGCACGCGGGAACTGCTATCGCTCTCCTGGAGGAGAGCTCTGAGGAGGCCGCATGAAGTTCGTTGACGAGTTCCGTGACGCCGGGATCGGCCGCGCCGTGTCCGGCGAGATTCTGTCGCTGGTCGAGCCGGGGCGCCACTACAAGCTGATGGAGGTCTGCGGGGGCCACACGCACTCGATCTACAAGTACGGGATCGACGATCTGCTACCGGCCAACGTCGAGCTCGTCCACGGGCCGGGCTGCCCCGTGTGCGTGATCCCGATGGGGCGCGTGGACGACGGAATCGCGCTCGCCCACGAGAACGACGTGATCTTCACCTGCTTCGGCGACATGATGCGCGTGCCGGGATCGAGCGGGAGCCTGCTCGATGCCAAGGCGGCGGGTGCCGACATCCGCATGGTCTACTCGCCGCTGGACGCGCTGCGGATCGCAAAGCAAAACCCCGACCGCGAGGTCGTCTTCTTCGCGATCGGTTTCGAGACGACGGCACCCTCGACCGCGTTGACGCTCAAGCGCGCGCGTAGCGAAGGGATCAAGAACTTCTCCTGCATGTGCAGCCACGTGACGATCGTGCCGCCGCTGCGCGCGTTGCTCGAGTCGCCTGACCTGCGGCTCGACGGCTTCATCGGCCCCGGCCATGTCTCGACGGTCGTCGGGGCGCGCCCGTTCGAGTTCATCCCGGCCGACTACGGCCGGCCGATCACGATCGCGGGCTTTGAGCCGTTGGACATCCTGCAGGCGATCGCGATGATTCTGCGCCAGCTCCAGGAGGGGCGCTGCGAGGTCGAGAACCAGTACAAGCGCGTGGTCCCCTACGAGGGCAACCTCCGTGCGCTCGAGATCCTCTCCGAGGTGTTCGAGCTGCGCCCGCACTTCGAGTGGCGCGGGCTGGGCTTCATCTCCCACAGCGGGCTGAAGCTGTCCGAGGCCTACGCCGAGCTGGACGCGGAGCTCCGCTTCAACGTGCCCGGCGTCCGCGTCGCCGACCCCAAGGCTTGCCAGTGCGGCGAGGTCCTCAAGGGCGTCATCAAGCCGTGGGAGTGCAAGGTGTTCGGAACCGCCTGCACGCCGGAGCGGCCGATCGGAACCTGCATGGTCTCCTCCGAGGGCGCCTGCGCGGCCTATTACAACTTCGGCCGTTTCGCACGCGAGCGGGAAGTCGTGTGATGAGCGAAGCTGTCACCATGACCGACCAGGTGACGATCTGATGGCCGACCAGGCGACTGTCTCTGAGCGCGAGCAGAAGATCCTGGGGATCATCGAGACGGCGCGGGGCAAGCGCGGGAAGTTTCGTGACACTCAGATCACGATGGCCCACGGCGCCGGCGGCAAGGCGACCCAGAGCCTGATCGAGGGCCTGTTCGTGCCTTCGTTCGGGGGCGAGACGCTCGGCCAGATGGCCGATGCCGGCGCGGTAGAGGTGCAGGGAGTGCAGCTCGCGCTGACGACAGACTCCTACGTGGTCAAGCCACTGCGCTTCCCCGGCGGCTCGATCGGTGACCTCGCGGTCAACGGCACCGTCAACGACCTCAGTGTCTCCGGTGCCCGTCCGCTCGCGCTGAGCGTTTCGGTGATCCTAGAGGAGGGGCTGTCCGCCGACGAGCTGCGCGCCGAGGTCGAGGCGATCGCGCGAGCCGCCAAGGCGGCCGAGGTCCAGATCGTCGCCGGCGACACGAAGGTCGTCGAGCGCGGTCACGCCGACGGCATGTACATCTGCACGACCGGCATCGGCCAGCGCGACCCGCGCGCCACCTTGTCCCCGGCCGGGCTGAAGCCCGGCGACCGCATTCTGCTCTCGGGCAGCATCGGCGAGCACGGCACGGCGATCATGCTGGCGCGAAACGAGTTCGAGCTCGATGCATCGATCGAGTCAGACACGCGTTCGTTGTGGCCGGTCGTCGACGCGCTGCTGAGCGCGGTCGGCCCAGACTTGAGGTGCATGCGCGACGCGACGCGCGGTGGTGTCGCGTCGGTGCTCAACGAGCTGGCGCGCGCCTCCTCGGTGGCGATGATCGTGCGAGAAGGCGAGATCCCAGTGGTGCCGGAAGTGGCAGGGGCGGCCGAGATCCTCGGGATCGACCCGATGTACGTCGCGAACGAGGGCAAGCTCGTCGCTTTCGTTGCGCCGGAAGCCGCGGATGAGGCTTTGCGTGTACTGCGCAGCGTGCCCGGGTGCGAGAACGCTGCCGAGATCGGCGAGGTGCGGACGGACCCGCCCGGGATGGTGCTGGTGCAGACGAGCTTTGGTGGTAGGCGGGTCATGGACCAGTTGGTCGGAGACCCCCTGCCGAGAATCTGTTAGACAATCTGTAAGCGAGCGAGAGGAGACCGGATGGCGACAGGAGCGTATGCAACACAGAAGGCAACTGAAGGCGTAACGGCACACGTGCTGTGGATGACGACGGGTCTGAGCTGCGAGGGTGACTCCGTGGCGATGACGTCGGCGACGAACCCGAGCCTGGAGGACATCATCCTGCAGGCGATTCCGGGGATGCCGAAGGTGGTCGTCCACAACCAGGTGATCGACTTCGCCAACGGCCAGGAATTCGCCCAGGCGTGGTTCGATGCCGAGACTGGGGAATTGGACCCGTTCGTGCTGTGCATCGAGGGCTCGCTCGGCAACGAGGAGATCAACGGCGAGGGTCACTGGACCGGCTTCGCGGTCAATCCCTCCAACGGCCAGCCGATCACGATGAACGAGTGGATGGATCGGCTCGCGCCCAAGGCGGCGGCGGTCGTCGCGATCGGGACGTGCGCCACCTACGGCGGCATCCCGGCGATGAAGAACAACGCGACCGGCGCGATGGGCGTACCGGACTACCTGGGCTGGAACTGGAAGTCGAAGGCCGGCCTGCCGGTCGTCTGCATCCCGGGCTGCCCCGCTCAGCCTGACAACATGACCGAGGTTCTGCTCTACCTCGCGCTGCACCTCGCAGGCCTCGCGCCTGCGCCGGAGCTCGACGAGGCGCTGCGGCCCAAGTGGCTGTTCGGCCGCACCGTCCGCGAAGGCTGCAACCGCGCCGGCTTCGCCGAGCAGGGCGAGTTCGCGACCGAGTACGGATCGGACAATCGCTGCCTGATCAAGCTCGGCTGCAAGGGACCGGTCGTGAAGTGCAACGTCCCGATCCGGGGCTGGGTCAACGGGATCGGTGGCTGCCCGAACGTGGGCGGCATCTGCATGGCGTGCACGATGCCGGGATTCCCGGACAAGTACATGCCGTTCATGGACGAGGACAAGTTCGGCTCGCTGGCTGCGAGCACGCTCCAGTACTCCTACGGGCCGATCGTACGCTGGGGACGCAAGCGCAACATCCGCAGGGAGTACGATGTCGAGCCTTCGTGGCGCAAGCGGGGCAACCAGCTCACGACCGGCTACCAGAAGAGGTGGTGAGCGCAGGCCGATACACAGTCGTTTAGCTTATTTTTTTACTTCGTCTTCGGCCCCAAACGCCGAGTTAGGAGAAACAACAGATGGCGCTAGAAACGCCTCAAAGGCAGAACGTGTTGGTCAAGGAGATGTCCTGGGATCCGATCACCCGCATCGTCGGGAGCCTCGGAATCCATACGGAGATCGACTTCACCAACCAGCAGGTGCTGAAGTGCTACAGCACCTCGATGATCTTCCGTGGGTTCGATATCTTCATGAAGGGCATCGACCCGCGCGACGCGCACTTCATCACGAGCCGGATCTGTGGCATCTGCGGTGATAACCACTGCACGTGCTCGTGCCTGAACCAGAACATGGCGTTCGGCGTCAAGCCGCCGCCCCTGGGCGACCTGGCATTCAACCTGGCCGAGACCGCCGATTACATTTTCGACCACGCGATCTTCAACGACTGCATGGCGAACGTGGACTTCTGCGAGCAGATGGTCAAGGAGACCAACCCGGGGTTGCTGGCCACGGCCGAGAACACACCCGCCCCCGGCGGCGACATCCACGGCTTCAAGACGATCGCGGACATCATGCGCTCGCTGAACCCGTTTACCGGTGAGTTCTACCTCGAGACGCTGCACGTGGCGCGCTATACGCGGGAGATGTACTGCCTGTTCGGCGGTCGCCACACGCACCCCTCGACGATCATGCCGGGTGGTTGCAGTGCCGACATCACGCACCAGACGTGCACGGACTACTACGTGCGCCTGATGCGTTACTTCGACTACGTCAAGCGCAGCGTGCCGATGCACGACGACCTGTACGACTTCTTCCTGCAGCAGATGCCGGGGTACGACATGGTCGGCTTCCGTGAGACGAACCTCGTCAACTGGGGCTGTTTCGACGACCCGGACTACGTGGACTACGACTACCGCAACATGACCAACTGGGGTCGCAAGCGGTACATCACGCCGGGCGTCGCGATCAACGGCGAGCTGGTTTCGACCGACCTCGTCGAGATCAACCTCATGATCCGGATTCTGCTCGGGTCTACATACATGGACTCGTGGGAGAACGAGCCCACGTTCGTCGACAAGGACCCGCTCGGCAATGCCGTGAGCAAGAATCACCCGTGGAACAAGGTCACCCTCCCGAGGCCGCGCAAGCGCGACTTCACCGACAAGTACACATGGGTCACCTCGCCGCGCATCTATGACAAGCGGACCGACACGCACGTCTGCTGCGACACCGGTGGCGGCCCGTTCGCGCGCCAGTGGTGCACGGCCAAGGCGGGCCTCGTCGACTTCGGCTATGCCAAGGCGACTGGTCACTCGCTGCAGATGGTCTTGCCGCGCTCACCGAACATGCCTGAGATGGAGCTGGAGTGGCACGTGCCCGAGAAGTCCAACGCCATCGAGCGTGACCGCGCGCGCACCTATCACCAGGCGTACTCGGCCCTGATCGCGCTGCATTGCCTCGAGCGGGCGATGAAGGAGGTTCAGGCCGGCCGGACCAAGAGCTGGAACAAGTTCAAGGTTCCGGAGAGCGCTGTGAGCTGTGGCTTCCACGAGGCAGCCCGCGGGGTGCTTTCGCACCACATGGTGATCCAGGACGGCAAGATCGCCAACTACCAGCCGTACCCGCCAACGCCGTGGAACGCCAGCCCGAGAGACGTTTTCGGAACTCCCGGACCTTACGAGGATGCGGTGCAGAACACGCCGATCTTCGAGGAGAACGGGCCCGAGAACTTCAAGGGCATCGACATCATGCGGGCGGTGCGGTCCTTCGATCCGTGTTTGCCGTGTGGTGTGCACATGTACACGGGCGGCGGCAAGGTGCGCAAGGTCATGCACACGCCGACCGCGATGGCGTAGCAAATATGGACGCGTCCGCCACGACGCTCGCAGCCGACCGGCCTGAAGCGCTTCTCGAGCGCGTTCAGGAGCTGCAGGATCGCCTCGATTCGAGGGGCGATCCTGCCACCCGGGAGCTCGCCGAGGAGCTTGTCTCCGCGCTCGTACAGGTGTACGGCGCGGGGCTCGAGCACATTCTCGACGCGCTGTTCGCGGCTGGTGAGGACGGCGAGCGGATCGCCGCCGGCCTGATGGACGATCAGTTCGTCACGACGTTGCTGCTGATTCATGACCTGCACCCGGTCCCGCTCGGGGACCGGGTGCAGGGGGCGCTCGACTCCGTGCGTCCATACATGGAGTCCCACGGGGGCAACGTCGAGCTTCTCTCGCTGGAACGAGGCGTAGCGCGTATCCGGCTGCAGGGCAGTTGCTCAGACTGCTCGGCCTCGGCCGTGACGCTCGAGCTCGCGATCAAGCAGGCGCTCGAGGAGGCGGCGCCGGACCTCGAGGGGCTCGAGGTAGAAGGCATTACCGCGCAGACCGGGGGCGGGCCTGGCCTGCCGATGGTCACGGGCACCGCGCCAACGTCGGCCAAGGCGACTGGCATGGAGCTTCCGGTTATCATCTCCGAGCCCGAGCCGGCTCCGCCTTCGTGGTTCGACGTCGACTCGGTGACCGAGCTGACCGAGGGGTCGAAGGTCGCCGTCATGGTCGCGGGCAACGGTTTGCTGATCGCGAACGTCGACGGCACGTTCCTGGCCTATCGTGACCTGTGCGCCGACTGTGGCGTCGCGCTGCACGATGGACGGCTGGCTGCGGGTGCGCTTACGTGCCCGGGCTGTCAGCGCTCGTACTTCTTGCCGCGCGCGGGACGCTCGATGGATGACGACCAGATCCAGCTCGAGCCCGTTCCGCTGTTGCGCGAGCAGGGACACGTCAAGGTAGCTCTGGCCGCGTGAGTGGTAACGAATCTTCTGGCGACCGGCCTGAGCGCCGGCTGATCTCTGACGCCGTAGCGGCACGCAAGCGGGCCCAGGCCGTGTCGGGGCTGCGCGGCCTGAACCGTAAGCTCCCGAGCAAAGGTGGCGGCGGCAGTCCGTCCAAAGGCGACGGCGTTTCGAACGGGGGCGGGAGCGTCGACGGTTTTCCGGTCAGCGTGAGCGCCGAGGGCGCGCCGTATCTTCCAGGCCCTCGCCCGCCGGCCGGCACCGAAGCGTGCGATCTCTGTGGGATCGGCATTCCCGAGGATCACCGCCACCTGCTGCACCTGACCGAGCGGCGGATCGTGTGCACGTGCGAGCCGTGTTGGGCGATGCGCGCGGGAGAAGGCGAATACCGGCCGACCGGCAGCCGCACGCTGTGGCTGCCCGACCTGGATGTGCCCGACGACCTCTGGGCCAACTTCCAGATTCCGATCGGGCTGGCATTCTTCATGCACTCGACGGTTACCGAGTGCGTCGTGGCTCTCTACCCCAGCCCGGCGGGGGCGACCGAGAGCGAGCTGCACTTCGAGGCTTGGAATCGGATGCGCGAGCTCAACCCGGTGCTCTACGGGCTGGAGTCCGATATCGAGGGGCTGGTGGTCAATCGCCTCTCGGACCCCCCCGCGTTCGCGATTGCGCCGATCGACAAGTGCTATGAGCTGACCGGCACGATCAAGATGCACTGGGAGGGAATCTCAGGCGGCAGCGGGGTTGAGACGGCGGTAGCGACATTCTTCGAGGGGTTGCACACCAAGGCGATGGCGGCGCCAGCGTGATTCCGTCGCCCCCCCAGCCCAATGGCGACTCCCGGGGATCCGGAGTCCCGGGCGGCGGGTCTCCAGCGCCCCGGACCGCCGTGCCCTTCAGCGGGGGGGCCGTCCCACCGGATCTCGAGTTTGAGGTCTCGGGCGTGCGCGCCGTGCGCTTCGCCGCAGCCCCGATGCTTGCGCTGGATCTGCAGGTGAACCAGCCTGATGGGCGCCAAGTCTACATGATCGCGCTTACGATCCAGCTGATGATCGAACCGGCGCGGCGCGCCTACGACGACGAGACCCGCGCGCGCCTGGAGGGCCTGTTCGGCGCTCCGGAGCGCTGGGCGGTGACTACACGCGCCCTTGTCTGGGCTCAGCTCGACGTCGTCGTGCCTGCCTTCAGCGGCTCGACGACCGTCGCGGTGCCGATCTCCTGCCATTTCGATCTCGAGCTCGCGGCAGCCAAGTACCTGCACTCGCTGCCAGACGGTGTCGCGCCGCTGGCGCTGCACTTCAACGGCATGGTCTATTACCCGGCGCAGGACGGCGGCCTGCAGATGGTGCTCGTTCCGTGGAACAAGTCGATCGACTTCCGGATGCCCGTGTCGGTCTGGAAGGATACGATCGAGCACTATTACCCCAACACCGCCTGGGTGGCGCTGCGCTCGCAAACGCTCGAGGCGCTCCAGCAAGAGAAGCTCGACCGGGGCCTGGCAACGCTCGACGGCTGCGTCGAGGCGCTGCTCGAAAGGGGACGTGCGGGCTCGCTGGAAGGGGCGCCCGGCGGCGCGGCGAGCGAGGCGCAGAGTGGCGCGTCGAGAGAGGTTACGAGCGAGGTGCGCAGTGGCGTCCCGAGCGAGGCGCACCGTGCCTGACCGCCTCGAGGAGCTCGTCGAATCGCTGCTCTATGAGGGCTACGCGCTCTATCCGTACACCCCCGGAGCGACCAAGAACTCGACCCCGACTCCATTTGGGATCCTCTACCCGCCCGTCTATGCCGCGACGCTGACCAGCACATACGATTACCTCGAGCTGCGCTGCGTGCTGCAGGCGCCACCCGACGCCGTGCTCAGCGCCGAGGTGCGCTTCCTGGCGGCGGGGGGTCAGCGCCACGAGGCACAGGCCCGGCAAGTACAGCTCGCGGGGGCGATGGCCGGGGCGCTGAGCACTCCGGCCGAGAAGGAGGTGTCGGTGGAGGGTGAGGCGGGCGCGCCGCCGCTGGTGATGGCGCTCAGCCTGAGTGCCCAGCCGCTGCACGGGGTTGACGGCGGCTCGGGAGGATCAGGCGAATACGAGGTCGCATTCCGGGTCGAGAACCGGACCTTGGCGCGCAGCGGACTCGATCGCGCTGGCGCGCTGGCGCGCTCACTCCTATCGACGCACCCGATCTTGCGTGTCTCCGGGGGGAAGTTCGTGTCGGCGCTCGAGCGTCCCTGCGGCGCGATCAATACGTTTCCGATTCTTGCGACGGTCGACGACGAGGCCATCGTCGGCGCTACGATCGCGCTCCCCGAGCATCCGCAGATCGCCCCCGAGAGTCGCGGCGCCCTTTTCGATTCGACCGAGATCGAAGAGGCCCTCTTGCTCCACGTGCACGCCCTGAGCGACGCCGAGCGCGAGGAGATCGAGCGCTCGGACCCCGCCGTCCGCGAGATGGTCGCACGCGCCGCCGCCTCGACGCCCGCGGACATCATCGCGCTGCACGGTCGCGTAACGCTTCGCGATCCGGAGCCAGAGCGTGATCGGGAGACCAACGAGCCGCCCGTCGAGCCTCCCGATCTGGTCGATCCCAGCCTGGGCGAGGAGATGGCTCAGGTGAAGGGCGTGACCTTCCGCCGTGGCGGCAAAGTGGTGATCCGTCCCGCGGCCGACGCCGACATCCAGGCGCGGATGCTCGACGGGCGCACGGCGACGATCGAGCGCATCCTCACCGACTACGACGGCAAGACGCACCTCGGCGTGACGATCGACGGCGATCCGGGGCAGGAGATCATGCGCGAGACGCGCCGTTTTTTGTTCTTCTTCCCACCCGAAGTGGAGGTGATCGAGTCATGAGTCCCGACCCGGAACCAGGCCTCCGAGGTGATCGACCCACGAGCTCAGACCCAGAAGGCGATCGACCCACGAGCTCAGCCCCCGGCGGCCTGAAATTGAACATGACCGAGCCCGTGATCTCGGATCCGGACCGGCTGCGGAAGTTCCTGGTCGCCGGCGTCGGCAACGCGTGGCTGCGCGACGACGGCTTCGGCGGCGAGGTCGCTAGGCGCCTGGAGGCACGCGAGCTCCCCGACGACGTGTCGGTGATGGATGTCGGCACCGGCGGCCTCGACCTCGCCTACGAGGTGATGCGCGGCTACGACGCGCTCGTGATTCTCGACGTCAGCCGCCAGGGCGGCGAGCCCGGCACGCTCTACGTGATGGAGCCCGAGGAGGATGAGGTGCTGGGCTCGATCGAGGACGGTGAGGCAATCAATCCCCACGCCATGGACCCGCAGACGGTTCTGCGCTTCGTCAAGTCGCTCGGGGCGTGGCCCGGCAAGGTGGTGGTGATCGCATGCGAGCCGGCCGAGATCGAGGAGATGGGGTGGGGCCTTTCAGAGCAGGTGAAGGAAGCGGTCCAGCGCGCCGTCGATCTCGTCGTCGAGACGATCGACGAGATGCGCGCGGACGTCACCGTCCCACCAGTGGACTGACCCGGTGCACGAGCTCTCGCTGAGCAGCGCGATCGTCGCCACGGTCGTCAAGCACGCGGCCGGCCGTCGCGTGAGCCTCGTCAGCCTGCGTGTCGGTCAGCTTCGCCAGGTGATCCCCGACACGCTCGAGTTCTACTTCGCGTTCGTCGCCCGCGACAGCGTCTGCGAGGGGGCGACGCTCGAGCAGGAGGTGGTGGAGGCGAGGCTGCGCTGCAACCCCTGCGCCACCGAGTGGGGAATCGACATCCCAGCCTTCCGTTGCCCGACTTGCGCAGGCAGCGACGTGGTGGTCGCCAGCGGCAACGAGTTCGAGGTTCAATCAATCGAGGTCGAGGAGGCCGAATGCATCGCACCAAGGTGAAGGTCGTCGAGGAGGCACTCGACGCCAACAACACGATCGCCAGCGCCAATCGCGCGGACTTCGACCGCGCTGGGGTCAAGGTGGTCAACTTCATGAGCGCTCCCGGCGCCGGCAAGACGACGCTGCTGGAGCGCGTGGTCGCGAGCCTGCCCGGCGTTCGCGTCGGCGTGCTGGAGGGCGATGTGCAGGGGTCGATGGACGCCGACCGCCTCGCCAGCCTGCACGTGCCGGTGATCCAGCTCAACACCGATCCGAGCTTCGGGGGCGAATGCCATCTGGACGCGAACATGGTCCGGGCGTCGATCCCCGCCCTGCCGCTGGAGGAGATCGACCTGCTGATCGTCGAGAACGTCGGCAATTTGGTTTGTCCCGCAGAGTTCAAGATCGGAGAGGACATCCGGGTGATGGTGACCTCTGTGACCGAGGGCGAGGACAAGCCGCTGAAGTACCCGCTTATGTTCCGCGCATGCGAGCTGGTGCTGATCAACAAGGTCGACCTGCTGCCCCACCTCGACTTCGATCTGGACCGCCTGCTCTACAACATCGACCAGGTCCACCCCGATGTGGAGCGAATCGTGCTCAGCGCGCGGACCGGCGAGGGGATCGAGGCCTGGCGCGACTGGCTGGTGGGGATCGCCGCGCGCGAGGAGGTCGTCGCGTGAGTGAGGCGGCGCTCGCCGCCGATCCCGCCAAGCGCGTCCAGGAGCTCCTGGAGGCGCGCACCGAGGCCAATCACGCGTTCTTCGAAGTGCAGGCCGAACGGATCGCCCGGTGCTGCCACCCGATGGCCGAGCGCTTCGCCCGCGGGGCGCGGCTGATCGCGTTCGGGTGCTCGCCGGCGGCGCGCTCGGACGCTCGCCACGTGGCGGTGGAGTTCGTACACCCGGTGATCGTCGGCAAGCGTGCGCTGCCGGCGCTCGGGCTGGTGGGCGACGGTGGCTCGCTCGAGCAGCAGGTCGACCTCCTCGCGCAGCCCGAGGATGTGGCGATCGCATTCGGGACTGACGAGGATGGGGGAGAGGCGGCGCGGGCGCTGGCGATAGCGCGCGCCAGGGGGTGCTTGACGATCGCGTTCTCGCCGGCCGGGGCAGAGTACGAGTTCGAGCCGCCGCGGAGCGATCCGTACATCCGCCAAGAGCTGATCGAGACGCTCTATCACCTGCTCTGGGAGCTCGTGCACGTGTTCTTCGACCACCGCGGGCTGCTCACCGGGCGCGATGCCCGCCGCGTCCACGACTCCGGCGCGTCGAGCTTCCTGTACCCGTTCCTGGGCGAGCAGGAGCACGAGCTCGAGCCTGTCGTGGAGGACGTCCGGCGTTCGGCGCTGATGAAGGCGCAGGAGATCGGTGCGCTCAGAGAACAGACGCTGAGCGACAATCGCGAGGCGCTCACGGGCGCAGCCGCTGCGCTGCACCAGAGCTTCGCCCGCGGGGGCAAGCTGCTCGCGCTGGGAAACGGGGGCTCCGCGACCGATGCCATGGACGCCGTCGCGGACTTCCGCGCGCCATACGGGCCGGCGCCGGCGCGCCCGGCGATCGACCTGACAGAGGACTCCTCGATCCTCACAGCGATTGCGAACGACATCGGGATCGCCGCGATCTTCTCGCGACAGGTGATCGCCTACGGCACCCCCGGCGACTCGCTGCTCGCGCTCTCGACCTCGGGCAACTCGCGCAACGTGATAGAGGCACTGGCCGAGGCCCGGCGCAGGGGCATGGTCACGGTCGCGATGGTCGGCTATGACGGGGGCAGCGTGGCGAGCGAGCGGCTCGCCGACCACGTCGTCGTCACCCGTTCGGAGCACATCCCGCGGATCCAGGAGGCCCAGGCGAGCGCCTACCACGTCCTGCGGGAGCTCGTAGGTTGAGCGTGGGCGCAGCCTTACGGGAGCTCGTGGGTTGAGCGCGGGTGCGCCGCCGCTCGCGCGCCGGCGCGTTCGGGTGCGGGTACACGGAACGGTCCAGGGGGTCGGCTTCCGCCCCTATGTCTACCGCTTGGCCAATGACCTCGGCCTCAGCGGCTTCGTGCTAAACGACTCCCGGGGCGTGCTGCTGGAGGCGCAGGGGAGCGCCGGGGCGGTGGCCGGGCTGCTGGCGCGCCTGGCACCGGAAGCACCGCCGCTGGCCGTGCTGGAGCGGATCGAGGCCGAGGACTGCGAGCCCATCGGCGACCGCGACGGCGACGGCGATTTCACGATACTTCAGAGCCCGGGTGGCGGCGTCCCGGACGCACCTGTCACGCCGGACAGCGCCACCTGTGAGCAGTGCCTGGCGGAGCTCGCCGATCCTGGCGACCGGCGCTTTCGCTACCCGTTCATCAACTGCACCAACTGCGGTCCCCGGTTCACGATCGTCCGCGGCGTTCCCTATGACCGGCCGTTGACGACGATGGCGGCCTTCACGATGTGCGTGCGCTGCCAGGCCGAGTACGAGGACCCCGCCGACCGGCGCTTTCACGCCCAGCCCAATGCCTGTCCCGAGTGCGGACCGTCGGTGACGCTGCTCGACGGGGCCGGGCAGGCAGCGTCGATTCGCGGTGCTATAGATCCAGATCCGGTATCTGCCGCCGCGCTGGCGCTGCGCGCCGGCCAGATCCTCGCCGTCAAGGGCGTCGGGGGGTTTCACCTCGCTTGCTGCGCCGACGACGAGCGCGCAGTCGCTACGCTGCGCTCGCGCAAGCACCGCGAGGACAAGCCGTTCGCATTGATGGCGCCTTCGCTGCCGGTGGCCGGCACGCTGGTGCTGCTGGGCGCGCGCGAGCGCGACCTGCTGAGCGGGCCCCAGCGCCCGATCGTGCTCGCGCCGGCCCTGGTGGACGCGCCGGTGGCCGAGTCGGTCGCGCCGGGGGCGCGCGAGCTCGGGGTGATGCTGCCTTATTCTCCCCTGCACCACCTGCTGCTCGCGGATGCAGGGACGACGCTGGTGATGACGAGCGGGAACATGTCTGACGAGCCGATCGCCTTCGGCGACGAGGACGCCGTGCGCCGGCTGGCGGGGCTCGCCGACCTGCTCCTCGTCCACGACCGCCCGATCCAGACGCGGACCGACGATTCCGTCATGCGGGCGATAGCGGCGCCGGAGGGTCCGCGGAACCTCTTTCTGCGGCGCTCGCGCGGATACGTGCCGGCGAGTCTGACGCTGCCGGGCGCCACCCGTAAGCCGCTGCTGGCCTGCGGTGCCGAGCTGAAGAACACGTTCTGCCTGGCCAAGGGCGAGCGCGCGTGGGTGAGCCACCACGTGGGCGACCTGAAGAACTACGAGACGCTGCGCTCCTTCGAGCAGGGCATCGAGCACTTCGAGCGGCTCTTCGCCGTGGCGTCGGAGGTCGTGGCACACGACTTGCACCCGGAATATCTGTCGACCAAGTACGCGCTCGCGCGCGAGGACGTCGATCTGGTGGGAGTCCAGCACCACCACGCTCACCTCGCGGCGTGCCTGGCCGAGCACGGCGAGCGCGGCCCGGCGATCGGCGCGATCTACGACGGGACCGGCTACGGCACCGACGGAGCAGTCTGGGGCGGCGAGCTGCTGTGGGGAGGCGCGGGCGGCTTCCGGCGCGTGGGGATGCTGCACCCGGTCAGGCTTCCGGGCGCAGAGCGCGCGATCGAGCAGCCGTGGCGCATGGCCTGTGCGTGGCTCGTGGCCGCCCTCGGCCACGAGCCGGAGATTCCCTCCGGGCTCAAGGGGCTCGTGCAGGAGCGCTCCTGGGCTCAGGTGCAGGCGCTGATCGGCACCGCAGCCGGCTCGCTGGGCTCGCCGGTCACGACGAGCATGGGGCGCCTGTTCGACGCCGTGGCCGCGCTGTGCGGACTGCGTGCCACCGTCAACTACGAGGGGCAGGCGGCAATCGAGCTCGAGGCCGCGTGCGACCCCACCGAGCGCGGGTGCTACCCGATCGCGCTCGAGGGCGAGGATGAGATGCTGGTGCTCGACCCCCGCGAGACGATCGAGGCGGTCGCCACGGACATCGGAACCGGGGTCCCGGTCGGCCTCGTCGCGAGCCGCTTTCACGCCGCTGTGGCCGCGGGCACGGTGCGGGCGTGTCAGCGGGCGGCGCGCACCCAAGGCACGGACCTGGTCGTGCTCTCCGGCGGCGTGTTCGCAAATCGGCGGCTGATCGAGGCCGTCCTGCGCGGGCTGCACGGGGCCGGGCTGCGAGCGCTCACGCCCGAGCTGCTCCCCCCCGGCGACGGGGGCATCGCCTACGGGCAAGCAGCGGTCGCCGCCCGCCGGCTAGAGTCCTGACGCGATGGCCGAGATCGAGTCCAGGCGCGAGCACATCGTGGCGCAGACGGTGTTCATCCGCGGGGCCAACGTGCCCTTCGGAGAATTGACGCAGCAGGACGCGCGGGCCCGGGCGGACGAGCTGCGTTCGATGGTCGGTTTTGGCCCGACGGCGAAGATCGCTCCGATCGCGATGGCCTGGCGGGAGCTCTCGATGGCGATGGAGAAGGCCAGCGCCGCCCATGTGAGCGATCTAGGCGACGAGCTGGTGGTCGAGATCGCGCCGAGGCTGTGGGTGGTGCCGCCGGGCGGAAGCATCCTGCCCTGATCTGCCAGCGCTCAGTGCGGCCAGCGCTCCATCGTCCAAGCCATCTCCCAGAACGCCAGCTCGTAGCGGCTGGAGACATCGAACGCTCGCTGTACGCGTGCCAGGACGGGCGGGGGGGCGCCCTCGGCGAGCTGGTCCACGAGCCCGCGGCACCACTGCGCGAGCTGTGCGAAGTCCGGCGAGGCGTACGCGTCCACCCAGCGGGCATAGCTTTCCTGCGGCGAGCGCCCCGCCGCGGCCAAGCGCTCGCCGATCTCGCAGTAACCCCACATGCAGGGCAGTAGCGCCCCGGCTAGCTCGGTGAGATCGCCCACGGCGGCGGTTCGCACCAGGAAGTCCATGTAGCCCTGGGTGGTGGGGGCGGCCACTTCGGCTTCGAGCTGCGCGCCTGTGATCCCGAGCTCGCCCGCGAACGAGCGGTGCAGGTCCATCTCGGTGCTCAGGACCGCTCCGGTCAACTCGGCGAAGCGGCGCATCGTGGACAAATCCGGGGCGCGCGCGGCTCCGAGCCCGAGCAGGCGCGCATAGTCGATCAGAAAGACGTAGTCCTGGCGTAGTAAGTGCTCAAAGCGCTCGGTGCTCAGGGTGCCGTCGGCGATGCCGCGCAGGAAGGGGTGAGTGTGCTGTGCCTCCCACACGCCGGCCGCGCCGGCGCGCAGGTGGGCTGAGAAGGACCCGTCGGCCATCGCCGCCGGATGCTCTCGGGAGCCGGTAGCCGGGCGCCGCGGCGTGGGGCTCATGCCGGGCGCCGTGGGCTCATCAGATCAGAGCAGGCGCTGGACACGCAGCCTGCGCGTGCCGCGAGGCGTCGGGACCTCCACCAAGTCTCCGGGCTCGTGGCCGATGAGCGCCCTGGCGACCGGCGACTCCGAGGACAGCTTCCCCTGAGCGAGGTCGGACTCGGTCGGGCCGAGAATCGTCCATGTGTGGAGCTTGCCGGTTTCCTCGTCGAGGATCTCGGCGGTGCGCCCGAACGCGAACGTCGCCTCGGTGCCGAGGGTTTCGACAATGACGGCGTTTCGCAGGCGCTGGCGCAGGCGCTTGATCCTGGTCTCGAGGTGGGACTGATCCTCCTTGGCGATGTGGTACTCGGCGTTCTCCTTCAGGTCGCCGAGCTCGCGGGCGGCGAGGATGCGCTTGCCCATCGCGCGCCGCCCGGCGGTCTCGAGCTCGCTCAGCTCCGCCTTGAGCGCCGCGTGGCCCTCAGGCGTGATCGCCTCTCCACCAGGATCTGATGTGCTGCTCATGAGATGGGCATCCTGTCATGCTCGGCCAAGCGAGGTGGGAGATCGCTGTGGCAGGATCCTTGGAGGATGCGGAAGATCGCGGAGCTCTTGCGGGCCAATCCACAGTTGGCGCTCCTGCTGGCGATCACGATAGTCCTGGGTGTCGGGACCTTCCTCGCGGTGGTGCTCAGCCTGGCGGGCTCGGGCCACGGAGCCGTTGCAGGCCAGCCCAGCGGGTCGATTGGCGTCTTTCAAACGATGCTCGCTTACTGCCAGTGGTTGTCGTATTGATCCGTCGTGGTGCTGGCCGCGTATCAAGTTCTTAGTTCGCAGGGTCACTGGGCGTCACCCCGTCACCCCGTCACCAGTCACCAGTCACGAAAGGAAGTGGTTTCATGTCCTCCGAACGCGATGCAGGGAAATCCGGCGCAGTGGACGAGACGGGCGGGCAAGCCTTGAGCCGGCGCACGTTTCTCAAGAGCACGGGCGGCGTGGCCACGGGCCTCGCCGTGACGTCTGTACCCGCGGCCGCACTCGGGCTGGTCGCGCCGGCGGCCGCCAGCGCCGCACCCGACAGGCTCGGCAAGCGGGTTGATCCGACCGGAGACGTGCCCAGCGAGCCGGTCATGGCCTACGTGCACGACGCCGGCAAGGGCGAGGTGACCGTCGTTTCGGGCACAACCGAGAGGACCTACCGCGACCCCATTCTCGCCAAGCGGCTGCTCGACGCAGCCGACGACCAGACGGTCTGAGGAGAAACACATGTCATCGCACCGCGAAGCGCCGGAGATCAGCACCGACCCCGTCGCCGACAACACCGACACCTACGCGTTCGTGAGCCCCGATCGGCCCGATACGGTCACGATCCTCACGAACTACATCCCGCTCGAAGCGGCGGCCGCCGGCCCGAACTTCTACCAGTTCGGCGACGACGTCCTCTACTACATCTACATCAGCAACCGCGGGACAGGTGAGGCCGACCTCGCTTACGAGTTCCGCTTCAAGACCCACATCCGGGACCAGAACACGTTCCTCTACAACACGGGCACGATCCACTCCATATACGATCGGACCTTCAACCGCCGTCAGACCTACACGGTCACGCGCGTCAAGTACGCGCCGCGCCACGAGCCGTTGAGACAGGTGCTCGGCCGGGGGCTCGCTTCGCCTCCGTGCAACGTCGGTGTCTTCTCGACGCCCAACTACCCAAAGCTCGCCCAAGAGGCGGTGCACGACTTGCCCGGTGGCATCAAGGTGTTCGCCGGCCAGCGCAACGACGGCTTCTTCGCCGACCTCGGAGCGGTATTCGATCTTCTTGACGTGCGTCCGCTCCAGAAGTTCCACGTCGGTTCGATGCTGGCCAACGCCGGCGGCATCGACACGCTGAAGAGCGGTACCAACGTCCACACGATCGCGCTGCAGATCCCGATCTCACAGCTCACGCGCAACCACTCGAGGCCAAGGAATGTGTTCGGCTCGGACTCCACGATCGGCGTCTGGGCCGCCGCCAGCCGTCGCAAGATGCAGGTGCGCGCCGACGCGCGGCACAGGGGCGGGGAGTCCGGCCCCTTCGTCCAGGTCTCGCGGCTGGGCAATCCTCTCTTCAACGAGGTGCTCGTGCCGCTCGGGCGCAAGGACGAATGGAACCGCAGCCAGCCGATCGGGGACAAGCACTTTGTCAAGGGCGTCGCCCACCCCGAGCTCGCCAAGCTGCTGCCGGTTCTCTATCCGGGCGCCTTCCCGCACCTGGCGGGGCTGAACAGGTCGGGTAAGCCACGGGCGGATATCGAGGCGGTGTTCCTCACCGGCATACCCAAGGGCATCGTGCCGGGCTTCCAGAACAACACCGGCAAGCACCTGGCCGACATGCTGCGGTTGAACGTAGCGATCCCGCCCACCGCGCAGGGGCGCGTGAGCGCGCTTGGCCTGCTCGGCGGCGACCCCGCCGGGTTCCCGAACGGGCGCCGGGTGATCGACGACATCGTGTCGATCGAGCTGAAGGCGCTGGCCGGCCTCACCTACGCACTCGTGGACAAGAGCTATAAGCCCGACGCAGTGGTCGCATTGGTCGACCAGGGAGTGCCCATTCCCCCGACGGGTCCTCCCGGCGAGGGCGCGGAGAACGAGTTCCGCTTCCTGCCCTACTTCCCCTTCTTGGGGATCCCCCACAACGGGTTCGACACTCCGCCTGCCTAGCATGGCCATGCGCCCTCTCCCGCGGGAGAGGGCGCCCGTCGTGCTAAGGCGCAGCTTGATGGGAACACGTACTACACCCAGAACCAGCTCAACCAGCGGAGGATGCATGAACGCAGAACCCATCGCCCGGCCCCACCCCGAACCCGTCGTACTGGACATCGGTGGAGACATCGGCGCCCTGGTCATCTACGCCGAGGCGGAGCTCTTCGACACCCCGATCGAGGTCAGCCCTACCGGTGCCGACGGCGAGAAGTTTCACCAGCACGTCCTGGAGCGACCGATGCCCGGCGGGACCGTCTACGCCGCGGTCTTCGACAAGATCACCCAGGGCAGCTACACGCTCTGGCTTCACGGCAAGCCCCGCGTTCGCGACTTCACGATCACCGGCGGCAGCGTCGCTGAAGCCGACTGGCGCACGGCCGCCGGCGGCGAACCGCCGGCGCTCTGACGTAGCGCCAGCG
>JALYUQ010000218.1 GCA_030853685.1 Actinomycetota bacterium | reverse complement strand
CGATGCTCGGCGACGTAAGCGAGCAGCTCCTGGTCGCGATCGGTGAGCCGTACCCCGCGACTGCGAGCCCGCGGCGCCGGCAAGGCTGGCCGGACTGGCGAATCCGGTGCGCGGGAGCGGGGATCGTTCACCACCTACAGAGCCTGGGCAGGGCGGGTTTTCACCCCCCGCGGCAGGTAGAGCAGGCGTTGCGCGCCGGCCATGAGGTCTTCAGGGACACTGTCGGGATCCAGCGTCGTGCCGTGGTACCCGTAGCGATAGAAGCGTCGCTCGGCCGCCTCGAGCAGCTCGCTCCGCGTCAGCGCCGCGCGCGCAGCGCGTCCTCTGACCTCAGCAGCGCCGACACGTTGGCCCCGGTTGCTCGTGTATGAGGCGTCTACGGGGGATTCAGCCACGTGACGCTTGGGTGAGCGGGTATCGTTGCTGCGATGTCTGGCAATTCCATCGCAGCCATGGCCTGTGGCGATGTGTGTGGGCGCGTCCGCGAACTGTGCTGCCGCCGCACTTGACCGTCTCATGTCAGCACGCGCGTAGCATCGGCCTGACGTCGACGAGCAGCGCGTCGTCTATATAGCCGGGGCTGCGTGTGGGAGCCCGCCGACCAGTGCCACGAGGGACTGCTGACCTGGATCCGGCCCCTGTGCCGGGGTCAATCGAGCAAGCGGCGGCGTTCGAGTGGTTTGATCCGGACTCTCCGTCCGCCGGTCTGATGGACGCCGAGCGCCTGGCGCGCTACTGGTGGGCGGCTCAGGCGGTGAGTGGCAAGGAGGTCCTCGATGTCAGCGGTGGAGCGGGTCGGGGAGCGAGGATCCTGGCGGACGCCGGTGCGAGACGCGTGACGGGTGTCGTCGTCTCGCGGGATGCCCAGGCTGAGGCCGTCCGCCGCGCGGGAGATGTGGCCGACTTCGTCACCGGCGAGCTCGACGCGCTGCCGTTTGCGCCCGCCTCATTCGACATCGCGGTCTGCTTCGATGGGATTGACGGCTCCGAGCAGCGCTCGGAGCTGCTGGACGAGCTGCACCGGGTCCTTCGCGAGGACGGCAGCCTGTTCCTCACTTCACCCAGTCCCGACGGACTCGAGCGCGAGCTCGCGACCCGCTTTGCCACGGTGGCGCTGCACCGCCAGCACACACGGCTGGCCTGCGCGATCGTCGCCGGCGACGGTCTCCCCGAGGGTGAGGCGACGCTCGCGGTGCGCCCCATTCCCCCGCTTGATCCGGGCCAGGCGCCGGTGACGCTCGTGGTCGCCGGCAAGCGGGAGGCGCCCGCGCTCGCAGATCTCTTGGCGCTCTGCGACCCCTTCGAGGCTCGCTCGTGGGAGGACCGGGTGCAGCGGGCGCGCCGCGAGACCGACGGGGCGCTGCGAGGGGTCGAGGCGGCTCGCGCGGGCGAGCGCCACCTGGCGGCCGAGCGCGACCTGATCTCCCGGAGGCTGATCGAGGTAGAGCAGGCCCTCGCGAGATCGCTCTCCATGGGGGGGCAGGAGGGTCCCCCGGGCGACGAGTCCTCGGGCTGGGAGGCCGCGATCCTCGCGCTTGCACGAACCGCGAGCCGGAGAATGAACGCGCTGCGGAGTGCTGCCAAGACGCTGCTCGGCCTCCGCAGGTAGCTGCCGTGGGCGCTGGGACAACGCTTTGCTTCGTCGGCGCGAGCGCCAGCAACTACTTCATGAACGAGCTGCTCTCGGCGGTCGCTCATGCGGTTCGGGCCGAAGGAGTCGAGGCGGCGGTGGTCATGGACGCGTTCTCGCCACGGGAGGACGTGAACGTCCGCGCTGAGGGCTCGACCGTCTACGTCGTCATCCCGCACGAGTACTTCCTCCTCGCTCCGCCCGCCGGGCACCCGACGCGCGCCCAGCTCGCCCGGACGATCTCGTTCTGCGTCGAGCAGCCCGGCACGAGGTGGTTCGAGATCAGCTGCCGGCACGCCGCGCGGACCGCGGCCGTGATGGACATCCAGCGCAGCTCGCTGGCGGCGATGCGCCGGCGCGGGCTGAGGGCTGAGCACTTCCGCCTCGGCTACACGGACTATTGGGATCGCTGGGGTGGCGACGAGGATGTCGAGCGGCCCGTGGACGTCGTGTACATGGGCTCGGTCGCCGAGCGGCGCGATCGGCTCCTGGCGTCCTATGCGGACACGCTTTCGCCCCGGGAGGTAAGGCTCCTGGTGCCTCCGCTGGCGCCGAAGGCGCAAAGGCGCCCCGACTACCTGCTCGAGGAGGAGAAGTGGCACTGCCTGCGGTCGGCCAAGACGATCCTCAACCTCCACCGGCAGAAGCGCGCGTACTTCGAGTGGGCCCGCGTGCTCGAGTCGGTCGCCAACGGCTGCGTGGTCGTCTCCGAGCATTCCGCGGACGCCTCGCCGCTGATTGCCGGGGAGCACTACCTCAGCGGCAGCCCGGAGAACCTGGCGCTGCTCGCGAGCGGCCTGCTCGAGGACTCAGAGCGGCTGGCAGCGATTCGGCTCGGTGCCTACGAGTTCGTGCGCTCGGAGCTTTCGATGCGGCCGTCGGCACAGCGGCTGATCGCTCTCGCCGAGCAGGTGCGTGCAGCGGCGGCGCGGCCCTCGCGGCGGCTGCTCTCGCTCCTCACGGCATCCTGCGCGCACGCCCCGGCACAGGCCGGGACAGCGCTGGGCCGGGTGGAGGCCCGCCTCAGAGACCGGGTGCGCCGCGACCCGTGGATGCTGGCAGCCCTCGCGCGCTCTGAGTTCACGCAGGAGCTCGCCATCAAGCAGATCATCGCAACCAAGCGGCTGGCCCTCGCCGACCTCGAGACGAAACGGGCGTTGAGCGCTCAGCAGCTCGTGGCAAGGGGCGAGGATCCCGGCGAGGTGCGGACGATCGCACACACACCCGCCTACGAGCGCGCGGCGGTCCGGGTCTCGGTGATCAGCCCGGTCTACAACCATGGCGCCGAGGTGCCGCGCGCGCTGCGCAGCGTGCTGGCGGCGGACTGCCCGGAGCTCGAGGTCCTGGTGCTCGACGACGGCTCGAGCGATGGCTCGGCACATTCGGTGATGCGCTTCTTCGAATCGCATCCCTTCCTGGCGGGCCTGCTGCTCGCGCATCCGGTCAACCGGGGCATCGGAGCCGCCCGCAACGCCCTGCTCCAGCGGGCCAGGGGCGAACTCGTCTTCGCGCTCGACGCCGACAACGAGATCTATCCCTCCACCCTGCGCCGCCTGGTGCGCGCGCTCGACCAGGACCCCGGTGCGTCATTCGCCTACTCGATGCTCCAAGAGGTCCGCGACGGTGTGCCCACCAGGCTGCGGTCCGCGCTGCCGTGGGAGCCCGAGCGCTTCCGGGAGGCGAACTACATCGATGCGATGGCCCTCATGCGCCGGCGCGAGCTCGTCGAGCTCGGCGGATACGAAGAGGACCTGCGCCTGCACGGCTGGGAGGACTACGACCTGTGGTGCCGATATGCCGAGCACGGCCGGCGCGGAGCCTTCGTCCCCCAGATCCTCGGGCGCTATCACTGCAGCGAGTACTCGACGATCACGCTGACCAACCTCGACGACGCCGAGATGAGGTGGCTGCTGGGCCGGCGCTATCCCAGGCTGATGGACGGTCGACCGCCCGGGCGCTTCGCGCCCTCGGCGGCCGTCGAGCGTTGAGTGACGATGCGGCCGCCTCTATCGTGACGCGGACGTTGCAGTGCCGTGCTCTAGCGAGCTCGTCCAGGCGCGTGCCCCGCGCTTTCGGGCCTCACCGGCCGTCGACCGCGCCTACGGGGCGCCCGGCGATCCTGAGCTTGTGGTCTCGACCGCCGCGGAGTCGTCGATCCATTCCGCCGGTCCGATCGGACGAGATTTGCGCGGGCGCAGGGTCCGCAGCCGCTTCACGGTGCCCACGTAACCGCGCTTACGGTTGAGGAACGGGCGTTCCACCAGACGGAACGAACCCTCGGCTAGGACGAGGGTCACGACGAGACCGGCGAACGCCAGCACGACCGCCGAGCGCTGGTAGTGGCCACCCATCCGAAGCGGAGCCGACAGCTCGCGCAGGACCGCGAAGTGCCAGAGGTAGATCGAGTATGACCGCGTGCCCGCCCAGTGGAGGATCGGGTGGTCGAGTGTCCGCCAGCGCCCGCCCCCTCCCCAGGCCGCGACGGCGCAACCGGCGACGATGCCGCCCGCACCGGCGGCGATCGCGAAAGCGCCGAGGAATCGCGCCGCCCGGATGTCGAGGCCGAGGGAGGCGAGCTCGAACTGGTCAACGGTCAAGAACAGCACGGCGCCGGCGATGGCCATCCTCAGCCCTACTTGGCGCAGCTTGGCGGGATTGCGGCCCTCCCAGGGCCGCAGGGCCCCGATCACGGTCAGCGCGATACCAGGGACGAACCCGTAAAACGAATCACGCAGCGCGAGGGCGGGAGATATGGGCGAATGTACGCTTAGCGCGGTGACGGATGCCAGGGCTCTCGCTGTCAGCAAGCTCAGGGCGATCGCGGCGCGTACCCGCGGACGCGCACCGGCACGGCGCGCGAGAGCGACCCCCACGAGGCTCACGACGGGGACCGCGAGGTAGTAGCGCAGCTCGACCGTGAGGCTCCACGCCTGGCCGAGGAGGTCCAAGAACGGCGACCGGTACCACTGGACCCACAGCGCCGC
Source organism: Actinomycetota bacterium (assembly GCA_030853685.1). Lineage (GTDB taxonomy): Bacteria > Actinomycetota > Thermoleophilia > Solirubrobacterales > Solirubrobacteraceae > Palsa-465. Next base: position 577 of record JALYUQ010000218.1, on the reverse strand, counting down.
CATCTGCGCGACCCCCCACGGCCGAACCCCCGAAAGCCCTCGACCGAGAAAATGACCGCCAGGACGAGCCAGTACGCGGGTAGGATGCGCAGCGCCCGGTTACGCAGATACCCTAGGATGGAGACCGGCGGCCCGTCCGCGATCGCCCAGGCGGCGAAAGGGCGGGCGATTAGGCGGAAGTTTTCGCGGTCTTGAGGCCTGAGCGCCTGTGACTGCGGGCGATCAGACCCTTTTGGGCTGGCTGATGTAGCCAAAGAAAGGTTGCGCTTCGTTGGTGATACAGCTAGATTGGACTGTGCCCCAGCGGACTCGTGGTTCGGTTCATGTAGCCACAATCAAGACGCGATACAAAAATCGTGAGTACGTATCGCATGTGCTGCGCCGCTCCTACCGGCAGGATGGCAAGGTCAAGCACGAGAACCTCGGGAACCTGTCGCATCTGCCGGCGGAGTCGATCGAGATGCTCCGCCGCTCGCTGCAGGGTGAGACGCTGGTGGGCGCCGGCGAGCGCTTTGAGATCATCCGGTCCTTGCCCCACGGGCATGTCGCGGCGGTGCTGGGGGTGCTGCGCGATCTC
>JALYUQ010000172.1 GCA_030853685.1 Actinomycetota bacterium | reverse complement strand
GTCTGGTCACGGACGCATCTCACGTGGGCGGGACGGTCTGCTCACGGACGCATCTTGCGGGCTGGCCGCTATCGTCCCGCACCTTCATGGCGGTCGGAGTCATCGGTCTCGGGTACGTGGGGCTGCCACTGGTGGTGGCCTTCGCGGAGGCGGGGGAGCAGGTCGCCGCCGTCGACCTCGACCAGCGCAAGGTCTCGGCGATCACGGCCGGTGACTCTTACGTCGAGGACATCCCCTCCGATCGTCTCCGCGCCGTGCTCCCATCGATCGAGGCGAGCGCCCACTATGCGCCGCTCGCGCGGACCGATGCCGTGCTGATCTGCGTCCCAACGCCGTTGACTGCCAACAGGGAGCCCGACCTCGGGGCGTTGAAGGCGGCAGGAGAGGCGCTCGGGCACGTGCTCCAGCGCGGCCAGCTCGTGGTGCTCGAGTCGACCACGTATCCGGGTACCACCCGCGAGCTGCTCGTGCCGCTGCTCGAGCGCCATTCCGGGCTGCACGGCGGCGACGGCCTGAACGTCGCATTCTCGCCCGAGCGCGTGGACCCCGGGCGAACCGACTACACGATGCGCAACACGCCAAAGGTGATCGGTGGCCTCACTCCCCAGTGCACCGAGCGCGCCGCTGAGCTCTACGGTCGCATCTGCGATCAGATCGTGCGGGTCTCGACCCCGGAGGCGGCGGAGCTGACCAAGCTGCTCGAGAACATCTTCCGCTCGGTCAACATCGCGCTGGTCAACGAGCTGGCGATTCTCTCCGGCCGGATGGGGATCGACATCTGGGAGGTCGTCGACGCGGCAGCGACCAAGCCGTACGGGTTCATGCGCTTCGACCCCGGCCCCGGAATGGGCGGCCACTGCCTTCCGGTCGATCCCTTTTATCTAACGTGGCGCGCAAGGGAATTTCGGATGTCGACCGAGTTCATCGAGCTCGCGGGCAAGATGAACCAGCAGATGCCCTACCACTGCGTGCAGCGGATAGAGCTGGCGCTGAACGATGTCTCCAAGCCGGTCAAGGGCTCCCGGATCGCGATCCTCGGCGTCAGCTACAAGGCAGGTGTCGGCGACATCCGCGAATCGCCCGCGCTCCAGATCATGCAGGTGCTCGGCGAACGGGGCGCCGTGCTCTCCTACCACGACCCGTTCGTCCCGGAGATCGTCAAGCTCGGGCTGAAGGGCTCCGATCTGAAGTCTGCCCTCGCCGGCGCCGATGCGGTGGTGCTCGTGACCGCCCATCCGGGGATCGACCACGCTGCTCTGGCCAAGGACGCGGCGCTGTTCGTCGACCTGCGCGGGGTGACGCGCGGGATGCGCGCGGAGAACGTAGTTCGGCTCTGAGCTCGGGAGCTCCGGGCTCCGGCTCGCGCGCTCGGCTGAGGCTAAATCGGGGCGTTGGGGGGTCGACGGGCGGCCTCTGGGGAGGGACTCGGCAGGCGATGGGCGTACGCGTAGAATCAAGACCTTCGGGCGCGTAGCTCAGTGGGAGAGCGCTCGCTTCACACGCGAGAGGTCGCAGGTTCGAAACCCGCCGCGCCCATCACGAAACGCCTGCGAACGGCACCTTTGATCTTTTGAACGAGCCAGCGAGGAGCTGTCGGCATCTCCTGACCCAGAAGCAGCCCAAGGTGCAATTGGGGATGCCATTGACGGCGCAACGACTCCCTCGAAACAGCGCTACTCGTCGGCGTTGTTGAGGCGCTCGACCGCGCGTTCGAACTCCCCTGCGGCAGTGGCGCAAGTCCATCCTCGGCGCGGCGCGCATTCGCGCGTTCGACGGAGCGAGTGAGGAAGCGGTCGGGGTCGCGCCGGCCGCTTGTGGCGCCGACCCGGACGCCGAATCCGCCTCCGACGAGACGAAGTCTTCAGCCGAATATGCGCCAGCGTCTGACGAGAAAGCGTTCGGGTGGATCCGAGCGTCGATAAGCGCCACGCCAGGACGACTATCGTCTGCCCGCGCCAAGCTCTGGCCGGGCCCTAGCTTGACCGCGAACGACAGCAACGCATCCAGACCGACGGCGAACGACGATTGCTCGCCGGGGGTAGAACAGGGCCGACCGGTCGTGACGTGGACGCGCTGCAGCCGTCCGCCCGGATTGAGCGGGCTGCCCGATGTTCGAGATCACCCTTGACTGACTGAATGTGGCGCTGGAGCCCGGCTGGATGCGTCTTGGTCTGCCGGGAGTCGACCGCTGTAGATCGAGTAGCCGTCGATGTGACGTGTGACGGCGGTCGCCACGGCGGTCGCGGCGATCATCGGTATCAACAGCGAAAAGCCATTGTGCGTGAGCTCGAGAACTAGGACGAGCGCAGCGAGGGGTGCCTGCATTCCCGCGCTGATCATCGCGGCCGCGCCGATCAGCGCGTAGGCTCCCGTTGGCGCTCCTGGCCAGAGGTGTGACCAGGCGAGGCCGAGCGCGCCGCCGAGCACAGCTCCGGTGCTCATCACGGGTGTGAACAGGCCCCCCGATGCGCCGCTGCCCAGGCACAGGGACGTTACGAGGGGCTTGAGAATGGCGAGGGCGGCGAGCAGGCCGATCGTGCCAGCACCGAGGAACGCGTCGTGGGCCATGTCCTTGCCGTTGCCGAACAATTGGGGATAGGCGATGCCGATCAGTCCGAGGATCGTGAACGCGATCAGGGGTGCGGGCAGTGCTTTCAGGCCGCTGGCGCTGTGGTGGGAGATCCACGCGATCAGGCGGATGTAGCCTGCGGCGAAGAGCCCAATGATCGGGCCGACGAGGAGCGCCCACACCAGGATTGTGGCGGTGAAGTGATACGAGGGCACGTCCAGGTAGGTGGCGTGGGTCGGGAGGTAGATCCAGGCGGTGATGGTCGCGATCCACGAGCAGACCAGGGCCGGGAGGATGACGGGCAGGGCGATCGTCCCGACCAGGATCTCGGCAGTGAATAGCGCCCCACCGAGTGGCACGTTGTAGACGGCCGCGAGCCCAGCGCCTCCTCCGCAGGCGACCAGCAGCCTTCGCTGGGGGGCGCTGAGTCTGGTCCAGCGGGCAAGCGCGGAGGCAGAGGCGCCTCCCATGAGCTTGGGCGCGCTCTCACGCCCGATCGAGGCGCCCATCCCGATCACGACCTCTGAGATCACTGAGGTGCCGAGACTGCGACGGAACGATAGCCGTCCGTCGCCGTTCCAGATCGTGTCGTCCAATTCGGATTTCTCCCCTCGGGTGAAGCGGCGCAGCAAATACCACGCGACGCCTCCGACCGCCCCGGCGATCAGCAGCGCGAGGACTCGATGGATGTCCGAGGCCCGCTTGACCGCGGCCAGGAACGTCCCGCTGTGATACCCGTACGTCAAGTGCTCGAGCCCGAAGAGGATCACCATCATCAGCGCGCCTAGCAGGCCTGTCGCCACGCCGGTAAAGACGATGGCCGCCCAGAACGCCGGGGTGAGCGGGGATTCGCCGTCGCCGGTGACGTTGGGCTGCTCCATCGCGCCGCGCCCGGACGGAATCCGGCTTTTCATCGCCGGCTGGGGCACGCGCAGCCGCTCGCTAGAACGTTCTTCGCTCATCCTCACACCAGCTTGATGCCTTCAGCGGTCAGCCAGGAGGGCACGCACCGTCCAGACCGCGGTGGCTCGAGCAGGGCGCACCCGGACCTTCGGAGCACGCGAATAGAGTGATGACCGGCCGGCGGGGAGCCAATCAACCGAGGCCGTGATCACCGCAGTCCCCGCTCGGGCCGCGGCGGTGCTAGGGCACAGCCCGTCCGACGACAACTTATGGAATCATAAGCGGAGATTTGGAGCAGCTTTCCTGTCAGCCTTCCTGTCAAAGTGCTGTGGATGCCTATTTATCATAAGCGGACGTTATTAGGAAGCTGCCTTTGCCGTCTCCTACGCAACGCACCCCGTAATGCTTCCTTCCACCGCCCCTGACCTGATTACCTTGGATCTGTTCGACTCCGTGGCGGAGCTGGGGAGTCTCGGGCAGGCGGCGACCCGTCATCGCATGTCGCAGCCGGCGGTGAGCATGCGAATGAGTCAGCTCGAGCAGCGTCTCGGTCTGGAACTGCTGCGGCGCGATCCGTCCGGGACGCGCCCCACCCCCGCCGGTAAGCGGGTCCTGGCGCTCAGCCGCATGGTGCTGGCGGAGCTGCGGTCGATGCTCGGCGAGGTGGAGGCGCTCCGGGCTGAGCAGAGCGAGCATCTGCGTGCGGCAGCCTCGCTCACGCTTGCGGGCCATCTGGTGCCGGGCTGGATCGAGGTGCTCCACCGTGAGCTTCCGGACGTGTCCCTGACATTGGAGGTCACCAATTCGGCAGCCGTCTTATCGCGCCTCTCCGAGGGCCTGATCGATATCGGCTTCGTGGAGGGGTGCGAGCCAGACATACCGGGCCTCGAGAGCACCACCCTGAGTGGTGATCGCCTGCTCGTGGTCGTGGGTCCAGATCACCCGTGGGCACGACGGCGAACGCCGGTCAACGGCGAGGAGCTCATCGGCACCGAATTGCTGATCCGTGAACCGGGCTCCGGAACGCGCGAGGTACTCGAAAGTGCTCTGGCTGAATGGGGTGAGGTCGACACTCGCCTCGAGCTGGGGTCGATCACAGCGATCATCGCCGCGGCGCGCAGCGGTGGGGTCCCGGCGGTGCTGAGCGCACTGGCCGTGGCGGAGGATATTAAGGCCGGGCGGCTGATCCAAGTGGAGACCAGCGGCATCGATCTGACCCGCAGCTTCCGGGCGGTGTGGCCGCAAGACAGGCCGATGGCGCCGTTGGGCCGTCGTCTGCTTGAGGTGGCCTCCTCCTCATAAGCTCAGGCGAGGGGATCCCAAAGCAAATCAGACCTTGCGCAGGGCAAGGTGAAAGCCATATGTTATGCGTCATGCCGAGCGCCGAGGAGCATCCGGCCAGATGGGTCAAGGTTCTGGACCAGACCCGCTGCATCGGCTGCCATGCCTGTACCACGGCGTGTAAGAGCGAGAACGACGTTCCGCTCGGCGTGACCCGGACATACGTGAAGTCGGTCGATGTCGGAGTGTTCCCCGAGGTTCGCCGCTCCTTTCAGGTCACGAGGTGTAACCAGTGCAGTGATGCGCCGTGCGTGGCCGCATGTCCGACACAGGCGATGTACCGGCGTCCGGATGGGATCGTGGACTTCGACAAGTCGATCTGCATCGGGTGCAAGGCCTGCATTGCCGCGTGTCCGTATGACGCGATCTTCATCAACCCGGAGGATCATTCGGCTGAGAAGTGCAACTTCTGCGCGCATCGCCTCGAGATCGGCCTCGAGCCGGCGTGCGTGTCGGTCTGTCCCACCGAGGCGATTCTGATTGGCGATCTCAACGATCCGGCCTCGAAGGCCGCGCGCATGGTGCAGCGCGAGCCGGTGACGGTTCGTCGTCCGGAGAAGGAGACCAAGCCGGGCGTGTTCTACAAGGGCGCGCATCAGGCGACGCTTGACCCGCTCGCCGCCCGCCGGCCTGACGGCGACCTGTTCGCGTGGGCAACCCAGGGGAGCGGCGATGCACAGCACGTTTCCTCCGGACATCCCGGCCGGCGCAATTCCTCAGCGGAGGCACTGCTGTCCTATGACATTCCGCACCACGCTCCGTGGGGCTGGCGGGTTAGCCTCTACACGTGGACGAAGGGCATCGCTGCCGGCGGATTCTTGGTGCCCTTGATCTTGGTGCTCGCGGGACAGCTGGGCTGGAACGATTCGACGGTGCGCTGGGTGGCGCCGGCGCTCGCGTTGTTCTTCCTTGCCGTCACCGGTGTGCTACTGATCTGGGATCTCAAGCATCCGTTTCGCTTCTACCTCATCTTCACGCGGCACCACTGGCAGAGCTGGCTGGTCCGAGGGTCCTTCATCATCGGGGCTTACGGTGGGGTGGTAACGCTTTATCTTCTCGGCTCGCTCACGCGCTCAGTGCTCGCACGGGAGATCCTGAGCGGCTTCGCGATCCCGCTCGCGCTCGCGACCGCGTGTTACACCGCCTATCTGTTCGCCCAGGCCAAGGCCCGGGATCTGTGGCAGAGCCCGATGCTCGTCCCGCACCTCGCTGTCCAGACACTGCTGGTCGGCGCGGCGGCGCTGCTGCCGTTCGCGATCTGGCTTTCACCCCATCGCGGAGTCGTGAGCGTCGAAGTCCTGCTGGCTGGAGCGGCGGCGGCGCATCTGCTGTTCGTCTCGGCTGAGGTCACCCTCACCCACCCGACCGCCCACGCACACCTCGCGACCGAGGAAATGACCAAGGGCCGCTTCGCGGCGTTCTTCTGGCCTGGCCTCGCGCTGGTCGCCGCAGCCATTGCCGCACCCTGGATCGGCGTGCTGGCCACGCCGTTGGCGCTCGCCGGCCTGCTCGCCCACGAGCACGCCTACGTCCAAGCCGGCCAATCGGTCCCGCTCGCCTGAGGAGAAGAGCGTGGCCGATGACCTGAGCGAACCGGACCTTGACGCCCTCGGAACCAGGGTGTCGGTGACTCGCGAGTCCGTCGAAGCTCGCGGAGAGACCTTTTATCAGGGCGCGAGTAAGTACCTACTCGCGGGCTTTCCTCCCAAGGAGCGCTGGGATGACTGGGTGGAGCTTGACTCGCGCGCGTGGCCCAAGCAGGTCGAGCACCGGTCGATGCTCATCCCGACCACCTGCTTCAACTGCGAATCAGCCTGCGGCCTGCTCGCCTATATCGACCGCGCGAGCTTGCGGGTTCGCAAGTTCGAGGGAAACCCGGAGCACCCCGGCTCCCGGGGCAGAAACTGTGCCAAGGGGCCGTCGACGATCAACCAGATCACCGACCCCGACCGAATCCTGTATCCGCTGAAGCGCGCCGGCGAACGCGGCGAGGGCAAGTGGGAGCGCGTCGGCTGGGATGAGGCGCTTGACGCGATCGGCGCCCGCCTGCGGCGGGCGATCATCGAGGAGCGCCAGAACGAGATCATGATCCACCTCGGCCGTCCCGGCGAGGACGGCTACACCGAACGCGTGCTCGCCAGCTGGGGGGTGGACGGCCATAACTCGCACACCAACGTGTGCTCCAGCGGAGGCCGCACGGGATTTCAGTTCTGGACCGGGATCGACCGCCCGAGCCCCGACCACGCGAACGCCAAGGTCATCTACCTGATCAGCTCGCACCTCGAGACCGGGCACTACTTCAACCCTCACGCCCAGCGGATCACCGAAGCACGCGCGAACGGGGCGAAGGTGATCGTGCTCGACACGCGTCTTTCGAATACCGCGACGCACGCCGACTTCTGGCTCTCGCCGCGACCCGGCAGCGAAGCGGCGATCAACCTCGCGATCGCGCGCCACATCATCGAGACACGTCGCCACGACCGCGAGTTCATCCGCCGATGGTGGAACTGGGAGGAATACCTCGCGGCGCGACGTCCGGATCTCCCGCATGAGTTCGAGTCCTTCGAAGTCGCCCTGTACGCCGAGTACGCGGAGTTCAGCTTCGAATATGCGGCGGCCGAGTCGGGGATCGACGGCGGCACGCTCGCTGAGGTCGCTGAGGTCGTGGCACAGGCCGGCACGCGCTTTGCCTGTCATTCATGGCGCTCAGCGGCGGCGTCGAACCTCGGCGGTTGGCAGGTGTCCCGCACCGCGTTCTTCCTCGCCGCGCTGCTCGGCGCAGTGGCCACCGAAGGCGGGACGTTCCCGAACGCCTACAACAAATTCGTCCCTCGGCCGATCCACACCCCTCCGCACCCCGGCGTCTGGCAGGAGCTGTCCTGGCCGCTGGAGTTCCCGCTCGCCCAGAACGAGATGTCGTTCCTGCTTCCACACTTCCTCAAGGACGGCCGCGGCCGGCTGGACACCTATTTCTCGCGCGTCTACAACCCCGTCTGGACCAACCCCGACGGCCTGACCTGGATGGAGGTCCTCAGCGACGAGGAGAAGGTCGGCTGCTACGTGGCGCTCACGCCCACCTGGAACGAGTCCGCCTACTTCGCCGACTACGTCCTGCCGATGGGCCACAGCTCAGAGCGCCACGACACGCACTCCTACGAGCAGTACGACGGACAGTGGCTCGGGTTTCGCCAGCCCGTCCTGCGCGCGGCGAGAGAGCGGCTGGGCGAAACGATCACTGACACCCGTGAGGTGAACCCCGGCGAGGTGTGGGAGGAGAACGAGTTCTGGATCGACCTGTCGTGGCGGATCGACCCGGACGGCAGCCTGGGCATCCGCCAGCATCACGAGTCGCGCGCCCACCCCGGACAGAAGCTCACCGTCGAGGAGTACTACGCCTGGATGTTCGAGCACTCCGTGCCCGGCCTGCCCGAGCGAGCAGCACAAGAGGGCCTGACCCCGCTGCAGTGGATGCGCCGCTACGGGGCGTTCGAGATCACCCGCGAGCAAGGCGCACTGTATGAGCGCGAGGTCCCCGACGCCGAGTTGAGCGACATCGCGATCGCACCCTTCGGACGGGTGTACACCGCCGCGTCGAAGCCGGAGGATCCGAACGTCGGCCCGAGCGGGTCCCCTGCTCCGGATGAGCAGGGACGCCGTGCGGTCGGGGTCGAGGTGGGCGGCATCATCCGCCGCGGCTTTCCGACGCCGTCAGGACGCCTCGAGTTCTACTCGTCGACGATCGCGTCGTGGGGATGGCCCGAGCACGCGCTGCCCGGCTATATCCACAGCCATGTCCATCCCTCCAAGCTCGCCGCCGACCAGATGGTGCTGCTATCGACCTTTCGACTTCCGACCCAGATCCACACGCGTTCGGCCAACAGCAAGTGGCTTGACGAGCTGGCTCACACCAACCCAGTGTGGATTCATCCCGAGGACGCCGCTCGCCTTGGCGTCGCGCGAACGGGCGACCTCGTCCGCGTGGAGACCGAGATCGGCTACTTCGTGGCCAAGGCTTGGATCACTCAGGGGATCCGTCCCGGCGTGGTCGCCTGCAGCCATCACATGGGACGCTGGAAGCTCGCCGGACACCAGCACGAATCCGGTGGGATGATGGCGACCGTGGACTTGCACCGCGAGGATGCGGGCTGGAGCATGCACCGACGGGCCTCCGTCGGACCGTACGAGTCGGCCGATCCGGACACGGCGAGGATCTGGTGGGGCGAGACCGGGGTTCACCAGAACCTGACCTTCGCCGTGCAACCAGACCCGATCTCGGGCATGCACTGCTGGCACCAGGCTGTCCGCGTTACACGCGCCGGAGCTGAGGACGAGCACGGCGACATCGCCGTCGATACTGCCCGAGCCCGAGAGGTCTATCACCAGTGGATGGCGCAGACCCGGCCGGCCGGCACCGTCTCCCCGGATGGCACACGCCGACCGGCCTGGCTGATGCGTCCCCTCAAGCCCGCCGAGGAAGCCTTCGCCATCGGAAGCGGATCGTGAGCGGGTCACAGACCGGTGAGCGCGCCCGCAGCACGGGCCGGTGGGAGCTGATCCGCGCGCTCGGCGCGCTGACCGTCATGTCCCCCCCGGCCGTGGACAGCATCGCGGTCTCGCTCGGGCTTACGCCGTGGAGCCGCGCCGAGCAGACGCAGTTGTTCATGCTTGCCCTGCCGCCCTACGCGGCGATCCACCTGGGCCCGGAGGGCAAGCTCGGTGGAGAGGGCGCTGACCGTATCGCCGGTGTGTGGCGCACGCTGGGCCTCACGCCCCCGGCTGAGCCCGACCACCTGGGAACGCTCCTCGCGCTCTATGCCGAACTGGGCGACGCTGGCGACGCCGCCCAGACCGAGCTGGCCCGCAAGCGCCTCTCGCACGCCAGAGCTGTCGTGCTCTGGGAGCACCTATGGTCCTGGGTCCCCGGGTACCTCGAAGCGCTCCGTCGAGAGAGCCCCGCCGCAGCATCGTGGGCTCGCCTGCTCCGGCGCTCAATCGAGCGTGAAGCAAAGCTGACCCAGGGCGCGGCGGTGCTGCCAGTAGCGCTGCGGGAGGCTCCCGAGCCAATCCGACTCAGCGACCCCCGCGAGGGCCTACTCGACGCGCTCACCGCTCCGCTGCGGGTCGGATTCATCCTCTCCCTGCGCGATCTCGCCGCCGCTGCGCGCTCGCTCAGCATCGGGTTGCGACGCGGAGAACGCCGATTCATTCTCAAGACAATGCTCGAGCAGAACCCGACCGGCACCTTGAGATGGCTCGGCGATCACGCCCGGACGTGGGCGGCGCTGCACGAACACCAACCCTCGGTGACGGCCGACCCCGGCCCATGGTGGAGTGCCCGCGCGCTCTGCAGCGCGGCCGCGCTTCACGAGATCGCCGCCCACGCGATGCGGACGCAGGAGCCCAGGCCGCGTAAGCGAATCCCGCCGCCGCGATGGCACGTCGATGGAGCGCGGGTGAGGACGCGGAGCTGACCCGTCTCTATGGCCAATGGCTGCCGTTGAGAGCTATCGCGGCTGCGCTTGGGCGTTCGGGGGATGCGCTGGTGCGGTCTGGGCCGAGCAGCAGGATCGGCTCATTCGCGCTGCCTCTGCAGCCGGAATCCCGGTCACCCGGCTCGCTGACGCGCAGGGGTTGTCGGTCGATCGCGTCCGAGTCCGCCGGCCTGCCCTGCTCGGACCGCGGTCGGCGGGACGGCACTACGAGGCTTGGGAGTGGTCCTGATCGAGAACCCCGGCGTGCAGCCCGGCGTGCTCGCGCGCCGGCTCGGAAGATCTGACCACGCTGTGAGACGCCGGCAACGGCCGCTGGTGGTGAGCACCGGTACGTGTTCGCCTCACTACGACTACGCACCGGCCAATGGCGCCATGTCGCCGGCCGAGGAGCGGTTGATTCTCCGCGAGCTCAACGTCGAGTCGTGGAACAGTGGTGGCCGTCTGCTTGTTCTGGCCGGCCAATTGGGTCGCTCCCCGGCTGAGCTTCGGCAGCGCATCCGGGCTCTCGGTGCCGCTAGCTGAAACTGAGGCCGAGCTCCGCTCGGACGCCGGGTGGAGGATTCGGCGGCCTCTCAGAGGCCTGGACGGGGACCGTGCTGGAGGGTGGAGATCGCCTGTGCGAGCGTTTCGGCGGCGACGTCGTGAGCGTCACAGATCTGGCCGAGGTGCACAACGAGTCGGTCTCGGTGGCCACTGCTCCATCTCCGAGCCCGAGAACGACCGGGATTCCGGGCACGAGATCGCTCGCCGCCAGTCCGACCGCCACGTTGACCAGATCGTCGGAGGTCACGGCCGCCACTACCGCGCAGTGGTGGATACCGAGCAGTTCAAGCGTGGCGCGATCATCACCTCGGCCGATCGCCACCGGGATGCCCGCAGCCAGCGCAAGCCGCACGCCACGGCGCGTCTGGGGCTCGCTCGACCGCGACGACGGCAACGCCGCGCCGCTGCAGCTCCTGGGCGAGCCGGAAGCGGACCTGCCCGAAGCCGACCAGCAAGCACGTGTCCACGGGCGGGGGCGCTTAGGGCACCGAACAGGGTGGTCAGGCGCGGACGGCTGAGCCGTCGGACGAGCGCCGCGGTGAAGACAGCGACGAGCGCGAGCGCGGCCATCGTGTCGAGCGCTGAGAACAGCTTGAACCATCCGGATGCCGAGGCGGCGTTGGACCGTCGCGACCGAGCGCGTGCTGAAATACAGGGTGTCGATGACGTTCTCGTGCAGCGCGATCATCGAGATCGCGGCTTGCACGACGAGCGCAGCGAGCAGGCCGATGCCGGTGGGGACGAGCAACCGCAGGGCGTCATCGACCAGCCGCACCCCGTGGCGCCAGCGCGCTTCTGCGCGCTGACGTGACGTCCCGCGTGGCGACGCCAGCCCGCAGCTCTGATGAGCGGACGAGCCCAGTCGCGAGGCCACGCTTATGCGCCCGTCGGGGTTTCTCGCTCTCGAGTGCCCGGTGGTTCGATGGTAGGCAGGCGGCCCGGTTGGTCCCCGAGGGCTACGGGCATCGCGATCATGCTGCCCCATTCGGTCCAGGATCCGTCGTAGTTGCGGACGTCTGGCCAGCCGAGCAGTTCGTGCAGGACAAACCAGGTGTGGCCGCTGCGTTCCCCGATCCGGCAGTAGGTGATCGTCGGCGTCTGGGAATCGAGGCGGCTCGTGGTGAAGAGTGCTTCGAGTTCCGCGGGAGACTTGAAACTGCCGTCTTCTCGGGTGGCGTGGTCCCACGGGATGCTCAGGGCGCCGGGTATGTGGCCGGGTCGCTGGGCGGCCTCCTTGGGGTAACCCGGTTCGGTCAGCATCTCGCCTCGATATTCCTCGGGTGTGCGCACGTCGATGAGCTGTGAAGGATCGGTCTCCGGCTCGGCGACATCGCGCCAACTCGCGCGCAGACTTGGGTCCAACTGGGCGGGTGGAGGCTCGGAATTCTCCGGCGCGGGCTCGATGGTGGCAACGGGGAGGCCGCTGGTCACCCACGCGGGGCGACCCCCGTCGAGGATCGCCAGTCGCGCAATCCGTAGAGCCGGAATAGCCAGTAGGCAAAGCACGCGTACCAATTCTTCTTGTCGCCGTAGAGCACGACGAGGGATTCCTCATCGATTCCGGTTCGTCGCCACAGGGCCTGGATCGCTTCGCGTTTGGGATGTCTCGCGTGACGGGATCTTGGAGGTCTGTGTGCCAGTCCACGCAGTGCGCACCGGGGATGTGCCCGACGCGGTAGAGCACATGGCGCTCGTCGACCTCGAGGATCACGAGCTCAGGGTCCGTAAAGGTGCTCGAGCAGCCACTCGCGGCCGACCAGTACGTCTGATTTGGTGGCGCTCATGACGTTTGATCTTGGAGGTGGCGTTCGAGCAGTCGTTCGCCTTCGGGGGTGAGGTGCACGCGCTCACCGGTCATCCTCAGGGGTGCACGGCGGCCGGCGAAGAAGCCTGTTGAGCGCCGTTCTCTTTCGGCATGAGAAGGCACGTTCGCGCCGTTCACGATCGGCATGACGCCGCCACGCGTGGTGAGTGCCGGCATGCGGCGTCGGCGTGGCTGTGGTAAATGTGCAACACGACTCGCCCCTTCCCAGCCGTGCCGGGATCTGGAAGGGTTCGTTGGGCTGTGAGCGAGTTGATCTTCAATGCTGTCGATCGTGATCACCCTGGAGCGTGTGGAGGCCGCCCTTGCGGCCGGGGAGCTCGCGTGCCCGGCGTGCTCGGGGCCGCTCTCGCCTTGGGGGTTCGCGCGCTCGCGCGAGGTGCGACTGCTGCACGAGAC
>JALYUQ010000169.1 GCA_030853685.1 Actinomycetota bacterium | reverse complement strand
GGCCTCCGTCTGCCGCGGATCTCTCGCCGGCCGCCGCACGATCGGCGTCATGCCGAACTGCGGTCCAGGCGCACGCCCCAGGTGGTGCACAGCGACTGCCCCGGCTCCAGGCGGATCAGCCCCTCCCCGCTCTGGAAGGCGTTGGGGGGACAGGTCATGGGCTCGGTCCCCATCCCCAGGCGGCGGCGAGCCGGGCTCAACGTGTCGCCGGTGTAGATCTCGATGATCGGGTAGTGCTCATCCACCCACAGCTCCACCCGGCTGCCGTCCGGAGCAGTCAGGCGCGCCCAGGCCCGGCCGTCATCGTCGCGCGCCAAGTCGGTGAAGGGCGTGTCGAGCTTCTGCTCACCCAGGCGCCTGTCCGCGCGGAAGTCGAAGTCGGTCCCCTCAACGCTCGCCGTCCCGGTGGGGAGCTGGCGCTCGTTCTCGGTCAGGATACGCACTCCGGCGCCGAGCTCCAGCTCGCAGTCGTCGATCCGGCCACGCCCCGGGGAGAGGTAGGGGTGCTGGCCGGCCCCGTAGGGGCAGGCCTCCTCGCCCAGGTTGGAGGCGGTCGTGGCCACGACGAGACCCTCGTCGCCCAGCTCGTAGGCCACCCGGACATCCACGGTGAAGGGATAGCCCATGATTGGGTGCAGCCGGGTCCCCATCACCACGCGGCTGGGCTCCTGCTCCACGGCCTGCCAGGAGCGCCAGCGCAGGAAGCCGTGGATGGCGTTGTGCTTCTCGGGCTCGGTGAGCGCGACCCCGTAGTCGTTGCCGTCGAAGCGGTAGGTGCCGTCCGCGAGTCGGTTGGGCCACGGGATCAGCGGCGCCCCGTGGGCGCCGTCGCACATGGCGCCGACGGGATATGGGTCGAGCACCGGCCGTTCCCCCACCACGTACTCCCGGACACCGCCTCCGACTTCCACGACGGTAGCTCGCTGGAAGCCGCTCCGGATCTCGTACTGCTCACCCGAGGGTGGCGTTGCCATCACGTTCCTTTCGATCGCTGGGCATGGGCATAGCCGATGCTTGCACTTGTTTAGGGGTCAACTCTGTCCCGCCCGGTTTCGGTAGTTACCCTTGACAGAGGATACGATCTGCTGCTCGGTTCGTGGCCACGTAAACCATGTAAACCGTCTGTCGCGGTCCGTCTACGAACAACGCAAACGCGGCTGGCGCGCTGAGAAGATCGACCACCTATCAGAAAGAGGCACACATGGGCCAGGTAGCCGTCATCACCGGAGCCTCCGCAGGCGTGGGGCGGGCCACTGCCCACGCTTTCGCGAAGCGGGGCTTTGACGTAGCGCTGCTCGCGCGGGGCCAAGCCGGCCTCGACGGGGCGGCCAAGGAAGTCCAGAACGCCGGTACTCGGGCGCTGGTGATCCCGACCGATGTGTCCCAGTTCGATCAGGTCGACAGTGCCGCGACCCGGGTCGAGGCGGAGCTGGGGCCGATCGACGTGTGGGTCAACGACGCCATGACGACCGTCTTCGCTCCCGCCTGGGAGGTCAAGCCGGCCGACTTCCAGCGGGCGGTCGAGGTTACGTTCCTCGGTCAGGTGTGGGGCACGATGGCGGCGCTGTCCAAGATGCGCCCGCGGGACCGGGGCCAGATCGTCAACGTCGGCTCGGCACTGGCATTTATCGGCATCCCGCTGCAGTCGGCGTATTGCTCGTCGAAGTTCGCCTGCCGCGGGTTCTTCGAGTCCACCCGTGCCGAGCTGATCCACGAGAAGAGCCAGATCCGCATGAGCATGGTCCACCTCCCGGCCGTCAACACCCCGCAGTTCGACTGGTGCCAGTCGGTCTTCGACGTCCACCCCCAGCCGGCGCCGCCGATCTACCAGCCCGAGATCCCGGCCAAGTTCATCGTCGAGGTGGCGCTCGACGGGCGCCGGCACAAGATCATCGGGTCGTGGAACAAGATCCTCGTGTTCGTGGCACAGCTCGTTCCCGGCTTCGGCAACCAGTACGCCGCGATCGGCGCCTGGGAGAGCCAGCTCACCTCCCAGAAGGTCAGCCCCGACCGGCCGAGCAACCTCTACGAGCCCGCCGACGTTCACGCCGACCACGGCGCCCACGGGGAATTCGACCACGACGCTCACGGCTTCTTCACCCCCAGCTTCCTCGAGACACTGCCGCAGACCGCGGTGAAGGCTTACAAGGCGGCCGCCGGGACGATCAAGGAGAAGAAGCCCCGGTGGTGATAGGTCC
>JALYUQ010000146.1 GCA_030853685.1 Actinomycetota bacterium | reverse complement strand
GGCGCGAGCGCGTCCGGCGGCGGAACATCGACCAGCACCGCCCCGAGCAGCCCGGCCAGCGGTGGCGCGGGACTGGGCGGCAATTCGGCATTCTGCAAGGAGAGCCCCGGCGCCTGCTAGCCGCCCTACTAACGCTAGCCGGCCAACCCCGGTCAGGTCAACCCCGGTCAGGTCAACCCCGGTCAGGCCCGGCGCTTGACTCTCTTGGGCGGGGCCCGGCGCTTGGACGGTGGGGGCTTGCTGGCCTTGGGCTGGACCGGGTTCGTAACCTCGGTCGCGCTGTACTCGACCCGGGCGCCCGGGTAGTCGCAGATGTAGCGCGTGCTCTGCTTGGCCGTGACCTGTGCCGACTCGCTTGCCGCAGTAGTCTTGCAATTAGACGTGCGGCTCTGGCGATAGGCGAACTCGTTGAGAGGCACGTCGTAGGAGATAACCGGGGCCCAAGTCGGAATCGAGAGCCCGATCGTCTCCCCCCGTACCACCTGAAGCGGCGTAGCGAGCGGAAACTGGACGACGGTGCCCAGGAACGGTTGCAACTGGGCGAGCGGGCTCGACTGCACCACCGTCCAACCAAACCGCTTGCCGCTGGGCTTCAGGACCACGATCGACGCCGCCGTAGGCCCGCCGTAGGCCGAGTCTTCTTTGCTGATGATACTCCTCGCCGTAGCCTGGCTCTTCGAAAGGCTGGCCAGGCCGACCGTCCACGCGACGACGAGGCCGCTCTTGGTGACAGTGGTTGGATAGACGTGAGAGTCCCTGATCGTCTCCAGCCCGGTGGTCCTGGTCAGGACGATGTCGCACTGCGAGGCCGTAACCCCCTTGGGACATTGCGGAGCGCTGAGCTTAGTCTTGGTCGACCCGAGCTCGATGATCGTGGCCGAAGCGGATGCGGGCGCGACCGCGCAGAGCAGCGCCACCGCGGCTACCGTGATTGAAAAGGGACGTTTCATTTCCCCCCATTGAACACGACTGGTCCGGTCGGAGTTGCGGTGCAAGCCGGGAGCCCCCCGGAGCACGGCAATCGCCGGCCGGGCTCCGACACTTGCGAACCCATCCACGCCCGCAGTCACGGCGCCCCGCGCAGCTCTTGCGCCGCCGCCGCAATCTCCTGCGAATCCCCAGGGGCCGGGGTCCAGGGTAGGCGCAGGGGGTCCCCGTCGTAGCGCGGGATCACGTGCACGTGCACGTGGAGCACCGTCTGCCAAGCGGCAGCGCCGCACATGTTGAAGATGTTGACGCCGGCCGCGCCGAGGCGGTCGGAGGCCCTACGCGCCAGCCGCTGCGCGGTTAGGATCGTCGCCTGGAGGTCCTCAGGCCCGACCTCGAGCAGATTGCGCGAATGCGCGCGCGGGACCACGAGCGCATGACCGCGGGTAGCAGGATTGATGTCCATAAAGGCAACCGTGCGCTCGTCCTGCTCGACAATTTGGGCGGGCACCTCGCCGGCCACGATCTTGCAGAACAGGCAGTCCGGGTCGAAGTCAGGCCCGGACTGGCTCACGGGATGGCTTCCGCCCACGGATGGCGCAGGGGAAGGGCTCAGGGTGGCTCACGGATGGCTCAGGGGGATGGCTCAGGAGACAGAGCCTAGCGACCCTTCTCGCAGCAGCTCCCGGGCGCGCTGGAATGCCTGCTCACGGGTCTTAATCTCGTTCGCGAAGGAAGCTTCCTGCAGCGCCGCCAGCAGGCGCCCAAGCTCCGGCCCGGGCGCGATCGCCAGCACGCGGGCGAGCTCGTCACCCTTGACCGGGGCACGAGGTGGGTCGCTGCGCCACGCGAGCGCCTCGTCGAGCAGTTGCCGCGCGAGCTCCAGGTGTCGCGCAGCCGCCCGGCCAGAGCCGTGGCCGTAACCGTGGCCTGAGCCAGAACCAGCACCAGAGCCAGAGCCAGAGCCGTGTTCGCGGGTCACCAGAGCGCCGGCGACGCTCAGCAGCGTGACGTCCACCTGCACCGGCGAGCAGGCGCGGAGGTAGCGGTAGACCGCCCGGCGGCCGAGAGGCGCCTGGTGAACGAGCAGGCCGAGGCACAGGTGATTGGCGGTGAGCGCCGCGACGTGCTCGCAGAGGCGCTCGCTCGCTCGCAAGCGCTTCAGGGCAGCGTAGGCCATCCGCGCCCCCACCTCGTCGTGCCCGGCAGCCAGGCCAGGCCGTCCCCCTGGGTTCACGCGCCGAGCCTGCCCCTTGGCGACGTTGAAAAAGAGCGCTCCGAAGCGCAGCGCCTGCCACCTGGTCAGCTCGTTGGCAAGTGGCTGGGCCAGCAGGCGGCTGACTGGCTGCGCAGCGGAGCCAAGCACCCGCTCGGGATCGAGCTCCAGCCCGACCGTCTGCGCGAGCACGGCATGGGTGTGCTCGTACGCGTCGAGCTGGTTCTCCTCGTGGCGGGCGTTCGGAGGCACGCCGTGCAGCCGGGCCAGCTCCGGCAGGACCTCCTGCATCACGGCCAGCTCGTCCATCAGCTCGAGCCCCCGCAGCGCAGCCCCGCAGCTAACGATCCGCCCCAGCTCGGCGAAGGTGCGCTCGGGCGCGACTCTGCGCAGCCCGGGTGCGCTGCTCGCCGCAACCGCGGCCGTCTCGCGCTCGAGCGCGAAACCCAGCTCGCACGCCAGGCGGGCGAGGCGAATCGTGCGCAGCGGATCCCGGTCAAACGCGCCCGCGGAGACCATCCGCAGCCGGCGAGCGCGCAGGTCCTCCAGGCCGCCGAAGGGATCGACGCGATCGCCTCCGGCGAGAGGCTGCGCGATGGCGTTGATCGTGAAGTCACGCAGCGCCAGGTCGGCCTCGATCGTCCCCCCCTGGAGCTCGACGAGGTCAACCTGCCAGAGGCGCTTGTGGGAGACCACCCGCCAAGCCCGCGGCTGCATCGAGAGCGAAAATGGGTGTCCACCGGCATCGCGCGCGAGCGCGCGCGCGATGTGCTCGGGGTCGCCCCCCAGCGCGATGTCGTAGTCCGTGCTGGCCCTTCCGAGCAGCCGGTCCCGCAGCGCGCCCCCGACGAGCCATCCCCGGGTACCGATCGCCGTGAGCGCCTGCGCCAGCGCCCGGTTCATGCCGGTTCCCTGGCCGGGGCCGGCTCCTCATCTCGTGCCGGCTCGCTCGCGGGGGCCGGCTCCCCGTCGCGGTGGTAGACCCTCGGTACGCGGTGTGAGATCCCGCATACGATCTCGTAGTTGATCGTCCCGATCCGCCGCGCGAGGTCCTCGGCGAGCTGGCGCTGCGCGCCGTCGCGGCCGATGATCGTCGCCCGATCCCCCGGCCTGGCATCGATCTGCTCGCCCAAGTCGACGGTGATGTTGTCCATGCTCACGGCGCCCACCAGCGGATGGCGCCGCCCCGCGGTCAGCACGTCACAGCGCTCGCTCAGCGCGCGGCGGATGCCGTCGGCGTACCCGATCGGTAGGGTCGCGATCCACGTCTCGCGCTGCGCGACGAAGCGCCGGCCATAGCCGGCGCTCTCCCCCACCCGGGCTAGCTTGACGGCCGCGAGGTAGCTGGTCAGCTCGAGCGCCGGCTCTAGTCCGCGCGGCTCCGGATCCTCGTTCATCGGGTCACAGCCATAGATCGCGATCCCGCACCTGACGAGATCAAAATGGCTCGCGGGCTCGCACATCGTCGCCGCGCTGTTGGCGGCATGGGCGACGATCCGCGGATGGCGAGCGCGCACCGTGGCCACGAACGAGTCAAAGCTCGCGATCTGCCGCGCCAGGAACTCCGGATCCTCGCCGGCGGTCGCGAAGTGGGTCATCGCCCCGGCGAGCGCCAGCGCCGGAGCACCGCCGAGCACCTGCGCCGCCACCTCCAGCGCCTCGCTCTCCTGACGCGTGCCCAGGCGCCCCATGCCGGTGTCGAGCTTGACGTGGACCCGGGTCGGCGCGGCGGCTCCACCGCTGGGCAGGGCCGTCAATCGGGCCAGGGCCGCCACGAAGGGCGCGCTCCAGACGACCAGCTCGGCTCCGGCCGCGAGCGCGACGGGAAGCTCCTGCGCGCTGATCGCACCCATCACGAGGATCGGCGCCCCGATCCCGTCCGCGCGCAGCTGCGCGGCCTCTGCAGCCGTCGCGACGGCCAGCATGCCCGCTCCCCCCGCCAGCGCCGCGCGCGCGCTGGGCGGAGCACCGTGGCCGTAGCCGTCCGCCTTGACGACCGCACACAACGCGGTGCCGGGCTCGAGCTCCGCACGCAGGCGCACGACGTTGCGCTCGATCGCCGCGAGATTGACGCGGGCGATCGCACGCGGCGACACCGCCTCAGCCAAGCCGATCTCGCTGCGCAGCCTCGATGCCGGGGCTGGTCCGCGCCCCGGGCAGCGCGCGCGAGCGCCGATCAGCGTGCGCTCTGGGCAGCGCGCGCGGCAGCGCCGCGATCACGTCGCGCGCGATCACTCCCTCAGGGCCGATCTCCTGCGCCGCCAGCCGTCCCGCTGCCGCGTGAACGAATACGCCGGCACACGCCGCCGCGAAGGAGTCCATGCCCTTTGACAGGTAAGCCCCGATCACTCCCGAGAGGACGTCACCGGTCCCCGCCGTCGCGAGCGCCGCGGCACCGCCACGGCTTACGGCGACACGACCGTCCGGCTGCGCGACGATCGTGTCATCGCCCTTCAGTACCACGGTCGCGCGGGCCTGCGAAGCCGCGCGGCGCGCGCTGTCCAGGCGCCGTGCGCCGACCTCGGCGCCTTCGAGCTCGAGCAGCCGCGCGAGCTCGCCCGCGTGCGGAGTGAGCACCGTGGCCGCCTTACGCCCGGCGAGGGAGGCAAGCCTGCCGGCGTGGGCGTTCAAGGCGTCGGCGTCGAGCAACAGCGGCACCTGCGCGTCGAGCGCGAGGGCTTGCGCCAGCTCCACCGCGCCCGGCTCGCGACCGAGACCGGGACCTAGCACCAGCGAGCCTGCGCGCTCACAGCGCTCGAGCACCCGCTTGGCTGCGCACGGCTCCAGATGGCCCTCGGCGTCGGGGAGCAGGATCGTCATCTCCTCGAGCAGGCGAGACTCGAAGACCTCGTTCAGCGAAGCTGGCACGCACGCCGTCACGTAGCCTGCTCCGGCGCGCATCGCGGCCTCGCAGGCCATGCAAGGCGCGCCCGTCAGGCCCGCCGAGCCCCCGCACACGAGCACGCTGCCGGCGGCGAACTTGGTCGACTCTCGTCCCCGTCGCGGGACCGCGTAGGTGACCCCCTCCCCGATCAGGCCGATCATCGGCTCCCCAGGTCCGCCGGCGGGGATACCGATGTCGATCACGCGCACATCCCCCGCGTGGGCCTTCCCGGGCGCGATCCACAGTCCGGGCTTGCCGGCGTGAAAGGTGGCTGTCGCCCGCGCCTGTACGGCGACGCCGGCGACTTCGCCCGTCGATCCGTCGACGCCGCTCGGGACATCGCAGGCCACCACCAGGGCCGCGCCGTCCCGGGATGCCGCATTGATCGCCTCGATCGCACCCGTCGCCGGCTCGCGGGGCTCGCCGGAGAAGCCGGTCCCGAAGATCGCATCCACGACTACGCCGGCGCCGGACAGCGCCGGCGCGGTGAATGCTTGCGCGGGCGCTCCGGGGAGCCGCTGCGCATTGGTGAGCGCGTCCCCGTGCAGCTCCGCCAGCGGGGCTAGGGTAAGCACGCGGACCTCCCGCCCCCGCTCGCGCAACAGCCGCGCCACCACGAAGCCATCGCCCCCGTTGTTGCCCTTTCCGCACACGACGGCTACGGGTCCACCGGGAGCCAGCTCGCAGACCAGCTCCGCCAGCCCGATTCCAGCTCGCTCCATCAGCTCCAGCCCCGAGATCCCGAGCTCGCCGATCGCCCATTCGTCGAGCGAGCGCTGCTCGGCGGCGTCCGGAAGCGCCTCCAGCCAGTCAGGCAACGGCGCCGGCCCGTCGGGCGGCGGCCGGTTAGGCAGCGGCGCCGTCCACTCAGGCAAGGTCATCTCGAGCGACCACGGCGACCGCTGCCGCGTCGCGGTGGGTGTGGGTGAGAGAAACACTGACCTGCACTCCGCGGTCCGCTGCGCGTGCCGCCGCGCCCCCGTAAAGGCGCACCCACGGGGCGCCTTCCCCGGAGATCACCTCGACGTCGCTGAAGCTCCAAGCCTCCAGGCCGAGCGCCTTGGCGACCGCCTCCTTGGCGCAGAAGCGCGCCGCGAGGTGCTGGGCGGGGCGCCCCCGGTCCGCGGCGTACGCTCGCTCGGCGTCGGTGAATAGGCGCTGAGCGAGCCGCGGGCGGCGGGCGAGCGCACGCTCGAGCCTATCGATCTCGAGCAGGTCGATCCCGATCGCCTGGATCATCGGTTCATGTGGATGGTGGCGTCGGGTCGTTCATGCCGCTCTAGTAGTTCATGCCTCAGGTGCAACGTGGCGCTAGGTCGATCGTGCCGCGGTCCGTGCAGCGCGCTCATTCGACAGTCACCGTCTTGGCGAGGTTGCGCGGCTGGTCTACGTTCAGCCCGCGCCGGCGCGCGATCAGGTAGGCGAGCAGTTGGAGTGGGATCACCGCCAGCAGCGGCGCGAGCATCCAGTGCGTACGCGGAATCCACACGACCTCGTCAGCGTGCCGGCCGATCTGATCGTCGCCTTCGGTAGCGACCGCGATCACGTGTGCCCCGCGCGCACGGACCTCTTGGATGTTGGAGATCACCTTCTCGAGCACCGGCGACTGGTTCGCCACCACCACGACCGGCGTGCTCTCGTCCAGGAGCGCGATCGGTCCGTGCTTCATCTCCCCCGCCGGATAGGCGTCGGTCGCGACATAGGAGATCTCCTTCAGCTTCAGAGCGCCCTCGAGCGCAACCGGCAGCCCGATGTGGCGGCCCAGGTAGAGGAAGAACTCGGCGGACTGGGTTGCCTGCGCGATCCGTTCCAGATCCGTCATGATCGTCCCGCCCTTCCCCGTCCCCGGCGCTGCCGCGATTCCCGTCGCTCCCGCCGCTGCCGCGCTTCCCGTCGCTCCCGCCGTCCCGGGCGTTCCCGCCGTCCCATCCCCGAGCATCTCGGCGATCAGGTGCGGCACGTGCCTCAGCTCGGCGATCGCGGCGCTCAGCAACTCAGGCGCCAGCGTGCCGCGCAGCTCTCCCAGGCGCAGCGCCAGCAGGTACATGACGGTGACCTGGCTGATGAACGTCTTGGTCGCGGCGACCCCGATCTCCAGCCCCGCGCGGGCGTAGAGGACGCCATCGGCCTCTCGGGTTGCTTGAGAGCCCATGATATTGCTGACCGCCAGCACAGCCGCACCCAGCGTGTGAGCGGTCTTCATCGCCGCCAGCGTGTCGGCGGTCTCCCCCGATTGCGAGATCCCGATCACGAGGTCGCCGGGCCCGACGAGGGGATTGCGATACCGGTACTCCGAGGCGATGTCGACCTCGACCGGTACGCGCGAGCACTCCTCGATCGCGTAGCGGCCGATCAGGCCGGCGTGATAGGAGGTGCCACAGGCGACGATCACGATCCGGCGCACAGAGCGCAGCAGCTCGTCGTCGACCGCGCCGAGATCACCAAGGTCGATGCCGGAGCCACGCGCCGCGCGCTCGCCGATCGTCTCGGCGACCGCGTCCGCCTGCTCGTGGATCTCCTTGAGCATGAACGTCTCGTATCCCTGCTTCTCGGCTGTGTCGGCGTCCCAGTCGATCTCGACTACCTCGCGAGCGACCGGCTCGCCGTCCGCGGTCATGAACTGAACGCCGCCGGGCCTGAGCACGACTATCTCGTCGTCCTCGATGTACTGGACGCGCCGGGTCTCACGCAGGAACGCCGGAATCGCCGAGGCGATGAACTGCTCGCCGTCCCCGCGCCCGACGATCAGGGGACATTCTTTGCGGGCGCCGATCAGCAGACCGGGTTCGTCGGCGCTCATCGCGACGAACGCATAGTGCCCGCGCAGCTCTCGGTATGCCCTGCGTACAGCGTGCAGGAGATCCTCACCGCCTGTGTTGTGCGAGGCGACGAGATGCGCGATTACCTCGGCATCGGTCTCCGAAGTGAACACGGCCCCCTGCTCTACCAGGCGCCGTCCGAGCTCGACGTAGTTCTCGACGATCCCGTTGACGACGATGTGCACGCGGTCGGCGGTGTCGAAGTGCGGGTGGGCGTTCTCCTTGGTGACCCTGCCATGCGTGGCCCACCGAGTGTGCCCGATCCCGGTGCCGGGCTGCGGGCGCTGCGCAAGCGCAATGCCAGGCTGCGGACGCTCGGCGAGTTCAATCCCCCCAGCGGACGATGGATGGGCGTCCAGCGCGCCGCGGAGCGCGCTCAGATTTCCGACCGCGCGCACAGCATCGATCCGTGCGCCGTCGAGTACCGAGATCCCGGCGCTGTCGTAGCCCCGGTACTCGAGCTTCTCGAGCCCCGCGAAAAGCAGCGGCCGCGCCTCTCGGGGACCGACATAGCCGACGATGCCGCACATGAGCAAGTTATGCTAGAGCCTGCCCAGGACGTAATGAGCGGTCCACGGCACGGATGGGCGTGGCCGCACACGCTTACGCGATGGCGCGCTCCACGACCGCCGTCAGGCGCATGCAGACCTCATCGGTCTCCTCCTCGGTCGGAGCCTCCACCATCACCCGAATCAGGGGCTCGGTCCCCGACGCCCGCACGAGGACACGGCCACGGCCGCTCAGTGCAGCATTCTCACGCTCGATCGCGGAGCTGAGCATCGCATCCTCCATTGCGCCGGCCAGCGAAGCTCGGTCGCGGGCACGGATGTTCACCAGCCGCTGGGGCAGCTTCTGCATCGTGTCTCGCTCGCTGAGGTCGCGCCTGCCGATCGCCTCCAACGTGAGCAGGGCACTCGCGATCCCGTCGCCCGAGGGCCCGAAGCCGAGGTCGATGATGTGGCCGGACTGCTCGCCGCCGAGCGCCCAGCCGCGCCGGCGCAGCTCGTCGAGCACGTAGCGGTCCCCGACGGCGGTGGCTGCGACGTTCACTCCGGCGCCGGCCATCGCGGTGTGGAACCCGTAGTTGGTCATCACGGTGACGACTACGCCGTTGCCCGGCAGGCGGCTCGCAGCACGCAGGTGAACCGCTGCCAAAGCGATCAGCTCGTCGCCGTCGACCACTTCCGCGCTGCGATCCACCGCGAGCACACGATCCCCGTCGCCGTCGAATGCGAACGCGATGTCGTGACCAGCGCTCGAGCCCATTGCCTCCGCGACGTTTGCGAGGTGCGTAGATCCGCACCCATCGTTGATGTTGCGCCCGTCCGGCTGGTCGGCCAAGATCTCCACCTCGGCTCCCAAGCGGCGAAAGATCTCCGGTGCCGCGCGGTAGGTGGCGCCGTTCGCACAGTCCAGCAACACTCGCCGCCCGCTCAGATCGAGATCCGCGAAGCGGGCGTGCAACTCGCTCAAGTAGTCCTCGAGCGCTCCCTCAAAACAGCGGACCCGGCCAATCCGCGCGGAGACCAGCGGCGGTTTTTGGAGCTCCGATTCGATCGCGTGCTCGGTGTCGTCGTCGAGCTTGAAGCCGTCGGCGCCGAACAGCTTGATCCCGTTGTCCTCGTAAGGATTGTGGGACGCCGAGATGACAGCGGCCAGGTCAAGGCCGTGGCGGCGAAGCAGCAGGGGCGCCGCCGGCGTGGGCAAGACTCCGGCGAGCAGCGCGTCCCCTCCGGCGGCGCTTACCCCGGCCGCGATCGCGGACTCGAGCATCTCGCCCGACTCGCGCGTATCCCGCACGATCAGCACCTGCGGCCGGCGCACCTGCGCGCGAGCCACGGCGGCGCGAGCCACGGCGAGCGCCAGATCGGCAGTCAGAAAGTGCCCGGCGCGGCCACGGACACCGTCGGTGCCGAAAAGCTGACGCGCCATCCGGCTGGAGGGGCCGCTCAGCGCTTTGAGAACTGCGGACGCTTGCGGGCCTTCTTCAGGCCGGCCTTCTTGCGCTCCTTGACGCGCGGATCGCGAGTCAGGAAGCCGCGGCGCTTGAGCTCCCCGCGGAGGTGCGGATCGGCCTCGAGCAGTGCGCGGGCGATGCCGTGGCGCAGCGCTCCCGCCTGGGCGGCGACGCCGCCGCCGTGCATCCTCGCCACGACATCCATTCGCGACTCGTAGCCCACCTGCTCCAGCGGCTGGCGGATGACGCGTCTGAGCGTGTCGCGTGGGAAGTAGGCGTCGAGGAGCTTGCCGTTGATCAAGTAGGTCCCCGTTCCCGGCCTGAGGATCACGCGCGCGACTGCCGTCTTGCGCTTGCCGGTCGCGGTGTAGCGGGCGCCCGCGGCGAGGTCGATCGCGGCGTTGGCGATCGGCTTACCCACATCATCCGGTTCCTCTTGGGCTCGCACCGCCTCGGCCTCGGCCTCGGCCTCAGCTGCGGCCCGAGCCTCGGCATCGGCGAACTCCTCAGTCTCTGGAACGATGTCCGGGATCAGGTCAGCGCCAGGTATCTCGGGCCTCTGGCGGGGAGCCAGTTCGATCTCTTCAGGCTCCTGGGCGGCGGGAGGCACGGGCTCCTGGGCGGCGGGAGGCCCGGGCTCCTGGGCGGCAGGAGGCGCGGGCTCCTGTAGTTCGGGCTCGGGCTCCGCCGGAACCTCCGCGGCCGGTTCAGCGGGTACGGTGAGCTCCTCGTCTGTGCCGGACTGTTGCTCGTCCTCGGGGCGCTGGTCGGTCACTTCTGGATCTCCATCGGTTGCGGCTGCTGCGCGGAGTGTGGATGCTCAGGACCCGCGTACACCTTTAGCTTGGTCAGTTGCTTGCGCGCGAGGCGGTTGCGGGGCAGCATGCCCTTGACCGCTAGGCGGATGACCTCCTCGGGCCGGCGATCGAGCATCTCGGCAAGCGTCCTTGACTTCAAGCCACCCGGATAGCCCGAGTGACGGTAGTAGCGCTTGGCTGCAAGCTTGTTGCCCGTGACGGCGATCTTCTCGGCATTGACGACGACCACGAAGTCGCCCGTGTCCACGTGCGGGGTGTAGGTCGGCTTGCGCTTGCCGCGCAGGGCGTCGGCAATCTGGGTCGCGAGCCTCCCGAGCGTCCGCCCGGCGGCGTCGACGACCAACCAGTTGCGCTCTCGATCGGCAGGTGTGGCGACGTAAGTCTTCATAGCATGCACGAGCCGCGCAACGATTCGCACGACCCTCGGCAGATCATAGGGAATGCTCGGTGTGCGGGGAATGCGCCCCGTCAGCCTCGCGCGGAAATCGCTCGCGTTTGGTCCGCCTACTCGCGCTCGCGTTTGCGCTCGCGTTTGGTCCCTTACTCGCGGGTGCTTCGCAAGCCCCATAGTCGCGGCGAGCGGTCCGCCATCGCGCGCTTGCGCCCTCAGACCACTTCGCGCAACCTCCCGGTTTCCACGTCGTAGACGAACCCGCGGACGCTGCTCTTGTTCGGTATAAACGGGCTGGCGTGGACGCGGGCCACTGATTGGCGTACATCCTCATCCACGTCCGGAAACGTTTCGGCTGCCCACTGCGGCCTGATGCCCGTGTCCTTCTGGATCTGGGAGCGGAAGTCGTCGTCGCTGAAGGTGAGCATTCCGCAGTCGGTGTGGTGGATGAGGATGATCTCCTCGGTACCGAGCAAGCGCTGCGAGATCGCCAGCGAGCGAATCGCGTCGTCGGTGACGGCGCCGCCCGCGTTGCGGATCACGTGAGCATCGCCTTCCTTCAACCCGAGCACGCTGTATGGATTCACGCGCGCATCCATACAGGTTACGATGGCCGCCTTCCGCCCGGGCGCCATCGGCAAATCGGCTTTGTCAAAGCGCGCCTCGTAAGCCTCTGCGTTCTTGATCAACCCATCGGTAGCACTCATAACGGCTCCCTTCAGTCCCGCGTTGGTTGTTGATCGACCGATCGGCCGCGCTCGTAAGCCGCTCTTGTCGTACGGCGTAATCCCGATAGTCGATCGAAGAGCTTATGCACGGGTGAGCCTGATCGTCGCGCTCGAGCCGAAGATTCAGATTAGACTCTACTGCTGTGGCCACGTCAGTCCGCCCCGCCGAGCTCCATCGCCTCTCAATCAACGAATATCACCAGCTCGTCGCCTGCGGCAGCCTCGACGGAGACTCTCGGATCGAGCTGATCGATGGGCTGCTCGTGGACATGAGCCCGAGGACGCCCCGGCACGAGAACGCGATCCGCTGGCTGATCGACTGGCTGATCGACAGTCTCGATCGCTCCGAATACCAGCTCATGGTCACCGCGCCGCTGACGATCGGGGCCTCCGAGCCTGAGCCGGACATCGCCGTGGTCGATCGCGTACCGCCGGCCGACGAGCACCCAAAGAGCGCGCGCCTGGTGATCGAGGTGTCTCTTGGCTCGCGGGAGCGCGACCTGGTGTCAAAGCCCACGATCTATGCCTCCGCCGTAGATGAGTACTGGGTCGTAGACCTGGAGCGACGCTGCGTTGTCGCGCACCGCGATCCCAGCGCGGATGGCTACCGGAGCATCGTTATGATCCCGTCGGGCGAGGCCATACAGGCACGCTCGATCGACATCGGCGACGTTCCCACGGGCGCGGTGTTCGCCGCGGCGTACCCTCCCCCCAGCTGATCGAGCGCCGGAATCGGCCCTGAGCCTCGCCCGGCGATGTCAATTTCCAACCTGACGTGAGCGATGGCGCTTACGCACGGCGGAACGCCCGGACCGAGAGCGGTATGAACACAAGCAGCAAACCGGCGAGCCAGGCCAGGGCTCCGAGCGCTGGGGCGAGCGCATCGCCGTGGCCGATGGTGAGAGCGCGGGCAGCGTTGACGGTCAGGGTGACGGGATTGATATCGGCGAAGGTGTGCACGATTCCTGGCATCGAGGAGTGGGCACGAAGGCCGAGGAGGCGAACACCAGTGGGAAGACCCAGATCAGTCCGGCTGACTGGACGGTCTCGGGGTCGCGAACCGAGAGGCCGATGAACGCGCTGATCCAGGAGAAGACGTAGGCGAACGCCAGCACCAGCACGAACGCGGCCCCGACCTCATAGATTGGCTGGCTGGGCCTGAAGCCGACGGCAACGCCGATCAGCAGCATCACGAGCAGGGTGACGATGTTGGTCGCGAGATCGGCGGTGGTGCGGCCGAGCAGAACCGCGGAGCGGGCGATCGGCAGCGAGCGAAAGCGGTCGATGACGCCGGCCTTGAGGTCTTCGGTGAGTCGCAGGCCCGTAGTCAGGGCGCCGAAGATCGCCGTCATGACGATGATCCCGGGCATGAGATAGTTGACATAGCTCACGCGGCCGGTGTGGATCGCCCCGCCGAACACGTAGCGGAATAGCAGCACGAAGATCACCGGCTGCACGAACAGGTAGACGACATAGGTCGGCCGGCGCAGGATCTTGCGAAGCTGGCGGACGGCCATCACCCGGCTGTCGGCGACGGTCTCGGCCAGCGTGAGACGGCCGCGGCCGGGGATGGCATGGGTCGTGGTCTTCATGGCGCCGCCTGCAGGCGTGGTTGGCCGGTTGGTGTCTCGTCGGTGGGACGCCCGGTCAGGGCGAGGAACACGTCGTCGAGGCTGGGCTGCTGAATCGCGACGGCAAGGATCGTGAGTTGCTCCGCGTCTAGGCGCCGGATTGCCTCTGCCGACGCGGCGGGGTCGGCGACCGGGAGGCGGATCTCGCCGCTCGCACGCTCACGCTCAGCGTCCAGGCTCGGCTGCTCGCCGACGGCCAGGCTCGCCAGCGCCGCCGACGCGCGGGGGACGTCGGTGGGGTCGGCGAGGCGGACGCTCAGCATGTTGCCCCCGATCGTCGCCTTGAGCTGCGCAACGGTTCCTGCAGCGGCGATCCGCCCGTGGTCGATGACGGCGATCCGCTGCGCCAGACGGTCGGCTTCCTCGAGATATTGGGTCGTCAGCAGCACGGTGGTTCCCTCGAGGCGCAGCTCTTCGATAGCGCTCCAGAGCTCCTGGCGTGAGCGCGGATCAAGGCCGGTGCTGGGCTCATCGAGCAGGACCACAGGCGGACGGCCGATCAGGCCCGCGGCGAGGTCAAGCCGGCGGCGCATCCCGCCCGAATAGGTCCCCACCCGACGGTCTCCCGCCTCGACGAGCGCGAAGCGTTCGAGCACCTCGCCGGCGCGCCGTCGGGCCTCGGTAGCGCCCAGGCGGTAGAGCCGGCCGATCATCTCCAGGTTCTCAGGTCCGCTCAGCTCCTCATCGACGGCCGCGAACTGGCCGGCCAGCCCGATCCGGCGTCGCACGGCCAGCGACTCGGCGACGACATCGTGGCCGAGCACCGTGGCCCGACCGCCACTTGGTTTCAGAAGCGTCGCCAGGACGCGCACCAGCGTGGTCTTTCCAGCGCCGTTGGGCCCCAGCAGACCGAATACGATGCCGGCATCGACCTGTAGGTCGAGACGGTCGAGCGCGAGCACCTCGCCGAAGGACTTCTCCAGCCCCTGGACCTCGACCGCCGCGGTCCCATTGTCAGTCGTCATCTCGCCTGCCTCCCGCGTTGAAGGACGATACGTTTCGCAACAGCCTTTCCGAGAGCCAGCGCAACGCCATCCCCGTACGACCGACCGGCAAGGACGCGGGCGGAATGGCTGCCTTGGCAACAACTTCCGATGCCTCACGGA
>JALYUQ010000021.1 GCA_030853685.1 Actinomycetota bacterium | reverse complement strand
GCTTGGAGGCGCTCGGCTTCGTGGACTGGCGTTGATTCGGGGAGGGTGACGATGATCACGCGGGCGAACTCGGGGTCGCGGAGCCGCGCGGCGAGGTCGCGGACGGCCGGCGGCACGCTCGCGTTGGTGCGTTTGATTTCGCGCTGGTAGCTCTCGGCGGCGTCGAGCAACAGCAGCGTGTGCCCGGTGGGCGCGGTGTCGAGCACCACGATCCGGTCCTGGGCTTGCTGCACGGTCCGCGCGAACGCGTGGAACACGGCGATCTCCTCGGTGCACGGGGAGCGGAGGTCCTCGGCGAGCAACGCGATACCTTCGGCGTCGAGGCCGCTGGCCGCGGTGAGGACCTGCGAGCGGTAGCGGGCGGTTTC
Organism: Actinomycetota bacterium; assembly: GCA_030853685.1. Taxonomy (GTDB): domain Bacteria; phylum Actinomycetota; class Thermoleophilia; order Solirubrobacterales; family Solirubrobacteraceae; genus Palsa-465. The sequence goes on along the minus strand of JALYUQ010000021.1, from coordinate 2,282 downwards.
GGCGCGCGGGTCGATCCGCTCCACACGCAGGCCGGCCGGCGCGTGATCGGTGAGGGTGTCGGTGAGGTGCGCGGCCGGGTCGGTGGTTGAGAGCGTGACCTGGTGGCCGCGGTCCGCCAGCGCCACTGCGAGCGCAGCGGCGATCGTGGTTTTCCCGACGCCGCCCTTGCCCATCGTCATCACCACGCCGCGGGCGGCGGTGGCGAGATCGTCGATCAGCGACTCGAGGTCGAGGAACTGCGGCGCGTGGAAGCGCTCGGCGACCGGCGTCCTCGTCGTTGCTCCCGCGATGAGCTGGTGTAGGGCCTGGACCCCGGTCAGCTCGCCGGCGACGAGGTCGACCGCCGCGACGGAGAGATCCTCGAGCCCGTCTGGGGCGCCGGCGAGCGCGGAGTCCTGGCGGCTGGTAAACGCCTGCGCGGTCTCGTCCTCGCCGGGGTCGCGCAGGACGCCGTTGATCACCAGCTGCTGGTTAGCGACACCGAGCTCGCGGAGCTCCCGGCTGGCGCGTGCCGCTTCGCGCAGCGCGCCCGGGTCCGCCCGGGCAACGAGCACCAGCCGGGTCCGCGCGGGGTCGGCGAGCGTTCTCACGGCGGCTTTGTATTGGCGGCGCTGGTGCTCGAGTCCGGCGAGCGGGCCGAGGCAGCTCGCGCCGGCGGGGTGCTCTTGCGCGTATCCGCTCCATGCGCTGGGGAGCGTCAACAGGCGCAGGGTATGGCCGGTGGGGGCGGTGTCGAACAGCACCCGCTCATAGCCCGATGCGGTGTCGCTGGTGAGGATGCTGGTGAACTCGTTGAACGCGGCGATCTCGACCGTGCACGCTCCGGAGAGCTGCTCCTGCATGCTGGCCAGAGCGCTGTCGGGCAGCACGCCGCGGTAAGGAGCGAGGGTCCGCTCGCGGTAGGCGGCGGCCGCTTGCTCGGGATCGATGTTCGCCATCCACAGCCCAGGGAGGTCCCCGACCGGGATGGGTTCGCTTGCCGCGTGCAGGCCGAACACGTCGTCGAGGTTGGATGCCGGGTCGGTGCTGATCAGCAGCGTGCGCAACCCGGCGCTGGCCAGCGCGACAGCCACCGCGCTGGCCGTGGTGGTCTTCCCGACGCCGCCCTTGCCAGTGAAGAAGACGTGCCGCGTCGGCCAGTGCCCCCAGTCAAGGGCGGGGAGATCGCGGACTGCCGGGAGGCTCATTCAGCAGGGCGAGCCAGGCGAGCAGCCACAGCCCGAGGAGCGGGGCTCGGCCACGGGCGTCGCGGCGGGCTGGTCTGCTTGGAGGGCGGCGGCGAGCTCGTCGCGGGTGGGGTAGCGCCCGTGGATTCGGATCTCGCCGTCGATCACGAGCACCGGCAGCGCGTTCTCGCCGAAGGCTTGCATCAGCCCGGTGATCTTCGGGTTGGCAACGAACGCGTCCGGATCCGAGGTCAGGTTGTGCCGCGCGACGCTCGCGCCTTGACCCTCGGCCCAGCGGAGATCCTCGCGGACCGCGATCAGCTGCTCATCGACGGTCGGGCCGCAGACCCCGGACTGGCAGCACATCGCCATCTCATAAAGCTCGATCTGGCGTGTCCCCGCGGTGGTCGTGGCGGGCTGGCTCGTTGTCTGCTCGGTAGCGCTCATCTGGGTGGCTCCTTGATCGTGGTGGCTGTGTCGAGCTCCCCGACGAGCTCCCCGACGCGATCGTTGATCTGATCGCGGGTGATGCGGACTTCGCCGATAGGTCGGCCGGCGGGGTCGGGGAGCTCCCAGTCGATGTAGCGCGTGCCGGGAACGTAGGGGCATTGATCGCCGCAGCCCATCGTCACCAATACGTCCGCCCACTCCGCCAGCTCGCGGGTCAGCAGCTGGGGCTTGCGCCCGGAAAGATCTATGCCCAGTTCGGCCATCACCTCGAGCACCTCCGGGTGCACCCGATCGGCGGGAGTGGTGCCCGCCGAGCGCGCCTCATGACGGCCTCGGGCGGCTTGCTCGAACAGTGCCTGGCTGATCTGGGAGCGCCCGGCGTTATGCAGGCAGACGAACAGAACGTGCACGGGAGGGGGTCAGGTCCCGCGGGCTAGCTGGCCCTGTCAAGCTCGTGGCAGCGCTCCGCGCGCAAGCAGTCGCGGGTCTGGCGATGCGCGATCGTCATCACATGGCTGCGAACGGGCACGGGATCAGGTCCGGCTGACTCCGCGCGGATGTCGCTCGGCGCGTCGCGCTCGAAGAACGCCTGCGCCATCTGCGAGCGCCCCGCATTGTGGTTACACACGAACAGCACGTACTTCATCTCGAACCTCCGGGAGCCA
>JALYUQ010000122.1 GCA_030853685.1 Actinomycetota bacterium | reverse complement strand
GAGTGCTCGACGTCGGCGAGGGAGGCGACCGGCAGCGCGATCGTGGTTCCCGCTATTGGCTGCACGGTGGCGTGCGCGCGAAGGCCGTTATAGCCGTCTGGGAAGCCTGCGGGCTCGAAGCAGATGTCGATGTCGCCGTGGCGCGTGCCGAGATTCCAGAACTATGAGCTCGATCCCTGTCCCGGCGGGTAGGACTAGGCGCTCCACGCCGTCCGCGCGCCACCGCGGCTGGCGATCGGGCATCGCGACCGGCGCGGCGCCTGCAGTACCCAGCACTGCGAGCAGGCAGTCGCGACCGCGTTCGCCGACGACGAGCTCGAGCACTCGGCATCCGAGCGAGAGCCCCCAGCCCTGCAGCGCGCCGGCAACCTCGCCGAGGACTACGCATTGCACCCCGCTGCTCGCCACTGCGCTGAGCGCTCCGGCGAGCTCGGCGGAGCCGTGAACCTTTCGCAGTCGCTCGAGCGGGGCCAGCTCGAGGCGGGTGCAGGAGTCGAAGATCAGTGAGGCGTCGCGCGCGGAGAGCCACTGCCCGAGCTCGAACCCACACGCCCACAGAGCCTTCGTGACCTCGGCGAAGCGCGGCTCGCGAGCCCCGGTCTCCCAGCGCCCGATCGTCGACTGCAAGCAACCCAATCGGCTGGCCAGCTGCCGCTGTGTCAGCCCCGCGCGCCGGCGCGCGACAACGAGAACATCCCGAGCAACCACCACACATGATAGCCGCTTAGCTATCAGAACAGCAAGGCTCACGAACAACAACAACTGCTCTGCATGCCCCGCGTTCCCGGATCCCTTCGCTGGGCCCTACGGACCCCCAGTCACGCAGAGCATGCAGAGCGCTCGGGCCGGTGCTCGCCGCCAGGGCGGCGATCGCTGCGCTGGGCTTCGAGCAACCACGACCGGCCGTGAGGACCTGAGAGCGATGAGGGAGCCAGAGCCCCAGAGCCGGCCGCCGAACCGCCCTGGGGGGGAGGGCAAGGCGGCGTGCCGGTGGGTCGCGCTGCGCCACGGGATCTCCAATGCCGGCAACGATCACCTGCACGTCGTGGTGCCGTTGGTGCGCGAGGACGGAACGAAGGCGAGCACGTGGAACGACCGTCCGCGCGAGCGCCTCGAGCGTACGGTCCGGGCGTGCGCGGCCGCGGCGGGGGACGAGGCCGAGTTCGTCCGCCGGCTGCGCCAGGGCGGGCTGAGGGTCAGGCCGCGGTTCGCGGCCGGGTGAGGCGACGTGGTGACCGGGTACTCGGTTGCGCTTGCCCCGCCGCCGGGCGGAGCGGTGGTGTGGTTCGGCGGGGGGCGCCTGGCGCGAGATCTGACGCTTCCGCGGCTGCGCGCTGGGTGGCCTGATTCTCCCGCGCACGCGACCGGCGCAGTCGCGAAGTGGACCGAAGGCGGGACGCAACCAGCGCCCGGTCGCGCCCGGAGCAGAGCTCACCGAGCCCGATCCTGCTCTGTGGTCGCGCTACAGCGCCGAGGTCGTGCGTTGCGCGATCGGCTGCGTTCGGTACCCGCGGATGATCTCGCGACGTGGCGCACGTCGCGCAGGAGACCGCGGGCGCGTTCGCGGCGTGGTCGCAGGCGGTAGAGGCCGAGCCCGGGCCGCTGGCGCAGACCGCCCACGCGCTCGCTTGCTCCGCCCAGCTACGCGCCTGGCGGGTGTCCGGCAAGCGCGCTCCGGTTCCCTCCGCCCGAGGTGCGGCGCTGCTGCTGGCCTCCGCCGCGCCAACAGCGGTCAAGGGCCCAACCGCCAGCCGTGGCCTCTCCGACCTGTGGTCCAGAGACTGCTCGCTGACAAGGACATCAAGACGAACAACAACAACAACAACAAGCGAGCCCCGCCTCGATGGAACCCCGATCCAGCTCACGGCAGGCTGTGGGGAATTATCTGGCCACCAGTGGGGATTCTTGTTGGCCCTTGACAGTAACGGTTGCCGTGTACTCGGCAACGTAATGCTTTCCTATGTTCGCGATACACTCGGACCCATGCGGATCGGCTACGGACGTGTCTCAACCCGCGATCAGCACCCGGAGGCACAGCACGACGCGCTCACGGCCGCCGGCTGCGATGAGACCTTTATCGACGAGGCCTCCGGGAAGCTCGCGCAGCGCGCCCAGCTCGACAAAGCGCTGGCCGCAGCCAACCGGTCCGGCGACCAGCTCGTGATCACCAAGCTCGACCGGCTCGGCCGCTCGCTCGAGCACTTGATCGAGCTTTCCAAGCGGTTCGAGACCCGCGGCGTCGACCTCGTCGTGCTTGACCAGGGGATTGACACCTCGACCGCCGTGGGCACGATGTTCTTCCACATCCTCGGGGCGATCGCCGAGTTCGAGCACGCGCTGATGAGCGAACGAACGATCGACGGGCTTGCCGCCGCCCGCGCCCGCGGGCGTACCGGAGGCCAGAAGCCGAAGCTCGGGGCCCGTCAGGTCCGCCACGCGCGAGAGATGTACGACGAGACCGACCAGGACGGCAAGCGCAAGCACACCGTCGAGCAGATCGCCGCCGAATTCGGCGTCACCCGACCAACGATCTACCGCCACCTCGCAAAGACCACGAACTCAACCGAAGCGGCTTAGCGGCACTTTCGTTCCGTTGTTCCTCACGGGCCGCGTACGCTGGTGGTGGATGGTGTCCGCGTGAGTCGAGAAGTTGGGCTGGGCCGTGGCGCGTGCTTCGGCTGCGGCGTTCGTACGACCATTCTCGACGCGGATGGGCGCTCTCGGTTGCTGACGCTCTTGTCGCGGCGAGCCGGCGTGGGTCGGCGCTGGGCGATCAGGACGGCGGCGTGGGCCATCGTCGTCTTCGCGCTTGGCGCGACAGTGCCGCCGGCGGTCGGTGCGACCATCAAACAAGCCTCGGTCATCTCTGCGGTTGACCTGCCGGTACGCATCGGCGGTCAGCTAACCGTGGGGTTTCACGGCGACCCGGCGACAGGATGCGCCTCACATGGTTTGTGCGGCTATGGCGGTATCGTGACCTGGCGTCCGCCTCGCTCGGGAACGCTTGAGATCGTCGCATACCGCGCCGGTCGAAAGGTCATGCACGAGGCGTCGCTCGAGCTCCTTAACCAACAGCCAAACGGCGGCGTCACGACCAGTGTCGTGCAGCGGGCAATCGGCTCCGGGCCGACCGGGCAGTGCGAGGACTCACGCCACACGGGAAACGCTCTGCTGCTGTCGATTCGCGCCAAGTCGTTGTTCTTCACGTTCGCGCGCGCCATCCCGGCGCTGCTCGCGACTCGCTGCGCGGGACCGCTCGACGCCGACGCGCTCAGGACGCTCCGGCCTGGCCATCTCGCGCTCCGCGCTGCGCTACCGGGCTCAACTGCAGTCGATCTCTCGGCCACCGGTCAGTTCGCGGCAAGCGGCTTCGCGGGCACCACGCGGTCGACTCTGACCCTGAAGCTCGGCAAGCCACACCGCGCTCGCGCCGGGAACCACTCGCCGCTGTCCCGCGTGCGCTATCCGGAGGTCGACGTCAGCTATCGAGCGTCCCTGGCCGGCGAGGTAGTCGAGCGATTCCATGAGACCGGGGGGCTCGAGGTCTGCCATGCGGTTGACGCCTGCGGCGCGCGCGGCACGATCAAGCTGATCCCGCTCGCCACGGCCAGCCACGCCGTGATCAGCGCCATCGGCCCGGCGAACCGGCCGTTCACAGACCTGCTCGCGGCGCTCGGACTCAGCCACCACGGTCATGTCAAACGCGTTCAAGTCAGCGGATCGATCCGCTTCACGCAGCACGGCCGGACCCAGGCTGCGATCAAGCAGGGCTCGCAGATCTGTACTGACTCGGTACCGGTTGACGCGGGCGAGGGCCTGGTAATGCAAGCAACCACCGGACGACTCTTCGCGATCTACGCCACGGGCGTCGCTCTGGGAGCGGACCCGCTCCGCACCCGCTGCCCCGGCCCGGAGCCGAAGACACACCTCTTCGGCGTAGCCCTAGCCGAGGGACGCTTCCCGAGAACCGGACTCGCGCAGCGCACGATCACCATTCACCTCAACCGCGGATTCCGGTATCTCGATCACGGCTACACAACCCGAGTCGCTCCGCGACTTACGCTCACGCTCACCCGGCAGCGGATCGCCCGCCACCTGGTTAGGGTGCCCACGGATGCGACGCCGTAGACAGCTTTATTGGGGTCAAGGTTCATCGCCCCACTCCGGGGACGGTTCGTGGGTGCGAAGGAGACGCTTGGCGAAGCGCGAGGGGCGGTCGGGTGACACGGCGCGGGTGTCTGCTGCGGCTGCTCGCGTTCGCCTGCGGAGGATCGTTGGCGATCACCGTCGCGGCGGGCCCGGCGGTCGCCTTTAGCTCGCTCACGTTGACCGGTTCGCTGACGTGGACCTGGCGCGCGGACCCGGGAGGAGGTGCGCCGCGGCTGGGCTCTGCGGCGTGAGCGGTTCGATCGAGGTCGTTCCGTCCTTGGAGCTAGACAGTACCGCTGAGGTGGACCGCCGGTTTGTCACGCTCACCGTCCTCGACCCGGCCGCGGTGGCGAGAGTCGAGGCTCCTTCGGGCAGCTGGGTCGATCTCGTGCCCGTGGCCTTCGACTTTCTCTCCGGCCCCGCGGCGGACGGTTGCAGGTCGGCAGCAGCGACGATCGCGTGCTGCCCTCGAGCGGTCGCTGCGCTGGTCCGACGCAGGAGGACCTTGCGCGTTCGAGGCTTCCCGGGCGACGCTTACCCCGCGGCGGTTACGACTTCTCCACGACCACTGGCTTCGGTGCCGGACCGTTCGATGTCACCTTGGTCTCGCCGCTTGATGGCCGTCGCGGCGTGCCCTCGCCGTGGGCGCAGCCAAACCGGGCCGGAAGACTGCCGCCGCGAACGCGCCTACCAAGTTGGCCCAGTGCTCGGGTCCGTGTCAGGAGCAGCAAGGTAGCGTCTACTAATTCTCGCTAGTCGACCGCTGGCTAGGGCTGCTGGCGTCATCGCCAACGGCGCGCGCTTCAGATCGAGGTTGCCCCAATCGCCGTGGAACTTCGGTGACGGCGGTCCCGGTGTGATCGTTACACAGTGACTTCGATCGCGGCCTCCTGGGTCGGTGCGGGGTTGGGCTGTTGAAGGTGGGGTCGGCGCTCGATCCCGACCGCAAGGCGGGACAGATCGGTGTAGCCGATCACCTTGCGGAACTGCTTCTCGGCTTCGAGCATCCCGGCGGCGGTCCAGCGCAGGCTCAGGCCCTCGAGGCGTTCGCCACCTCGGTCGGGCGGCGATTCGGTCGTTTGCCAGACCGTTGACTCCGGCCTCCGGACCGAGATCGTTTCTCGCTCGTACGGTCTCAGGTCCGTAAAACTCCGTTTTACGGACCCAAGGAGCCCTCGTCTGAGCGGCAGATCCTGGCTGTCGAGCCGTCCGAGCGGCGGTTTAACCTGACTTGAGATGACCGGTTTCGCAGATAGGCGCGATCGTGACACGGGCTGAGCTCGAGCTCGGTGCCGGCGACGAGGGGGTCGACGATGTCGAGGTTCTCGATGCGGTCGTGGTGGGGGAGAGGGGAGTCGATGTCACGGGGATCGTTTTCTGAGACTGGCTCGCCGGTGAACTCGGCCGACCGCCGGTCGTCGGAGATCTCGATGCCGACGTGATCGCCGCTTACGCTCGCCACCTGGCGACCCGGGCGTGGCCGCGGCGGTCGCCCCGCCGCCCTGGCCACCCAGCGCGTCTACGTCTCCATGGTCCGCGCGCTCGCCCGCGACCTGGGGCGTGAGCAGGAGATGATCGGCGTGCGCGCTCCGCGCCACGAGCCGGGACCGCCGGAGACGCTGACCGACACCGACTACAGCAACCTCTACGCGTTCCCGATCGTCGGTCGCTGGCCGGCAAGCGCGATTACGCGCTGCTCCGTGTTCTCAGTGACTGCGGGCTGCGGTCCGCCGAGCTGCGCGGCCTGCGGGCCCAGGACCTGCGCCGCCCGCGCGCCAACGCCCGCCAGTTCCGGCTGTTCGTGCGCGGCAAGGGCGGCCGCGAACGCGAGGTGCCGGTTCCTGACGCGGTGCAGCAGGCCATTCATGCACCCGGTAGCCGCACAACGAACTTCGCCCCCCCACTGTTGCTGGCGGCGCTCACGTCACCCCCGGCGGCGCGGGCCAGCCGCCGTGCTAGTGGCAGGCCGAGGCCGGCTCCCGAGATCGCCGGGTCACCGCCGTCGCCGCTGTACCCGGGCTCGAAGATCGCCTCGATCGCCGACGGCTCGATTCCGGGTCCGTCGTCTTCGAGCGCGTAGCGAACGAACCCGTTGTCACGCTCCAGGCTCAGCCGAACGCTGTGCTCGGCATACCGGCAGCCGTTCTCGAGTAGCGGCGCCAGGATCCGTTCGACCAGGTTCGCCTCGACTGCGACCGGCATCGGGACCACGCAATCCGGCGGCTCGATCTCGACTCCCTGTCGCTCCGCCAGCGGCCAGCAGGCGGCGATCGCGACCCGTGCGCAGGCGCCCGCGTCGCTGATCGTCCGCCGAGGGTCGAGCTCGGCCCGGGCGGTGGCGATCAGTGTCTCGAGCGTGCGGCTCATGCGCATCGCGCTTCCGAGCACCTGCTCGTGACCCGCTCGGTGCTGGTCGATGTTGTGCCCGTGTCGGATTGCGTACTGGGCTTCTGCGGCGATCTGAGCGAGTGGGGTTCTGAGCTCGTGTGCCAGCTCGGCGGTCAGGCGCTGCTCGTGCCGAAGACTGGTGCTGAGTCGGTCGAGCAGCCGGTCGAGAACGGCCGCGAGCTGCGTGAGCTCGTCGTGGGGATCGCCCAGCGAGAAGCGGCGGTCGAGGTCGTGCTCGCTCCAGGCGTCGGCCTGCGCGGTCATCTGGCTCACCGGACTGAGCGCCCGGGAGATCAGCCAACGTGTCGTGATCGCCACTGCCAGCAGGACCAGCAGGGCGAGGATGATCGAGGCGACCAGCGCCGTGCGCGCCGTTTGCGCGTTGGGCCGCAGTGAGACGGCCGAGACCACGGTGCCGGCCCGCCGTCCGCCGCCCGGGATCGGCAGCGCGTACATGCGCGTGTCAGTTCTCCGAATGTCCTCGAAGCGGCGCGGGCCGGCCGTCAGCGCCGCCGCCGCGCTCTGTTCCGCCGGCGAGGCGGCCGGCTGTTCGAGCACCCGTGCCCCCTCGAAGATCCACAACCGGCTGTCGAGCGCTGCCGCGTCGGCCGTCTCTCTGAGCGTGATCCGATTGCCGGTCACCTCGAGCGCGGCAAGCTCGGAGGATGCGCGCGCGACGGCGAGGTTGCTCGCCTGGTGATCGAGCCGGCTCGACAGCACGAGGTTGAAGCTCGTGGTCAGGCCCGCGAGGACGAGCGCGATCGTCCCGACCACCGCCAGCCACAATCGGCCGCGCAGCCCGACTCGCGTTCTGATCCGCCGCCTCATCGCAGCCGATAGCCAAGACCGTGAATGGTCGTGATCTCCGGCGCCCCGGGGATCGCTCGCAGCTTGCGCCGCAGCCGCGCGATGTAGACGTCGAGCGTGTTGTCCTGGACGATTGCACCGTGCGGCCACGCGGCGCCGACCAGCTCCCGGCGCGAGAGCGCCTTGCCGATCCGGCCGGCAAGCGCAGCCAGGAGCCGGAACTCGGTCGGCGTCAGCGCCTGGGTGACGGCTCGCGCGGACACGGTCAGCTGGGAGGGATCGAATGACAGGCCGTCGATCGCGCGCGCCGGCAGTCCGCCGGCGCGGCGCAGGAGGGCGTGCAACCGAACAGCGACCTCGGCGAGATCAAAGGGCTTGGTCACGTAGTCGTCGCCACCCGAGGTGAAGCCGCTGATCCGATCGGGCAGAGCGTCGCGGGCGGTCAGGAACAGCACCGGCGCACCGATTCCCCGGGTGCGCAATGCCTGGCAGACGTCGCGACCGTCGGCATCGGGCAGTCCGATGTCGATCACGAGCGCGTCCGGCGCTCGCTTCAGCGCATTACGCATGAGCTCATGACCGGTCGCGACCGCCGTCACCTCGAAGCCATCCGCCCGCAGGCTGCGGGCCAGCACGTCACGCAGCGCCACGTCGTCCTCGACGATCAGCAGCCTCGGTTCCATGCTGGCAAGTATCGCCCGCGCGCCGTCGGTACGCGGCAGACGTTCAGGAGATTGTCAGATTGAATCGGCATCGTCGCTATATGTTTCGCGCGCGCGTAGCCACGGTCTTCGTAGTGCTCGTCCCGCTGGTCGCAATAGCCGCCTGCGGCTCGGTTCAATCGGGAGCGCAGCGGCCGCTCTCAGCCGGCTCCTTCTCAGCGCGGGCAAAGGGCGTCCCCGCGCGCCCGGGCGTGAACGGCGCCGGAGGCCCGGCCGCTTTCCGTTTGCGTGGCGCCCGCTCGGCTCGCGCGGGGACCAGCAGTAAAGCGGCCCCACCCCGCTGTCCGAGCACGGCATGCGCTTTCTGATCGTCGAGGACAAGGCGAAGCTCGCCGCTCTGCTGGCCCGCGGCCTCGAGCGGGAAGGGCTGGCCGTCGACACCGCCGGGAGCGGCGAGGACGCGCTCTGGATGGCCGGCTCGACCGAGTATGACGGGATCGTCCTCGATGTCATGCTGCCGGGAATCGATGGATACGAAGCCTGCCGGCGCCTGCGCCGGGAGCAGGTGTGGACGCCAATTCTGATGCTCACCGCGCGCGACGCGATCGAGGACCGGATCGAGGGGCTGGATGTCGGCGCCGATGATTACCTGGTCAAGCCGTTCTCGTTTGCGGAGCTTCTGGCTCGCCTGAGGGCGCTCGTCCGGCGTGCGCCGGTGGAGCGGGCACCGGTGCTCGAAGTCGGTGAGCTGCGTCTGGACCCCGCCACCCGTCGGGTCTGGCAGGGCGATCATGAGCTCGTCCTCTCCGGGAAGGAGCTCGCGTTGCTCGAGACGTTCATGCGCCGCCCCGACGAGGTGCTGACACGGCTGACGCTGCTCGAGCATGCGTGGGACGGCGCCTACGAGAACCGCTCCAACGTGATCGACGTCTACGTCCGGCGGCTGCGGGAGAAGATCGATCGTCCGTCCGGGACACAGACGCTCCAGACGATCCGTGGGGCGGGCTACAGGCTGGCCACCGACCGGCGGTGAGGGGCGTGCCAGCGCGGCTGCCGCGGCGCCTGAGGCATGTCACGGTTCGGGTCAAGCTCACGGTCGGGTTCGTGCTGGCGATGAGCGTCGTGCTTGGCGCCACGGGCCTGTTCCTCTACCTGCGCTTCGCCAGCGAGCTCGACCGGGCGATCGACCGGGGTCTGCGGTCTCAGGTCGGCGCGGTGCAGACCCTGATCGCCCAGACCGACAGCGGATTGCGAGAGAGCGGGCGCGGCCTGAGCTCCCGCAGTCAGGGCTTCGCGCAGGTCCTTCGCGACGGGCTGGTGATTGACTACACGATCCCGCTCTCCCGCCCGCTGCTGAAGGCTGGACTTCTCACCCGGGCGACGCGCGGCACGGTCATGCTCAAACGCCGCACCGTGCCCGGAATCGACCAGCCGGTGCGGCTGCTGGCCTCACCGGTGGTGGGCCAGGACGGGCACCGCGAGGTCGCCGTGGTCGGGACCAGACTGGCGGATCGAAACCGCGCGCTGGGCGTGCTCGCCACGTTGCTGACGCTGGGCGGCGCGGGCGCGCTGCTCCTGGCCGGCGCCGTCGGCTACCTCCTCAGCACGTTCGCGTTGCGATCGGTTGAGTCGATGCGCCGCCGCGCTCAGACGCTCTCGCTGACCGATCGCGGCGGACGCCTTCCGGTACCGCGGGCACACGACGAGCTGTGGAAGCTCGGCACCACGCTGAACGAGATGCTCGCGCGTAACGAAGCGGCCTTCAGTCGCGAGCGAGCCTTCGTGGCCGATGTCAGCCATGAGCTGCGTACGCCGCTGACGATCCTGCGTGCCGAGCTCGAGATCGCTCTGCGCGCGGGAACCGAGACCGCTGAGCTCCGGGAGGCGATGGCCTCGGCGGCCGAAGAGGCCGAGCGGCTCTCGCGACTCGCCGATGATCTGCTGCTGCTCGCGCGCGCCGACCAGGGGATGCTCCCGGTCCGGGCGGCCTCCCTGCCCGCACAGGATCTACTCGCCCGCGTCGCCGAGCGGTTCCGCCCTCGGGCCGCGCGAGAGCACCGGGGAGTGTCGATCGAGTGCCGTCCGGACACGCGCGTGACCGCCGACCCAGAGTGGGTCGAGCGCGCGCTTGCGAACATGCTCGAGAACGCTCTCCTACACGGTGTGGGGCAGATCACGCTGAGCGTGAGCCGGACCTCCGGCGCGGTTGATCTGCACGTGCGCGATGAGGGTGCCGGCTTTCCACCTGGGTTCCTTGACAGCGCCTTCGAGCGCTTCACACGCGCCGAGCGCGGGCGCACCTCGGAAGGCTCGGGGATCGGGCTGTCGCTCGTGCAGAGCATCGCGCTGGCCCACGGCGGCCGAGCACATGCCGAGAACCGGCGAGGCGGCGGCGCCGATGTCTGGATCTCGCTGCCGCTGGCTGCCGAGACGGCGGAGATGAACGCTGGATGAATGCCTGGGCGCCCGTTCATCTTCGTGTCACAAGCCAGATCTAGCTTGGCCTGGATGGCAATCCTGCCATCCACCGAAAGGAGACAGTCGATGTTCAAACGACTGACCACCACCGCGGGGGCGCTTGGCGCCCTCGCGGCTCTAGCCCTCGGCGGCTCGGCGATCGCGTCGGCCCAGAGCGCCCACGTGACTCACAGCCAACGAGTCCACCAGGTCGTCGAGAAGACGGCCGGCCCCGACCGCGACAACGTGCAGTCCGGCGGCCAGACGGCGCAGGACAGCACCGCGAAGACACCGAACAGCGAGTCGAGCGGCGAGTCGAGCGGCGTTGAGACCGACGGGCCGGGCGGACATCAGGATCCGCCTGGCGCCAGCGTCGACCATCAGTTCCAGGGTCAGGAGTAGTCCACCATCCCGGGGGCGTCGCCCAGCGCGGCGCCCCCGGAGGATGTCTCGACTCGGTGTCGTCCGGCGGGGCACCAGTCAACGGAGGTCACGGCTCGCGTAGCACTTCGCCGAGCTTCAGGCGCGCAAGCGCTCGCGCCGCGAACGTCACCGCGATCAGCGACGCGCCGATCGCCGCTCCGGCGAGCCCGCCGAGGTACCCCCACGGGACAGCCAGATGATCGGGTGGCGGGTCGAACACGTGCTGCAGCATCGCCACGAGCATTTCGGACAGGAGCCATCCGAGGCCCGCGGCCAGGACGAACGCCAGCGCGAGGACGAGCGCCGCCTCTGACCACAGGAAGGCGCCGATGCGGCGCAGTGGCGCCCCGACCGCCGCCATCGTCGCGAACTCCTGGCGGCGCTCGGCCAGCGCGAGCGCAACGAACAGCGCCATCGCTGCGCCCGCGAGCACGATCGCGAACACCTCTTCGATGTCGCGCACGCCGCTGAGATCGACGGTTGTGATCGAGCTCGCGGTCTGAACCGACTGCTGCGCGATGTTGGTCACGCTCGTGCCGTAGCGCCGGGTGGCCGCGGCGACGCGGGCCGCGGTCGGCGCCGGGTCGCCACCAGCCTTGGCGAAGATCACGTTCGGACCCGGTCCGTGGTCCTGGGCCTGGAGATAGGAGAGGTTGGCGACCATGAACGAGTCCCGCGGCGCCGAGGGGAACTCCTGGACGACCCCCACCACGTGAAAATGAACCGTCCTGAAGCCGCCCGTACGACGGTCGAGCACCCGCAGGTTGAGCAGGTCGCCGAGGTTGAGGGAGTAGTCGGTGATCGTCTCCTTGGAGACGGCGATGCCATCCGGATGATTCCGCAGCCGCTGCATGGTCTGCGCCGCCGTCCCGCCGAGGAAATAGGAGTCCCGCAGCGTCGTGGCTCTGCTGAGCGTGGCGGGGTTGATTCCGTAGGTGTCCTGCAGATCGGGGCCGACATAGGCGTAGGAGTGATCGACGGCGGTGACCGCCTGCACCCCGGGGACCGAGGCGACCGCTTGGGCGAGTCCCGCCTGCTGCACGCGTCCCGGGGGAGCCATCACGGTCACATCGCCGCCGAGCGTGAGCTGGGCGTCGGCCGCCACCTGCTGATCGTAGGTAGCCGTGAACACCCCCAGGCTCACCCCGAACGCGAGCAGCAGTCCGACCAGCACCAGGCCGCGGTTGATCGCCGCGCCGCGCCGGCTCGCGCTGGCCAGGAGCAGCGCTCGCCAGCTCGTCGCGCGAGCCCCGGTCACGCCCCGGGCCAGCCAACCGATCATGCGCCCGCGCAGGCGCACCAGCAGGAGCGTGACGCCGATCCACAGCAGTGCCGGCGCGAAGAACATGTAGACCGCCAGCGACAGCGTCGGGTTGGAGTCGGGGCTCACGACGGCGGAGAAGCCGGTGCTGGCGGTGAGCCAGTAGATCAGGCCGCTGAGGATGAGCGCGATGAAATCGAGCCCGATCCGGCGCCACAGCGCCGGACGCTCGCGCTGGACGCCGCGACGGGCGTCGACGATCGAGGTTCTGAGCGTCCGCGCCGCGGTCGCCAGCTTCGCCGCCGCCGCCCCCAGGATCGCGAGCGCGACGCACGCCACCCCAGCGACCAGCACCCGCCCGGCGCTCGGGTGCACGCCACCGCTGACCAGCGTGCCTCCCGCGAGCACCGCGAGCCCCGTTCCGGCCAGGCCCGCAGTCAACCCCACCAGCAGGCTGTCGACCAGCGAGACGGCGATCAAGTCGCGGCGCCGGCCGCCCCGGGCGCGCAGCAATGCCAGATCGCGGCGGTCCCGCTCGGCGGTCCCGAGCGCCGCCAGATAAGCGAGACCGAGGGCGACCAGCGCGCCGGGAACCGCCAGCATGATGTACAGCGCCTCGGCGTAGAGCGCGTCGCCGGCGGCCGTGTTCAACTGGTCGCCGAGATTGTCGACGAATTGGATCTGGCCTGGCAGGCTTCGCTGGACTCGATTGCGGGCCTCGGTGGCGAGCGCCAGAGCGTTCGAGGGGCTGCCAGTTAGCGTGCCCGGCGCCAGTTGCGCCTGAACCTGCCATTGGACGCCGTTCTGGGCGCCGGGAACCGCGCTCGAGCCGGCATTGGCGGCAGTGAGAGTCCGCAACCCGCGGGCGTAGGTGCGCGCAAACGTCGACAACGGCATCAGCGCGATGTTCGCCGGCGGCTGCGCGGCGGCCGGACCGATCTGGGGATTGAGCGGCTGGAACAGGACGTCGGCCTTGGTGACCAGCGCCACGCCACTGACGCGGTAGCGCTGCGGCGCTGCGCCCGCGCGCGCGCGCAGCGTCACCGAGTCACCGATCCCGGCCTGCAGGGTCGCGGCCATCTGCTGGTCGAGCACGACGCCGCCGGGAGCGAAGCCACCCTGCAGGAGGCGGAAGGTCTGAAGATGGGTCAGGTAACCGGGCGCCACCGCCATCACCGCCCCGGCACCGGTGCTCGTCAATCCGGCTGCGCCGTTGTGGGTCGCGTCGGCGAGCGGCGCCGTCGCGGTCGGACTCGCCTGCTCGATCCCGGCCATCCGCCCGACCTCGCCGGCGAGTCGAAGGTCGGCGCCGTATGACGAGACCGGCCCCTGCCAGTCCAGCGCAACGCTTTGGATCGCGCTCGTGGTCATCCTCTGCAGGGAGTTGCCCACGAACAGCAGCATCGACCCCAACAGAGCGGTGGCGGCGGCCAGGACCGCGACGCGGATCAGCGTCTGCCCGGGGGAGCGCAGGGCGCCCGCCAGAGCCAGCCGGGCCGAGACCCTCACTGATGCGACGGGATGTCGGCGACGATGCGCCCGTCCGACAGGCCGACCGTGCGACCGTAGCGGGCGGCGACGTTCTCGTCGTGCGTCGCCACGGCGACGGCAAACCCGAGCTCCTGCGCGGCGGCGTCGATCAGGTCGAGCACCCGGCGGCCGGTGTCGGCGTCGAGCTGGCCAGTGGGCTCGTCGCAGAGCAGTAGTTCGGGTGCCTGGACGAGAGCGCGCGCGATCGCGACACGCTGCGCCTCGCCGCCGGACAGCTCGGCTGGGAGCGCGTCGCTCTTAGCGCTGAGGCCGACGAGCTCGAGCAGCTCGACGGCGCGGCCGCTGCCGCGGGCCTCGCCATCGGCGTCTCCCGTTGCCCGCAGCGCGAACACCAGGTTCTCGAACGCCGTCAAGTGGGGCAACATATTCACGCCCTGGAAGACGTAGGCGATTCCGCGCGCGCGCAGGCTCGCGCGCGCGAACTGGTCGAGCGTCGAGAGCGGTCCTCCCCGCCAGCTCACCTCCCCCTCGCTGGGTGCCACGAGGCCGCCAAGGACGTGCAGCAGGGTCGTCTTGCCCGAGCCCGACCGCCCCCACAGCGCCACGCTTTCCCCGGGCGCGATCTCGAGCTCGACGCGATCCAGGGCGAGAACCTGGGTGGGTCCGCGCCCGTGCCGGACGCTCACGGCACTGCACGCCACGAGCGCGGCCTCGCTGTCGATCGCGCTCATGATGAGAGCACCCGGCCATCGCCCATCTCGATGACCCGATCGGCGCGGCCGGCCACGGCCTCGGAATGGGTGACGACTACCACCGTGCTCCCGTGGTCGGCCCGTAGGCGCTCGAGCGCATCGAGCACCGCAACCTCGTTGGCACGGTCGAGCTCGCCAGTGGGCTCGTCGGCCAGCACCAGTGACGCCTGCCGCGCGGCCGCGGCTGCGATCGCGACCCGCTGCTGCTCCCCGCCCGACAGCGCCCGGACGCGATGCCTGCCGTGATCGTCCAAACCGAGCTCGGCCAGGGCTCGGGCGGTGGTCGCCGCGCAAGCGCGCTGCCCGGCCAGCCTCAGCGAGGAGGCCACGTTCTCATCGGCTGACAGCGCCGACCACAGGTTCTCGCGCTGGAGGACGAGCGCGATTACGCGCGCTCGCACGCTCGCCAGCTCATCCTCGTCCATGCGCGAGAAGGAACGTCCGAATAAGCGCACCTCTCCGGCTGACGGCTGTTCGAGACCGGCGGCCAGGTTCAGCATCGTGCTCTTGCCGCAGCCCGACGGCCCGAGCACGGCGACGAGCTCGCCCTGCTCGACGGCCATCTCGAGCCCGCGCAGCGCGACCGTCTCGACCGGCCCAGATCGGTAGATCCTGAACACGTCGTGAAACTGGAGCGCCGGCCAGCTCCTCTCCGCGGCGGATGCCTCGGGCTCGACGTAGAGGCTCCTCATGTCCATCGCCAGCTCATGCTGATGCGCCGGTAGGCGTCGACGTTGTCGACCCCCTTCGGTGTCGCCAGATCGAGAACCGCCACCTTCCCCGCCCGGGCGTACACGTAGCGGTCTACGAGCAGCCGGATCCGCTTGCCGGTTACCGGGTTGGGCGCCGAGATCGTGGAGTAACTGATCTTGACCACCGGCGAGCCGGCGACCGAGAGCGTCGACGCGGAGCCATGGGCGAGACTGGGGACCCGAGCCTTCTCCCGAGCAAGCTGGGCGGTGACGCTCGCCGGGGATGGAGCCGTTCCGTGCATCACCACCACCCGGATCAGATTGTTCTTATCCTGGAAGGTGACGGTCCTGGCGCCGGCCTTCTGCGTCCACCCCTCGGGATAAACGAGCTGGTAGCCAGCGGCATGGTCGCGGTAGGTGAGGAACTGCTGGTTGTCGGGGATATCGCCGGTCGCGGTCGCTCGGACCTCGGCCGAGAGCGCGCCTGCGCCACCGGTGCCTGCGCTCGCGCTGGTGGAGCTGGACGATGGAGCTGCCCTCGTCGCTGGCCTCGCTGTCAATCCCGCGCCGGTCGAGGACGCGCCGCCGCCGCCACAGCCGGACAGGAGGAGCGCGGCCAGCACGAGCGCCCCGCTTAAGTTCGCGTGTCTGATTGACATCGCGCAATAGTGACCGCCAGCACCTGAATTGCTCCTGAACGGTGCCGCGACGCTCCTGCCGCAGCGCACGAAGCTCGCTGTAGGCGAGCCGCGTCGCCTGGTCCTCTGAAGGATCGCCTCGTGCCCCCAACCGGTCTATCGCGCCGCCGTGCGCTCCACCGCCGCCCGCAACCGCGCCGCGATCAGCTCGGGAGAAAAGAGCGCCAGGCGCTCGCGGCCCCGGCAAGCCAGCTCGTTGCGCAGCTCGGTGTCTGTGATCGCAAGGTGCAGGAGCTCGGCGATCACCGCCGGGTCACGGTCTGAGACCAGCAGCGCCGCGTCGCCCGCTACCTCGGGGATCGCGCCCGCGGGGCGGGCGATCACGGGGATGCCGAAGTGAAAAGCCTCGAGCAGCGGGATGCAGAAGCCCTCGTGCTCGGACAGGCAGATGAAGGCGTCAGCGGCGCGGTAGCGGTCGCCAAGATCGGATTCTGAGAGCCCGCTCTCGATGCTCACCGCGCCAGGCGCGAGCGTGTCCGCGAGCTTTCGCAGCAGCTCCACGTAGCCGATCGTGAGCGGGTCGCCGACGAGCACGAGACGCGCGTCCGGAGCGCGGTTGGTGCGGTAGAGCGCGAACGCCCTGATCGCCTCGTCCTGGCGCTTGTGGGGTGAGAGGCGCCCGACGAACAGCACAGTTGGAGGCTTGCCGGCCTGCGGGCCGGCAAGCCCCGCGGCCGGCGAGCCGAGCCGATCTGGATCGAGCAGCAACGGGATCACCTCGGTGCGCCGAGCGCCGGCGGCCTTCAGCTCCGCCGCGTTGAAGGCGGAGTCCGCCGCGGCGACTTCGGCGGCTGCCACCAGGTCTGAAAGCTGCTCGCGGCCGATCGCGCAGTGCACCGCCACCAGGGGCGCGTGGTCCCAGAGCCACGTTGCGGGCGTGATGTTGTGGTAGAGGAGCAGCTTGCGGTTTGGCAGCACAAGCAGCTCGTGCAGCCGCGGAGCGCCAGCCGAATGGTGGACCAGCAGGATGTCATCCGGACCGGGCGTCAGCCCCGAGAGCTGCGAGATCGTCCCGCTCAGGCCGGGAGCGATGCGCGCCGCGTAGTCGCGCCCGCCCCATCCCCAGCCGCGGAAGCATGAGCGGAAGACCAGCGCCTCGGTGGTGATCGCGTCGCGCGGGCCGGCGCCCGAAAGCACCTGGTGGACGTTCATCCCCGTGGCGCGTCCGGATGCTCGGAGCGCGGGCGCTCTCCTGGGTGCTCAAAGCGAAGCGGCTCGCCTGGGGGCTCAGGCCCGAGCCTGCGCTCGAGCTCCTCGATCCGCTCTTCGAGCCTGCGCACGTAACCGACCGCGTTGACGTTGAAGCGCGTCTGCTCGGCGATCAACTCGCCGTGGAACTGGGCAAGCAGGCGCACCAGCACGAGCTTGATGGCGGTGATCGGAGCACCCAGCCGGCGGGTGGAGCGGACGTCGCGCAGATCGGGCTCGATCAGCGCCCACTCGAACAGCTTCCCGGTCGTGATCGCGCCCGTCGGGCGCACCTCCAGGCCGGTGCGCTCCTCGGCATACGCACCTGCGGCACGCATCGACGCGGCGCCAGCGCGCGCGCGCTCCAGGGCCTGACTTGGCTGAGTCATCGAACGCCCTGCGCCGCGGCTGGCGAGCGCCACGATCCCCGCAGGTCGACGATCCCGCCAGCCCCCGGCTCTTGCGCCACGGAGAAGCGAATCGTCCTGTCCACCGCGGCGGCGTCCGCTGTCTCGCCGGCCCCGAGCGTGAGGTCGTACTCGCCGCCGAGCAGCGCAAGGTCCGCCACCTCGAAGTGCAGGCGGGCGTTGCCGTCGGAGTCGAGCTCCAACGACGTGCTGGTAGCGAACACGAGCGCGCCGTCGCCGGAACGGATCTCGAGCGCCAGCCAAGCCCGCTCCAGGGACTGGCTCGAGCGCACCCCGACCAGCATCTGCAGCGGTGCGCCGCTGCGAAACACGCTGCTGGCCCGTCCGGCGCCGTCGCGCAGCTCCACTTCGGCCACCTCGACCGCGCGCGACGCGGCCGGGCGCAGCGACCTGCCGCCGCCGTGCTCGGTGTCCATCAGCCGGTGATAGTGCAGCAGTCCCTCGGCGGTCGGGCCGTCGAACACGACCCGCCCCGCGTCCAGCACGACCACCCGTTCGCACACCCGCTCGATCGCCCCCGCGTCGTGGGAGACGAACACCACGGTGGTCCCGGTCGCGATCTGCTCCGAGATTCGACGCAGGCACTTGCGCTGGAACGCCTCGTCGCCGACTGCGAGGACCTCGTCGATCAGGAGCACGTCGGCGTCCAGGTGAGCCGCGATCGAGAATCCGAGCCGCACGAACATGCCCGAGGAGTACGTCTTGACAGGGATGTCGATGAACGCGCCGAGCTCTGAGAAGGCGATGATGCGCTCGATGCGCTCCTGCACCTGGGACTTGCTCAGACCGTGCAGGGCCCCCTGCAGGTAGATGTTCTCGCGTCCCGAGAAGTCGCGGCTGAAGCCCGCTGCGAGCTCCAGCAGCGAGACGATCCGCCCTCCGCACGCCGCCTCGCCGGACTGCAGCGGCACGATTCCGGCCAGCACCCGCAGCGTGGAGGTCTTGCCGGCGCCGTTGCGTCCCACCATGCCGACCGTCTCACCCGGCTCGATCTGGAGCGTCACGCCCTGCAGCGCCGGCACCGGCGGGGGAGCTGAGCCGTGCTTACCGAGCAGCAGCTCCTTGAGCGTCCGTGCCTGGTCGGCGCGGACGCTGAACGATCGTGTTGCCTCGCGCAGCACCACTTCGCCTGGTCGCAGGCCCGGGGCGTTCATCGGTCATCCGCCCGGCGACGCGAGCGATGCGATCGTTTCGGCGTCACAGTGCCGCCGGTCGGTCTCACAGCACCACCGCCAGCTCACCCTGCATCCGGCGGAAGACGGCACTACCGAGCGTGAGCGCGAGCGCGGCCGCAACCAGCGCATAGAGCATACGTCCCCAGTCCGGGCCACCCGGGTAGTAGAGGATCGCGCGCAGCCCCTGCACGAACGGGGCCACCGGATTGACCCACTCCAGCAGCGTCCCCACGAACGGATGGTGCATGATTGGCTTGAGCGTGGAAGGCTCGTAGAAGATCGGCGTCAGGAAGAACCAGGGTAGAAGCGCGGCGGTGAGGATTGGCGCGACATCGCGGAAGTACGCGTGGAGCACGGCGACCGCAAGCGCACAACCGAGCACGAAGCAGAACAGCAGCGCCAACAGCACCGGTAGCAGCAGCAGCGCCGGTCCGAACGTGCCACGCAGCGCGACCGCGAGCGGAACGAGCAGGACCAGGACAGCGCTCATCGTCACGAGCTGCACGGCCACCGTCGAAGCGGGGATCGTCTCGCGGGGAAATCGCGCCTTGCGCACGAGCCCACCCTGCTCTATGAGCGAGTCCGCCGCGCTCAGCACCGACTGCTGGAAGAACGTCCAGACGACCAGCCCGACCATCACGAAGATCGGGAGGTCGTGGAGCTTCTGGACCCTCAGCACGAACCCGAACATGAACGTGTAAGCGCCCATCAGCACGAGCGGATTGACCAGGTACCACACCACCCCCAGGGTCGAGCCCTTGTACCTGCGGCGCAGCTCACGGCGTACGAGCTGAGCGAACAGATACTGGTAGCGATGGTGACGGTAGTGACGGTAGTGACGGTAGTGACGGCGGGCGCCTCGGATGTCGCTCATTCCCGCCATTATCGCTTCACCTCGCCGTACTCCCGATTGGCAAGGGCCTCGGCCGATACGCAATCACGATCGGCAACGTCGCCGGCCCGTCGCCCACGACCCCGACCGTCGTGGCCGCGCGAATGCCTCACGCGTCGCGCAGCTCCGCGGCCGCTTGCTCGGGGGCCAGCACGTTCAGGTGCACCCCGGCACCGAGCTCCAGGCCCGCAAAGTGGGTCAACCGCGGCAGGATGTCGATCCGCCAGCAGAAGTGCTCGGCTCCGCGCGGTGCCGTGCGCACCCAGAGGTTGAGCGGCGGGCTATTGCCCATGCGGCGCCGCAGTCGGCCAAGCGCGCCGTGGAGCATCGCCGCTCCGGTGGGGCCTTCATCCTCGAAGCGCATCCGGGGCCGGCGCGGAGCGAGCAGGAGCTGAAACGGTACTCGCGCCGCATAGGGGGAGATCAGGACGGTGTCCCCGTCGATCGCGACGATCCGATCGCGCTGGCGGACCTCCTCCTGGACCAGGTCGCCAAGCAGGTTGCCCCCCATCGTGCGGGTCGCGTAGGCACCGAACCGCTCGCGCTCGCGGGCGAGCGCGGCCGGGACGAACTCGAGCGCATAGAGCTGGGCGTGCGTGTGGGGCAGAGAGGCGCCAGCCTCGCTGCGCTCGTTGACGATCAGGTGCCTGTAGGCGGCGCCGGCGTGGACGCGCATGCGCTCGCGCCACACGTCCATCGCGCCTGCCACTCCGGCCACCGGCAGCTCGCCCAGCGATAAGACCGGCTCCGGGGAATTGATTATCACCTCGTGGGCGCCGAGCGCCGCAGCCGCCCAGAACAGATCAGGGTTTGCGTGGGGGGCGGGCTCCGCGGCCGCGGAGCTGAGCGCCGGGTACAGGTTGGGGACGACCCTCACGGTCCAGCCGGGAGCATTTGCCGGGCCACCGCCCGGGCGCACCGCGTAGAGCTCGGGTGGAGTGCGGTCCTCATGACCCTCCGCGAACGGATCGCGCTGGCGATCGAGCGCCGGCGCGGGCGAGGCTGCGAGCTCCCCGCCAGGGCGACCGGCTCGAGCCCCCGCGACGATCGCCCGCTGGCCGCTCAGGGGGTCGATCCGGAGCTCGGGGCTCGCCCGAGGCGTGCTCATCTCCGAAGCTCCCGGCTCGCGCGGAGTGCACCCTCAGGCAAGCTGCTTCTCCATCGCGACGTGCTCGATTCCGGCCTCCACGAAGATGCGCCCGCGCGGAAGGTAGCCGGCACGATCATAGAGCCCCCTTGCATACGTCTGAGCGTGCAACACCAGCTGCCGTGCCGCAGCACGGCGGCTATGCACCTCGGCGGCGTCGAGCAGTGCCGTGGCGATTCCCCTGCGCCGGACCGGCGCACTGACCGCCAGGCGGCTGAACTGGGCGGTCGGGCCGACCATCAAGACCCTGCACGTTCCCAGCAGCTCGCCATCCAGGAGAGCCACCAGGTGCAAGGCTTCGTCGTCGTGTCCATCGGATTCCTCGCGCTCTGGCACTCCCTGCTCGGCGCAGAAGACCTCGCGGCGAAGCGCGAGCACCGCGGCCAGCTCCCGCTCGCCGCGTGCGCAGCGAACCTCCCAGAGCAGCGTGGGGCTCATGCCGGCACGCTCACTGCCCGCCGCGATCGAGGGAAGCCGGACACTGGTGGAAAGCTTGCCAGACCGGCAATTTCGTGCATCTGCTTGAATAATCGTCTATCCTCGCAGCCAGGACGGGCGAGGGCCTCGTTCCGATGCTTCTGAGGAGCATCCCGCCATGCTCGGCTCGTGCCGAGACTGCCTGAGTCGCCGATGTACCGCTGCGGCTCGTTGATCCAAGACGCCGTCCCCAAATCATCTTCATGGGTGATCCCACCCCTTATCCGGACTCTGCCGCGATCGCGCGGGCTGAACTGCTTACTCGTGAGCAGTTCGTCTACGAGGGCGAGACGCTACAAGCCGCCCTCGCTCCCGGCTCCGCACGCCGTCGGGCGCTCGACGCTGCGCTGTCAGAGGTGGACTCCGGCGCCGCGCAGCCCTCGCGCCAGTGGCGCCAGCGCTTCTCGCTGCTGCTCGGGCTCGAGCGCCTGCTCTCCGAAGCTGAGCCGAAGCTGGCCGACGGAACGGTCCTGTCCGCGCACCAGGTCGACGCTCTCTCTGGGACCCTGACCGCGCTGCTCGCCGAAGCCCAGCGCAACGGCGACGGCGCGGGCAACGGCGCAGTCGCGCCCGTGCAGTTGCCGCCGGCGCCCGAGCTCGACGAGGGCGCCGCTCACCTCGGCGGCGAGGAAGGCGAAGACGATGACGACGATCTCGAAGGTGAGGATCTCGAAGCGCAGGGCGAGGATCTCGACGGCGACGGTGAGGCCGAGGAGATCGAAGACGATGACGCGGACGAGGAGCCCCAGGATTGGCAGGACGATGCCGAGCCCGAAGACGGGCTTGCACTTGGCGAGCAGCCAGAGGATCCAAACGCCGACAGGCGATTCTGGTTCGAGCATGCGACGGGCGCGGGCAAGACGGTGGCCGCGCTCGGATTCGTCGAGGCCTCGCGCACGGGCGGCACCCTGATCCTCACCCACCGGCGCAACCTCGTCGATCAGTTCAACGGTGAGCTGCGAGATCGAGGTTATAGCGATCGCATCAGCCCTCCCCTGCTGGAAGATCGCGCACCGCGCCCGCGTGGCGCGGTGCACGGAGGATCGAAGCCGGAGGACGTGATCGGCCCGGTCACCGTCGAGACCTACCAATGGTTCGTACGTAACGCCGCACGCGTCTCCGATGCCTACACGATCGTGATCTGCGACGAGGCCCACACTGCGCTCGGGGAGAAGACCTCCGCTTCCATTCGCGGCTGGTCCGGGCCGGTCTTCATCGGGATGACCGCGACCGGTGCGCTGATCGCCCGCCACGTCACTGACCTCTTTCCGACCCAGACCTCGCGCTTCGATCTCGCGCAGGCCGCGCGGCGAGGCGTCATATCTCCTTTGCGCTGCATCCGGATCCCACCCGGGCCAGGCGTGCGGACGATCGCCAAGGTGCCGCTACGCCGTGGAGAAGTGGACACCGAGTTCGACCAGGAGATGCTGGCCGAGATCCTGGACCAGACGCCGTTCAACTCCGCGATCGCCGACCTCTACAAGACGCGCTTCAACGGCGTCCCGGGCGTCGTATACGCTGCCGGCGTACGCCACGCCTATAACGTGGCCCAATCGTTCCGCGATCTGGGCATGAAGGCCCAAGCGGTATCCGGCGAGACGCCCAAGCGCCAGCTCGCGGGCATCCTCGCGGAGTATGAGTCCGGACAGATCGACGTGCTCGTCAACGCCCAGCTACTGGCAGAGGGCTGGAACAGCCCGCGGGCAACGATCTGCATGCATCTGGCGCCGACCGCCTCTAGGCGCATCTACCAGCAGCGGGTGGGGCGCGTCACGCGCCGGCACCCGGGCAAGGAGGCGGGGATCGTGATCGACTTCGTCCACCCCGCCACCAAGCACGACGATCCCGTCGTGACGCTGCACTCGCTGCTCGACCGCGATGTCTACCGTGGCGGAGCGATCGTCGTCGGGCCCGTACGGCGAGGCCGCGGGCGCCGCGTCCGGGTCGAGCGCCGGGTGCTCCCGGTGACCGCGGACCCCGATCGGCGCAACGAGGTATTCGAGCGCGAGTTGTGGCGGATCGCGGTGGAGAACCTCGACTATGTCGAGCAGCACATGTGGGCCGCGCTGGCGGGCGCACGGGTCGCTGCGAACGGCTGGCGACGCGCCAAGGCGATGCTCCACTTCGACCGCGGTGGCGAGCTCAAGGGGCGCTTCCTGCTGACCGCGGTGCAGCGCAACCGCAGCGCGGCTCTGCGGCTGCGCGCGCTGCAGGAGATCGCCGCCGGCCGCGATGCCGACGCGCTTGACACAGCTATCGACATCGTTCGCGATTGGCCGCGGGATGAACGCCGCGAAGCCGTGAAGGTGATGCTCCAGGCGCTCGCCGAGCGAAAGATCGGCAGCCGCGACCAGGCCAACGCATGGATCTGGCGGATGGCCGAGTACACGCGCGAGGTCCACGAGGAGTACGCGATCCAGCGCTGGCCGGAAACCAAGCGCCTGCTCGGGCTGCTCGTGAACTCCAGCGGCCCCGCCCACGCGCGCAACGCGCGTCGCCTCGTCCAAGCCTCGCGCAAGGAGGACCGCCGCCTGTCGGCCGCGCTGCTCGCGGCGGCGCTGGCGCACACGCCAGAGGCCGAGGAGGTGCTGCGCGGCGCACGCACCCGGATGGCGCGCAAGCCCGCAGCCCTGGCACGCGAGCTGCTTCGCAACTTCCCTAAGGCCCGGCGCAG
>JALYUQ010000103.1 GCA_030853685.1 Actinomycetota bacterium | reverse complement strand
CACACACGACAGTCGCCTCAGCGGTGTCCTCGACTGTCGAGCTATGGCGCGCGCAGGGTCCCCTGAGAAAAGCAACGTCGGGTCGCGACGCGCTCGGGTTCTCCCCCAATTTTCACCGGACCCGGGCCGCCGGCGAAGCCGGCGCGGGAAACTGATGAGCAAAATGAGTACCGGATACCGGACGGCAGGATTCACCGTCCTGGGCCCTAGCAGCTCTACTACCCGACCGCGGCGCTCGCGGTCGAGATCGTCTTGCCGGGCAGTAGTGCTGTTTCAGGCAACTATCGGTGCCGTCGTGCTCTTCTCCACGAGGAAGATCGTGCCAAACTCGAGGCGAGCGACGGCGCCAACCCACGTGCGAGGCTGTGGTGGAGCGTTCGCGGGGGCCATTGCGCCGACGACGAGGACGTCAACCGGCAGCGACGTCGGCAGGCGAGTCTGCCATGCGCGGCCGGCCGTTTCGTAATGGCCGTCGCCGCCCCCGCAGACGAACTTCGCGGCGCGGTAGCTGACCCTGACGCTCTGGGACCCCCGGTGCTCACTGACTCAAGCTCTACACAGTGGTGCCGGTGGGCCGCCGCGGCGCACCTCTGCAACCTACTCGAGGGCACGCTGCGGGGCTCCCACCGGGACCGCAAAGCCCGCCCGCCGACAGGTCGAGGTGCTCGAGCAGCGGCTCGGTCACCGCGCTGGTGAGCTGCTCGCGCCGGGCCACACCGAGGTCATGTAGTCGTCATTCCAGCGACGACGCTCAGCCTCATTTGCTCCTTGTCCGCCGCCTCGTGCATCTGATCGCGCTGCATGATATGTGCACTGACTTCGAAGAGCCTTGACATGCGCTCATATGCATGACAACATGAGCGCATGGCCCAGGCTCACGGAATCACACGCACCACGCCCGTCAGCATCGACAGGGCTGAGCACGTCGCGCGGGTGATGGCCGGGCTTGGGACAGCAAGCCGCGTGCGGATCCTCGCCCGGCTGCGGGAGAATCCGTGCACAGTCGGAGAGCTGATGGCGGCGGTGGAGATGGCCCAACCGGCCGTTTCACACCAGTTGCGGATCTTGCGTGATCTGGGGATGGTGCTCGGCACGCGCGACGGCCGATACACGCGCTACAGCCTCTACGACCCGCACGTCGCGATGCTGCTCGACGAGGCGCTTCGCCACATCGAGCACCTGCGCGCGGCCGCCCCGGAAACGACCGGGGGCCGACCCCGCCCCGGAGACACCGTGGGCTAAGCCTTATCTCAACCAGCAACAAGAAGCAAGAAAGGATCAGCATGACCGAAGAGCACAGTCACGAAGCGCCGCACGCTCACGAGCACGAGCACGACGGAGACGCGCATTCCCACGCGCACACGAGTCACGAGCACCAGCATGTGGAGCACGAGCACGAGCACGACCACAACGCCGGCGAAACCCACGAGCACGAGCACGAGCACCAGGCGGGACTCGAAGCGGTCCACGAGCACCAGCACTAGCACTAGCAGTGCCAGGCTCACGGGATCAGGAGGTCGGGCGACAGGGATCCTCCCTGCGCCCGGCCGAGCCCGCTCGGACCTAGCGCTTGTCGCTCACGGCCCTCAACCGCGCCCTCCTGGCTCGGCAGGGACTGCCCGATCGCCTACCCGCGCCGCTGGCGCAGGCTGTGGAGACGGTCGGCGCGCTGCAGGCGCAGCACTGACCCCGCGCTGCCGGTGGCGCTGTGGTCACGGGTGGAGGGGTTCGCCGCGACGGATCTATACGCTGCCCTGCACCATCTAGCTTTCGTGGCCAACGCCATGATCCTCGACGAGCTGGCCGAGGACTCTCCCGATCGTGGGGCGGTCCTCGCGCAGCTACACGAACCAGCGCCAGCGTTGCGCGCCGTCGGCGTCCTGGACGTCTTTGTCCCACGGTCTCCGGCGATCGTCGCGCTCCTCGCAGAGCCTGACTGAGCTGAGGCGTTCCGCATGCGGAACGGTTGTGGAACGGCGTCGCGTGCCGGCAGGACAATGGGCGGTTGCTGCAGTCGGCACGGCTCGAACTGCTCTGAGGTGACGCTCAGCTGGCGAGCTCTCTGAGCGGCCCAGCTAGGCGGTCCGCTAGTCCGGGGTCGGCTCGTTCGGTCTCGACGAGCAGCGCTCGGGTGATGGCACCGAAGGCGCGCCTGAGCTCTGGGATCTCGAGCGAGCGGACGAGCCCCGGCGCGACGGCCGCGGTCGCCTCGGACGGGAGGTTGTCCATGCCCCGGCCTTGGACCGCGGGCACCCCGTGGCGCAGGCACAGGGCGAGCACCTGGTCTCGCATGGCGCTGATCATGTACTCCGCCTGCCACACCCGGGCGCGCGCGATGCTCGAGCGGGCGTGCAGCGCATAGAGCCAGCCCATGCCGACCAGCTCGACGGCGGTGGGCGCAGCTGCGGTGCGCGGGTTGGCGGCGGTTCCGAACAGCAAGCGGAAGCCCGGCCCGATCGCGCCGAACTGCGCCTGTGCCCAGAACGAGATATCGACCTGCAGCGCACTGGAGAGCAGGAAGACCCGATAGAGGGTCTCGCCGCGGCTCACATCCAGGTGATGGACGGCAGCATGCTTGCTGTACATCTGATCGGTCCAGTCAGCGATCGCCGACGCACGGTGGTCAGGACGATCGGTGCGCTGTCGCGCACGACCATGGTGTGCTCGGCGTGCGCCGAGCGCGCGCCGTCGCTGGTGCGCACGGTCCAGCCGTCGCTCGTGGCGCGTACCGCGCCGCTGCCCGCTGAGATGATCGGCTCGATCGTCAAGACCAGCCCGTCAGTCAACGGCCGGGACAGGTGTGCGACATAGTGGTTGGGGACCTGCGGTGCCTCGTGGATGCGTCGCCCGATTCCGTGGCCCAT
>JALYUQ010000092.1 GCA_030853685.1 Actinomycetota bacterium | reverse complement strand
CCGCGCAGGCTTCAGCGGTTGGGATAGCGCAAGCGCGCTCACAACGCGACAATCAACCGCGCCGCTGAGGCGAGTGTCGCCTGAGTGTCGATATTCGCGCTCCACACGGCAGTCGCCCGGCGAAAGGCCACGAGTGTCGAGTGTCGAGTGTCGAGTGTCGAGTGCTTGCGCCCCCTGGAAGACCTCGTGTGCCGCGTCGATGGCGCCGCTGAGACTCCGGGCTCCAGAGCCACGCAGGTCTTCCCGGCCGCGCGCGTCAGGTGCCCGGCCCGTAACGAGCGCTACGGTTTGAGCACTACCGATAGGAGATCGACTTGAGCAACAAGACCTATGTGATCGGCGTCGGGATGACGAAGTTCGCCAAGCCGGGGACCAAGGAGGGCGACTATCCCGACTGGGCCAAGGAGGCGGGCGAGAAGGCGCTGGCGGATGCCCGCATCCCCTACGAGGCCGTCGAGCAGGTGTATGCCGGCTACGTCTACGGCGACTCGACCTACGGCCAGCGCGCCGTATACGGGCTGGGACTGACCGGGATCCCGGTCCTGAACGTCAACAACAACTGCTCTACCGGATCCAGTGCGCTGTTCCTCGCGCGCCAGAGCGTCAAGGGTGGACTCGTCGACTGCGCGCTCGCGGTCGGTTTCGAGAAGATGGAGCGCGGATCGCTGGGCATGAAGTACACCGATCGCACGCAGGCGATGGACAAGCACATCGCCAGGATGTCTGAGATCCGGGACCCCGAGCCCTCGCCGTTCGCCCCGCAGATGTTCGGCAACGCCGGCCGGGACCACATGCAGAAGTACGGCTCGGAGCCCAAGCACTTTGCGTGGATCGCGTGGAAGAACCACAAGCACTCCACAGGCAACCCATATGCTCAGTTCCAGACCGAGTACACGCTGCAGGAGGTCGAGGACGCGACCATGATCCACGAGCCGCTGACCAAGCTGCAGTGCTCGCCGACCTCCGACGGCGCGGGCGCCGCGATCGTCGCGAGCGAGCGGTTCGTCGACGAGCACGACCTGTGGGACCAAGCAATCGAGATCGCCGGTCAGGCGATGGTCACCGACCTCGAGAGCACGTTCGACGAGACCGCCGACTGCATCAAGATCGTCGGCTACGACATGAGCAAGGAAGCGGCGCGGCTCGCATACGAGGAGGCACAGGTCGGCCCGCACGACGTCCAGGTGATCGAGCTCCACGACTGCTTCAGCACAAACGAGCTGATCACATACGAGGCGCTCGGGCTCGCGCCCGAGGGCGAGGGCCACGAGCTCGTCGAGGCGCAGGCGACCACCCACGGCGGCTCGGGCCCGGTCGTCAACCCGAGCGGCGGGCTGATCTCCAAGGGCCACCCGCTCGGCGCCACCGGCCTGGCCCAATGCTCGGAGCTGACCTGGCAGCTACGCGGTCAGGCCGATCAGCGCCAGGTGCCCGGCGTCGAGGTCGCGCTACAGCACAACATCGGCCTCGGCGGCGCCGCGGTCGTGAGCATCTACAGAAGGGCGGCGTGAGCATGGCAACGACGACGACACCTGGACAGGCGGGCGATACGGATGGTGCCGCGAGCTCGATCGTGGTCGAGAACCCCGCCACCGGCGAGGTGCTGGCACGGCTGCCGGCATGCACACCAGAGGCTCTGGTGGAGATGGCTGCGCGCGCGCGTCGCGCGCAGCCCGGCTGGCAGGCGCTCGGGTTCGGCGGGCGCGCAAAGGTGCTGCGCCGCGCGCAGAAGTGGATGCTTAACAACGCCGAGCGCGTACTCGACACGATCGTCGCGGAGACCGGAAAGACCCGCGAGGACGCGTCCCTCGCCGAACTGAGCTACGGCGCGAACGCATTCGGGTTCTGGGCCAAGCGGGCTCCGAAGTACCTCGCCGACGAGAAGGTGCGCACCCGCTCGCCGTTCCTGCTCGGCCGTAAGCTGATCGTCCGCTACGAGCCGGTCGGCCTGGTCGGCGTGATCGGCCCCTGGAACTACCCGTTCACCAACACCGTGGGCGACGCGATCCCAGCGCTGGCCGCCGGCAACGCGGTGATCGTCAAGCCCTCGAGCGTGACGCCGATGACGTCGCTGCTGATCGCGGACTGCCTGCGCGCGTGCGGGATCCCGCAGGATGTCTTCCAGGTCGCGGTGGCACGCGGCAGCTTGGGCGGTGAACTGGTCGATCTCGTCGACTTCGTCATGTTCACCGGCTCGACGCAGACCGGCAAGCAGGTGATGGAGCGCGCGGCCAAGACGCTCACACCGGTCTCACTCGAGCTCGGGGGCAAGGACTCGATGATCGTGCTGGCCGACGCCGACCTGAAGCGGGCCGCCAACGCGGCGGTCTTCTGGTCGATGCACAACGCCGGCCAGACGTGCATCTCGGTCGAGCGGGTGTACGTCGAGGCGCCTGTCTACGAGCGGTTCGCCTCGCTGGTGGCCGGCAAGGTGCACGACCTGCGCCAGGGAGTCCCGGGCGCCTTCGGGAGCGTCGATGTCGGCTCGTTCACCAATCCTCCGCAGGCGGACATCGTGGAGTCCCACGTCAGGGACGCGGTGCAGAAGGGCGCGCGGGTGCTGGCGGGGGGCAGCCGGGTGGTCTCGGACGGCACGTTCTTCCAACCGACCGTGCTCGCCGACGTCGACCACTCGATGGAGTGCATGCGCGAGGAGACGTTCGGGCCGACGCTACCGATCATGAAGGTCTCAGGGGCGCAGGAGGCCGTCCGCCTCGCCAACGACTCGCCCTACGGGCTCCAGGCCTCGGTGTTCACCAAGGACCTCCAGAAAGGCGAAGCGATGGCGCGTGAGATCGAGACCGGGGTGGTCGTGATCAACGACTGCTGCGTCAACTACGTAGCCCTGGAGGTGCCGATGGGCGGCTGGAAGACCTCGGGCCTCGGCATCCGTCACGGCGCGGAGGGGATCCGCAAGTACACCCGGCGCCAGACGATCCTCGTCACGCGCTTCGCGCTCGAGAAGGACCTCTACATGTATCCGTCCTCGAAGGGTGCCAGCAAGCTCCTGATGAGGGCGATGAAGCTGATCTACGGCCGGGGCGATCGTGAGTAGGGAGGCGGAGGGATTGGGACCTGATGCGGGCCGCGAGCGGCATCACACTGGTCCAATGCTCTCTACTCTCTGCGGTCACCGTCGAGATCGGCAGCTCGAGGGCTGAGAGCTCGCCTAGCGGCCACGCTCCTCATCCAGCAGCAGCGCCAGGGTGGGGCAGGCGTCCGCCGCCCTGCGCGCGAGGCGGAGCAACTCCGGCCGGACTTCCGCCTCGTCGATGATCGGATAGCCCCAGTCGTCCAGGCGGATCATCTCCGGCAGCAGCTCGGCACACAGACCGTGGGCCTCGCAGGCGATCGGATTCACACGCAGGCGGGCGCTCATCGAGCCACCCGCGGCGATTGCGCGCCACGACGCGGGCGCGCGACGCCGGCGGCC
>JALYUQ010000032.1 GCA_030853685.1 Actinomycetota bacterium | reverse complement strand
TCGACGAGTCGATCGCTTCCTTCCAGCGGGCCTTTCGCTCGTGGGGGATCTCGATCGACTCCTCGCGTGAGATCGCGACCCACGAGCCGTCCTACTACCGCTGGACGCAGTGGATCTTCCTGAAGCTCTACGAGCGAGGTCTCGCCTACCGCAAGGAGGCGGCCGTCAAGTGGTGCCCCAACGACGCGACGGTGCTCGCCAACGAGCAGGTGATCGACGGGCGATGCGAGCGATGTGGAGCGGAGGTGCAGTTGCGCCAGCTGGAGCAGTGGTTTTTGCGAATCACCGACTACGCCGATCGGCTGCTCGACGACCTCGACGGCATCGATTGGCCCGAGCACGTCAAGGCGATGCAGCGCAACTGGATTGGACGCAGCGCGGGCGCGGAGGTCGTCTTCTCATGCCAGGAGCTGGGGATCGACTACACCGTGTTCACCACCAGGCCGGACACGCTGTTCGGCGCGACCTTCTTCGTGATGGCGCCAGAGCACCCGGACGTGTTCCGCTTGGCGCAGGGAACCGAGCACGAGCAGGAGGTCCACGACTACGTCAATCGCGCCCTGAACGAGCCGGCGCAGGCGCGGGGTGACGCCGAGCGGCCCAAGACCGGCGTGGCGCTGGGGCGCGCTGTCTGCAACCCCGTCAACGGTGAGCTCATCCCCATGTTCGTCGCCGACTACGTGCTGATGGAGTACGGGACCGGCGCGATCATGGCGGTTCCCGCCCACGATCAGCGAGACTTCGCGTTCGCGCAGGCCTTCGAGCTACCAATCAGGCGCGTGATCGGGACCGAGGAGGACGAGCTGCCGTTCGCCGACGACGGACCGCTTACGAGCTCCGGGCCGCAGTTCGACGGGATGCACAACCGCGAGGCCTATGCGGCGATCGTCGATTGGCTCGATCGCGAGGGCAAGGGGCACTCGTCGGTCAGCTTCCGGCTACGCGACTGGCTGGTCTCGCGCCAGCGCTACTGGGGCTGCCCGATCCCGATCGTCTACTGCGAGCACTGCGGCGAGGTACCGGTCCCCGGAGGCGACCTGCCCGTCGAGCTGCCCGATATCGAGGACTACGAGCCGCGCGGGCGCTCACCGCTTGCCGCTGCGCAGGACTGGGTGCAGGTCAAGTGCCCGCAGTGCGGTGCGTCTGCCCGGAGAGAGACCGACACGATGGACACGTTCGTCGACTCGAGCTGGTACTTCCTGCGCTACTGCGATGCGCGTAACTCAGGGGCCGCGTGGGATCGCGCCGCCCTGGAGCGCTGGATGCCGGTCGACCAGTACATCGGGGGCGTCGAGCACGCGATCCTGCACTTGATGTACGCGCGCTTCTTCGTCAAGGCGCTCGCGGACATGGAGCTGCTGGAAGTGCAGGAACCCTTCCAGGCGCTGTTCACGCAGGGGATGATCCTCGGTCCCGATGGGCAGAAGATGTCCAAGTCGCGCGGCAACGTGGTGAGCCCGACGCCGTACGTGGAGCGCTACGGGGCGGACGCGGCGCGCTGCTGCATCCTCTTCCTCGGGCCGCCCGATCAGGACGCCGCATGGTCGGAGAACTCGCTGGAGGGGGTGTACAAGTTCCTTTCGAGGCTGTGGCGGCTGGGCGACGAGCTGGGGGGCGGGGACAGAGGCGGCGCGCCAGCCACGGGGGGTCCACGGGGCGCGTCGGACGGCGGCGTGCAGGCGCCCTCAGATCCGGCGGGCGAGGACCTGATCCTCGTGCGAAAGGCCAACTGGGCGATCGAGAAGGTCACTCACGATATGGCCGGCCGATTTGCCTTCAACACGGCGATCGCGGCGATCATGGAGCTCGTCAACGAAATCTACCGCCACCCCGGCGCCGATCCGCTCGCGCGGCGCTTTGCCACCGCTACCGCCGCGTCGCTCCTGTTCCCGTTTGCGCCCCACCTCGGCTCGGAGGTGTACGAGTCGATGACGGGGCACCGGGTCTGGGAGCAGCCGTGGCCGGACGCCGATCCTGCGATGCTCGCAAGCGACACCTTTGAGCTGGTCTGTCAGGTCAACGGCAAGGTTCGTGACCGCGTGAGCGCGCCCGCGGGCGCGCCACGCGAGGAGCTCGAGCGGCTGTGCCTGGGTACGCGCGGGGTGCAGACGCGCGTGGACGGGCTCCAGATCGCGAAGATCGTCGTGGTGCCCGGCAAGCTGGTCAACGTGGTAGTTCGCTAGCGGCTGGCCGTGGCGACCAAGCCGCCCTATGCCGGTGCCGGAGGGTCGGGCGCTGGCGTTGGAGGGGTCGGCCCCGCGCCGGCCTACGTCGGGGTCGTGGGCGCGCGCGAGGCTACACCCGCGCAGGCGCAGGCCGCCGAGGCGATCGGATGTGCGCTGGCGGGAGCCGGCGCAGTCGTCGTCTGCGGCGGGCACGGGGGTGTGATGGCCGCAGTGTGCCGTGGCGCTGCCGGCGCGGGTGGATTGACCGTAGGCATCCTTCCCGGCCGCGACCGGAGCGCCGCCAACGAGTGGGTCGCCGTGGCGATTCCGAGCGGGCTCGGGGAGCTTCGCAACGGCTTGATCGTGTGGACGGCCGATGTGGTGATAGCGGTGGGCGGCGCCTACGGGACGCTGTCGGAGGTCGCGCTGGCGCTCGCGGCCGGCGTGCCCGTGGTCGGCCTCGACACGTGGTCGATCGAGGGGATCGAGGCGGTCGCGTCGCCGTCGGAGGCGGTGACGCGCGCGCTGGAGCTGGCACGAGGCCGTGGGGCCGGGTGACGGGATGGGGCGATCGACAACCGCCCTGACCCGATGCGCTTTTCTGAGTTGGACGTCGCTGTCGGTGCTCGCGTAAGGATGACTGTTGACTACAGGGGGCCCGAGGCGATCGCGATCACGGCCGTCAGCACGATGAGGATGACCGAGAGCATTTGCCAGACGAGCATCGTGTCCAGCGCGGATCGCTGCGCTGATCGGCCACTGCCGCGGGCGCGGGGGCGGGGGACGTTCCATCTTGGTCAAGCTTGGCCCAGGGCGTTGGGCTGATTTTGCGGAGGTCGGTATCAAGACGGCGATGCTGAACTGAGCATCAGCGCACGCCAGCGGTGGCTGGGTGAGAAGCAGACCCGACATGCAATCGATGGAGCTGCATCGCTCAGTCCGGCTCTGAGCTCTCCAGCCGGTGGGGTAGGAGGATTTCTGAGGCGTCGGCTGGGGTGAGGTTTGGGTAGAGCGTCTTGATTGCCGCGACGGCGGCTATCCCGCCGAGCGTTTGGGCGGCGATGTACGCGGGCGCTGAGGCTGGTGCGATCCCGGCAAACGTGTCAGAGAGCGTGCGGCCAATCGTGATCGCGGGGTTGGCGAAGCTCGCGGAGCTGGTGAAGAAGTAGGCCGCGCCGATGTAGGCGCCGACCGCGGCGGCGGCGGAGGCTCCGCGGTGGGTGCGGGTGAGCGCGAAGATGACGAGCAGCAGGCCGAGGGTGGCGATGATCTCGGAGAAGAGGTGCCCGCCGGTGACCCGGTGGTGGGTGGAGATGCTGACGGCCGCTCGGCCGTACATGACGTTGGCGGCGATCGCCCCGGTGACGGCGCCTGTGATCTGAGCGGGTAGGTAGGCCGCGGCGTCGCGCCAGCGCAAGCCCCCGAAGGCGGCGTCGACGAAGGAGACGACCGGGTTGAAGTGCGCGCCTGAGACCGGGCCGAACATCAGGATGATCGCGTAGAGCCCGGCTGCGGTGGCGGCCGCGTTCTCGAGCAGCTCGAGGCCGATGTTGCCGGGGGAGAGCTGCTGGGCGGCGATCCCCGAGCCGACGACGATCGCGGCGAGGAACGCGCTTCCCAGCCATTCAGCCAGCAGCGGGCGCCACAGTGCAGCGGGCGCTCGCTCCGCCGGTTGGTCGGCGCTCATCGGGTTGCGTGGCTTGGTCGGGCGAGGGCTCGTAGCGCGTGGGGGCCGGTCGGGGGCTGTGGTTGCCAGGCGAGGAACCAGGTTCTGGAGCTGGAGAGCTCGTTGATCCGCGCCAGGTGGGGTGTCTCGCCGGCAGCGCGGGCCGCGAGCGTGGGGTTCGCGGTCGTGGTTTGCGCCAGGGAGGCGTTCACGAGCCAGCCGTAGGGTTCGATGTGGGCGCGGCGCAGGTCGGCTTGGAGGCGCTCGGCTTCGTGGACTGGCGTTGATTCGGGGAGGGTGACGATGATCACGCGGGCGAACTCGGGGTCGCGGAGCCGCGCGGCGAGGTCGCGGACGGCCGGCGGCACGCTCGCGTTGG
>JALYUQ010000308.1 GCA_030853685.1 Actinomycetota bacterium | reverse complement strand
GTAGGGTCGGACCGAGGCGCGCTGCCGATCTTTCGAGCCGGTGCGTTTCCTCGATCCGCCCTCCGAACCGGACTTGCCCGTTGCCGAGCATCCGGCTCTCCACAGGCCCATGTCGGTGGGTTGCGTTTCGATCATGTCGCGCTCTGCCACGGCGAAGGAATCGCTGCGCCCCGGTAGCGGTAGCGAGTGGTCGGTACCGCGCCGGGGTTAAACAGCGTCACTCCGTCGTCCGCGGGCCACCACCCATCGGGGCAGTAGCGTCGTCGGAGCTGCTTCCAGTTCGCCCGGCGGTGCTTTCGCCGCAGCCAGCCGATAACTCTGCGCCAGGTGAACCCGCGCAGGTATTGGAAGGTGCGGCTGGAGACGCCGGCCCGGAAGTAGCTAGTCCAGCCCCGCAGCACAGGGTTGAGGCTGTGCAGCAGTTCTGCGAGCGTGAGGTTCGTGCCTTGGCGGGTCAGCGTCCGCACCTTCCCGCTGATGGCGCGGAGCGCCTTCTTGGAGGGGTAGGTGTAGACGTATGACTTCGTCGTTCCTCGCTTGACCTGACGCTGGATGCGCCAACCCAAGAAGTCGAGGCCCTCGTCGATGTGGACGACATCGGTCTTCTCCTCTGAGAGCGCAAGCCCGATCGGGGAGAGCACCGCTGCCACCTCGTCTTGCACGGCCTCGGCGTGCGCCTTGGTGCCAGACACCATAACCACGAAGTCATCCGCGTACCGGATAAGTCGGTAGTTGGGGAGTCCGTGACGGCGACGCTTGGCCCGCTCGACTCGGTCATCCCAGCGCGCGGCGAAGTGCTCGTCGAGCGCGGAGAGGGCGATGTTCGCCAGCAGCGGCGAAGCGATGCCGCCTTGCGGGGTGCCGGTGATCGTGTCCCGCTCGGCGCCACCCTCGGTGAGGATGCCTGCCTTGAGGAACGCCTTCACCAGACCCAAGACGCGTTTGTCTCCAACGCGATGACGCATCCGCTCCAAAAGGCCGGAGTGCGAGATTTCGTCGAAGCACGCCTTGATGTCGCCGTCCAGCGCCCACTCATAGGAGTTAGACGCCAGCAGGCGAAGCTCGGCGACGGCGTCGTGGGCTCGGCGCTTGGGACGGAAGCCGTAGGAACACGGCTTGAAGTCCGCCTCATAGATCGGCTCGAGCACCAGCTTCAGCGCGCCTTGGACGACGCGGTCCCGCAAAACGGGAATCCCTAGCCTGCGGCGCTTGCGCGTCCCAGACTTCGGGATCATCCGCTCCCTGACCGGGAGCGGCTCAAACCGTTGGGCTTTCAACTCGGCCCGCAGGTCTTCGAGTAATGCCGCGACGCCCCGCCCGGCCTCGATCGCGTAGGCGGTCTGCCCGTCCACGCCAGCCGTGCGAGCGCCCTTGTTGCCCCTGACCCGACGCCATGCCACAAGCAAAAACGCCGGGTCGCACACGAGGTTGTACAGGTCATCAAACCGGCGATCAGGATCGTCGGTCGCCCATCGATGCAGCTTGGTCTGAATCTCCAGTACCCTGGCTTCCGCCTCCTTCGGCGTCGGCCACGGAGCGCTCGTATTCACAAGCGACCTCCTGGCATTCCAGCCCCATCGCTGCGGACTTGCTGCCTCCCTTCGCCCTGTGGACGGCTTTCCCGCCCTCCCTGGTGGGTCGTTACTCCCACGACTAGTACGGAGGCTCCGCCCCGCCCACGGGTCATCAGTCGACGACGGACCTGCCCACTGGCGACCTGGATGGCCAACCGGGAGGGCGACCCGAGACGGTTCCCACGTTCACTCATGCGACCGGTTGACGAGGGAGGCGTCCAGCTATGCCCCGGCAGCCTCGCCATGGCTACGCCGCAGTCCTTCACCATGGCCTCCGCGCCGACGATTTCTCTCGGCGTCCGGAGTCGCCCACCTCGATCTGATCGGTGGGCGCGCGCTGCTGACCGACCCATGTCCGCCAGGTTTGGGGCCGGTACGCCGCTTACGGGGCTTTGCCACTGGTTCACTCTCGTTACACCCTCTCGTCTCGATTGCCGGACCCAGGCCGTCTGGCAGTACCAGCCTGTCCCGTCGTTGTCGGGGCTGCTCCCGCCCTCGCTTGCATCTCCAAGGTCAGGCTGCCCCCATCTTCCAGAGCCTGCTGCGACAGGCCCGTGGCCGAGCCCTTTCATCTCCGCCCGGTCGGATGGCGCCTCGTGGCGCACGAGATCATCGGCATACCTGATCAGCACCGGGCAGCCCGCCACCGTCTGGCCGGCATCAGTGCCGGACACGTGGTAGCGGACACCGGCGGCCTGCTCCATCCCGTGCAGCGCGACGTTCAGCAGCACTGGGCTGACCACCCCGCCTTGAGGAACTCCGTCCTCAGTCGGGGCGAACCGGCCGCTCTCGACCACGGCCGCCTTTAACCATTGCGCGACCATCCCCCTCGCGGGGAACAAGCCGAGCTGGCGGAGGATATGGGAGTGATCGATGCGATCGAACGCCGCCGCCAAATCTGCGTCTAGCACCCACCGCCGCTTCGGGCTCTTGCCCTTGGCGGTCAGATAGATCGCTGCGATCGCGTCATGGCAGCCGCGGCCCGGCCGAAACCCATAGGACCTCGTCTCAAACCGCGCCTCCCACTCGGGCTCCAGCGCATTGACGACCCGGGCCTGGTGAGCCCTGTCGAAAATGACGGGAATGCCTAGTGGGCGCCGCTTCGCGTTGCTGCCCTGCTTCGGGATGTACACCCGTCTGACCGGCAGGGCCTTGAACGGTTCGGCGCCGTGCTGCATCCTGTCGGCCAGCTTCGTCTTGGCCTCGGGGGTGAGCACCACCTCGCCGTCCACGCCCGCCGTCAAACGGCCAGCATTGCGCTCGGTCACCCGCCGCACGCTGACCAGCGTGTTCGCGCGCGACCGAAGCATCAGCTTCTGCAGACTGCGGACCCTTGGCAGGTCCCCCGCCTGCGACGCCGTGAAGATCCGCTGACGCAATCGCCGTACGCTCGCCTCGGCCGCCCGCCAGTCAATCTGGCGCCAGTCGAGAGTCGCGTCCTCTGGTCCGTTCACCACGACCGCGGTCGTGGCGTCTAACTTGTCCGTTGGTTCC
This sequence comes from Actinomycetota bacterium, assembly GCA_030853685.1. Classification (GTDB taxonomy): domain Bacteria; phylum Actinomycetota; class Thermoleophilia; order Solirubrobacterales; family Solirubrobacteraceae; genus Palsa-465. The sequence continues at coordinate 7,665 of JALYUQ010000308.1, read as the reverse complement.
GGTGTCACGTCGTCTTTCTCTTCACAGACTCACCTGACCGCGTCAGCACCCTTTCGAGCCCGGGCATCAGGCCCGGTATCCGGCCGGTTATCCGAGACGACCGGCTTGGAGGAGCCAGCCATCACGTCCCAGTTTCCCGCTGTCTTTCGACCGCCGGCATTCGCTTCTCGGTCATCCGATTCCCGCCAGGGAGTTGGGCTCTCCTTATGGTCGGCTTACCGGACCAAGGTCCGGACCCCGACGGGGTTACCACGTTTCACACGCACGAGCTATGACCGGGGTGGGTGCCTCCTATACCCCGAGGACGGCGATGCTCGCCCGACCAACCCTTCATCTCCGGCCGGCGCCTGCCGCTTCTCAACGGCCAGTCCCTGCACCTCGCTACAACATCCCACCGAGCGGGGCCTCAGATAACGAGGCATCAACGGAGGTTCACGCGATTCACCCGTCCGGCCATTCCCCTCGCCTGTAGCCCCCGGATGGAACGGGCGCCCTTGGGCTTCTCCCCCGAGCTTCGAACCCCGCCGACCAAGAGCCGACGACGCACGTCAGGGTGGGGACGGGCCTTGAGCACAAGCCCGGGACAACGCTCACGACATCAGCCGAACCTCCAATCCGCGCATCCACTCGTAAACGTGCGACCTCGCGTCGCACGGAAGCGCTTTGATTATGCCGAGCCGCCCAACCACCAAAACGCCTATCAGCAGGCAGAACGCACGCCGTCGCTCGCCTCCTCGGCATAACCAGCCGCTCGGCATGAGACCCACCCGGTGAAGCGCCCGATCGGGCCGGCTGCGCGGCAAGAAGCCCAAGCTTTCCATGAGCCAGGAGAGCCATCTCGTCAAGCTGCACGCCGCCGGCGAGTACACGACCACCGAAGTAGCCGAGCTCTTCGACGTGGCGCGCTCGACCGTCTACCGCGCGGTCGAACGCGATCGAGCCCGCACCACCACAGCCGGCTGAGAGCCGGTGCTGCGCTTCGAGCCGGTCGAGCGTCACCACGCGATCCTCTTCGAGCAGGCTCTGCTCAACGAGACTCTTCGTACGGATGTTCCCCAAGGGCCGGAGCGTGGTGCCGCCTGCGCTTGAAGGGCCGCGCCAATACTCTCTTGGAAGACGATGACCGATCCAGTCCCCCAACAGACCGCGACCTACCTCGCCGACCCCGCCGATGTGCACCGCGTACTGCTGCTCTACAGCGGCGGCCTGGACACGAGCGTGATGCTGAAGTGGATCCAGGACCAGTACGAGGCGGAGGTGGTTGCGCTGACAGTCAATCTCGGCCAGCCGGGCGAGAACTACGAGGTGATCCGCGGCAAGGCGATCATGCTCGGCGCGATCGACTGCGAGGTCGTCGACGCCCGCGAGGAGTTCGCCCGCGAGTACGTCCGGCCCGCGATCAAGGCCAATGCCACCTACGGCCTCGGCTACCCACTTTTCACGGCGCTCGGCCGGCCGCTGATCGCAAAGCTCGCCGTCCAGTATGCACGGAGGTACGGGTGCGATACGATCGCCCACGGTTGCACGGGCAAGGGCAACGACCAAGTTCGGATCGAGGCGACTGTCGCGACGCTCGCGCCCGAGCTCAGGGTGATCGCCCCGGTGCGCTCCTGGCGGATGGGTCGCGAGGAGGAGATCGCCTATGCCCGCGAGCACGGCATCCCGGTCAAAGGTGGCACCGAAACTGTCCCCTACTCGATCGACGACAACCTCTGGGGCCGCTCGAGCGAGGGCCGCTGGATCGAAGAGCTCGACCACGCACCCGAACCCGACGTCTTTCAGCTCGTCACCAGGCCCGAGGAGGCGCCTGACGAGCCCGAAGTAATCGAGGTTGAGTTCGAGCACGGCGTCCCCGTCGCCCTAGACGGCGAGCGCCTGGACCTCGTCGAGCTGCTCGAGCGCGCCGGCGCGATCGGCGCCCGTCACGGCGTGGGAATCATCGACCACGTCGAGGACCGCATCGTGGGCCTCAAGGTCCGCGATATCTATGAGGTCCCCGCCGCCGCCATCCTCCTGCTCGCCCACCAAGAGCTCGAGAAGCTCGTCGGCACGATCCACCAGAACCAGCTCAAGCCCGAGCTCGACCGCAAGTGGGGCTACCTGGTCTACGCGGGACTCTGGTGGGAGCCGTTGCGGACCGACCTCGACGCCTACATGGATGCTGTCAACGCCCAGGTCAGCGGGTCGATCGGCGTCAAGCTCTACAAGGGATCGGCGCGGGTGGTGACACGCTCATCGCCCAACGCCGTCTACGACGGCCAGCTCGCGAGCTTCTCGCAGTCAGGGGGCCTCTTCTCCCAGGGTGCCTCGCCGGGCTTCATCGAGCTGTGGTCGCTGCAATCGCGGATGGCGTGGCGGCTGAGGCATCGCGCGGCACCTGATTGAAAATCGGCTGGCGAGAGGGATGCAAGCGCCGCGGTGAGGATTGGTGCTCGCAGGGGCCGCGAAGGTCCCCGTTTTGGGAAAGCTTCTCGCGGGTACGGTTCCTGCCATGGGTTACAAGATTCTCGGTTTCGCGGTCTGGAAGGGCAGTAGGCAGTACGTGGCTAGACGGCTACGCGCAGCGATGGGCAACCTCGCGCTCGCGGGAGCTTCGGCGGCGGTCGTGACCGGTCTGCTGGCCGCCCAGCGCCAGCGCCAGCGCGCGAGCCGCTAGTAGCTAGGAGGGTCTAGCGAAACTCGTTTGCCCAATGGTGGCGGGCGATTTCAGCGTGCGCCGCGACGGCTTACCCCACATTCGCGCAGATCTTACTCCACGCCGGGACGGCGTTCGTGCGTGAGCTGACGCTACGCGTGCCGAGCGGGAGACACGCCACGGCGCGAGACCCGCCGTGACCATGTTCTTGCTGGAAACCTACGCTGATGCCCGGAAGCAAGGAGATCAACATGCCACGCATGGTGTTCGATGACGGCCCCCTTGAGGGGCGGTCATGGGAATGGAAAACGTCGCCCCCCATGTATTTCACGGCTGCGCCCTTTCCCCACGAGGGAGCCAAGGCATTTCAGTCTGGCTTCGTGTACAAACAGCAGCAGCACATCGCTGCCGGTGAGGATGTTCGATACGCTCTGCTCGGAGAAAGTGCACACCTCGCCTTGTGAAACCGGTGGGGGATGGCGTCCCCAAGGGGGATGCGTTTCGGCGTTTTGATCCCGCCGATGTGGTGCCCGGCAATAGCTTATGGGCTGTTTCGGGCGCTCCCGGAAGTGCAGTCGATGAATCCCGATCTGAATCGCATCGGACGCCTGACGCTCAGTTGGCGCAGTTCTTCCCCGTAGCCGGATCGCACACCTGGTATCCCCCAGTCGCGGGGTTGATCGAGTTGTGCTGAGGCGCCGGTCCGCCTGCCGCTGCTGCCGGATTGCACGGGTGGTTGGTATCCGAGTTGGGGTAGTTGGGATACGAGCAAGGCGATGCCGCTGCTGGCGGCGCTGCCGACGGTGGCGCTGGCGCTGACGGTGTTGTGGGGGCCGGACTCGCCGGCGCAGGTGCTGGTGCAGGACTCGCCGGGACGGGCTTCGCTGGTGTCGGAGCGGCGCGGGAGGCTCGGTGAGAGCGCAGGGCGGGAGCGCTCGACCCAGGCTGCGGTATGCGATACGAGTGGCCGTAGACGCTTGCGATGCATGCGGAGATGTTCTGCCGGTCGGACGCATCGGCTACCGGGTCGAATCCGAATCGCACTGGCCCAGAAGCGCGGTCGACGACTGCGGTGCCTGCTCCGGTGATGCCGTCTGACATCGGCCCCCCTACGTAGGCCAGAGCCTCGCCTTTGTGGTTCTGCCAGATGGCGACGGCGCGGGTGCGGGGACCAGGCGACGAGGCGTTCTGCCGGTACGCGTCGAACTCAACCAGGGTAGGGTGCGATTTGAGGCACGTCGTCAGCTCGGCGAAAGGGCCGCTGGCGCGGGCTGCGGTGGAACCGCCGCACGCTGCGATGGCTCCTGCTGCTAGCAGCGCTGACGTACAGGCTGTGATCGCTCCTGCCTTGTTCATGGGACTGTCTCCCCTGCTGATGTGGACATCGACGGGCGATACTTCGCTCTATCGTACGTCTACGGCCTCATCAGAGCCCTCGCGACCCCGTGGCACCCCCTTTTTTGTTTTTGGGGGGGCTTGCTCTGCGGTGGTATGGATCACCTTTCGTCACGACGGTGCGACTGGCGGGGCGCGTGCGGATCTCGGAGATCTTGGAGGTTCGCAGTTGAACTTGTCAGCGCTGATTGTGCTGATGCCGTGGGACTGGAAGCCCTCTTCCACGTCAGCCAGCTCGTAGTTCTTGGTTTTAAGAGCGAACCAGCGTCGCGTAGCGCTTGATGGTCGAGAAATACGGGTCGGAGATGACTAGTAGTGAGCCCTCGGGGACCGGGCTGTGATCTCCCGACCCTCTCCTCCGCCCGGACCGACTAGCAGGACTATGCTGGCGGGACAGCAGCCAGAACGCCGTGACGATAACGATCCGACGTGGGCTCGTAGTCAGGCGCGACTTCGAAGCGTGCCTCCAGGACTCTCACGCTCGCGATCTTCATCAGCGAGGTCGATGAGACCTTCATCGGCGGCGAGGGGCCCGGGCTGCGCGGCGGGCGCCAGAAGGGCAAGAAGGCGCTGGTCGCCGTCGCCGTCGAGCGTCTGGAGCCCAAGGGCTTCGGGCGCTGACGCATGGCACCGATCCCCGACGCCTCGGGGATTCGCTCGGCGCCTTCCTGCAGCAGAACGTCGAGCCCGGCGCGAGGGTGATCACCGACGGCTGGAAGGCCTACCCGCCCGCGACCCGCGACCTGTACCTCCACGAGCCGCTCGAGGGCGCGTCCGGCGCCGAGGCGTCCAGGCTCCTGCCCGGCGTGCACATGGTGTCCTCGCTGGCCAAGCGGTGGCTGCTCGGCACCCACCAGGGCTCGGTCGAGGAGGCGCACCTGGCTGCCTACCTGAGCGAGATCCTGGGCCGGCCTCAGAACCGCTGATCGTCGGGCTTCTGGATAATGGCCGCGTGGAAGCAAGCCTGCCTGGCGCCCCCGGGTCTGAAGCTGAACTCGTTACGCAGCTTCTAAACCGCTTCGACGGCGCGACTCTCGACATGCTGACGGAAGTACTCACGCCGCTTCAGGTCGAGATCACCGAAATCAACCTGGCATGAGAACGACGGCGTGATTTGGCCCCACTGCGACGGCTTGAGTTGGCCCCACCTTCCGTCCGAGCGTGACCTCAGGGTCCGTGCTTTTCAGAGCACGGATCGGAGGTCGCAGGAGGGATGGCAAGAGTGGAGCTGTTTGAGAGGGTCCGCAGGGATCGGGAGTTCGAGGGGCTGTCGGTACGCGCGTTGGCGCGTCGGCATGGAGTGCATCGCCGGACGGTCCGGCAGGCGTTGGATTCGGCGCTGCCGCCGGAGCGTAAGCGTCCGGTGGGGCGCCCGGCGCCGGCGCTGGGCGCGTGGCGCGAGCTTGTCGACTCGTGGCTGTTGGCTGACCGGGACGCGCCGCGCAAGCAGCGGCACACCGCCAGGCGCATTCATCAGCGGCTGGTGGCCGAGCACGGCGCGGTCGTGGCGGAGACGACGGTTCGGGACTATGTGCGTCGCCGGCGGCGGGAGCTGGGTTTGGCGGCCGAGGCGTTCTGTCCGCAGGTGCACGATCCGGGCGTGAGCGCGGAGGTTGACTGGGGCGAGGCGAAGGTGACGCTCGCCGGGGTGCTGGTCACGGTCGGGCTGTTTCTGATGCGGTCGTGCTTCTCGGGGGCGTGCTTCGCGATGGCGTTCGAGACGCAGTCCCAGCAGGCGTTCTTCGAGGGCCACGTGCACGCGCTGAGCTGGTATGGCGGGGTGTTCAGGACCGTGAGATACGACAATCTGGCGGCGGCGGCGAAGAAGACGCTGAAGGGCCGGCGGCGGGTCGAGAACGAGCGGTTCGTGGCGTTGCGCTCGCATTACCTGTTTGAGTCGTTCTTCACGCTGGTGGGCATCGAGGGTGCGCACGAGAAGGGCGGCGTGGAAGGGGAGGTCGGCCGGTTTCGGCGAAACCATCTCGTCCCGGTGCCCGAGGTGGCCTCGCTCGCCGAGCTCAATGACCGGCTGCTGGCGTTCTGCTCAGAGGATCTTGGTCGCACGATCCTCGGGCGAGGGGAGACGGTCGGGGCGGCGCTCTCGCGCGAGACCTGCCTGCTGCGGCCGTTGCCGGCCGCGGCGTTCCCGACGTGGGAGCAGAGCTCGCATCGTGTGAATCAGAAGTCGATGATCACGGTCCGGCGCAACCACTACTCGGTCCCGGTCCGCTTGGTCGGCGCAAGGGTGAGCGCGCGGGTCGGTGCGCGGGAGGTCGAGGTGATCGCCGACGGCCGGGTGGTCGCGTCGCATCCGCGGATGCGCGGCAGCCAGCTGCGATCAGCACGCCTGGATCACTACTTGGAGCTGCTTCACCGCAAGCCTGGGGCGCTTGAGCACTCGCTCGCGTTGCGCCAGGAGCGCGAGCACGGCCGCTGGCCGGAGTGCTTTGATCGGCTGTGGCAGACGCTCGCCGAGCGGGTTGGACCCAGTGAGGCGGCACGGCAGCTCGTCGACGTGCTCCTGCTGTGCCGTGAGCACGACCCGCAGGTGGTCGAGCTGGCGGTCCGCGGTGCGCTGACGGCTGGCGCGATCGACGGTCGCGCGGTCGCGCTCTTGATCGACCGCAAGCAGCGGCCCGAGGCCGAGCCGCTGGATCTCCCTGAGCGCCTGGCAGGGCTCGACCGGCCCGCCCCGGGCCTGGGCGAGTACAACGAGCTGCTCGACGACGAGGCGGTCGGGCGATGAGCGGCTATCGATCAGAGATCGAAGCGTCCGCCGGACCCGCCCGCGAGGGCCTCATCGGCGGTGGGATGCGGCTGCTGGTCAGGGTCCGCCTGTTCGAGGACCCCAGCCCGGAGTACCCGCTCGCGCCGGATGCGTTCACCGACCTGCGGCCCGAGACCGCACGCGAGCTCGCGTTCGAGTTGCTCGCCGCGGCTGAGGACGCCGAGCGCCAGACCCTGGAGGCAGGCTTCTGGGAGACGAGCCGGTGAGCGCCCCCGCGAAGACCCAGGCGCTCGAGGCGCTGGTGGAGGCGCACGCTCGTGAGCTGCACCTCCCCGCGATTCGCGGCCGATTCCGAGCGCTCGCTCACGAAGCAACCCGCGAGCAGCAGACCCCGCTGGCCTACCTCGCCGCGCTCCTGGAGGCAGAAGTCCAGGAACGCGCTGAGCGGCGCGAGCGACGACGCCTGCTCGAAGCACGCTTCCCACTGATCAAACGACTGGAGGACTTCCGCTTCGATGAGAACCCGAAGGTCCCACAGGCCACGATCGCCGCGCTCGCCGAGGGCTCGTGGATCGATGATCGCGAGTCGATCATCCTGATCGGCGAGTCCGGTACCGGGAAGACGATGCTCGCCACAGCGCTCGGTGTGTGCGCCTGCCAACAGGGCCGACGGGTCCGCTTCACCACCCTCGCCGGCCTCGCGACCGAGCTGCAGGAAGCCGACAGCCGACGCGAGCTCGGCCGGGTGATCGGACGCTATGCCCGCACCGAGGTCGTGGTGCTTGACGAGCTGGGCTATCTCGCCCTGCCCGACGGCGCCGCCGAGCTCGTCTTTCAGGTCATCTCAGAGCGCAACGAGCGCGGATCGCTGATCGTGACCACCAACCTCCCGTTCGGCGAATGGGCC
>JALYUQ010000208.1 GCA_030853685.1 Actinomycetota bacterium | reverse complement strand
GCCACCCGCCAATCCCTTGAGATCTACTCGCGAATCGCGCTCGCCGACGCCCAGCAGGCATACGATCAGGCGATGGGCCGATTACCCGTGTGACCCCACCTCGCGGGAACAGGTTCATAACGCTCCTCGTTTGCGGCTGGTGACACGGTCCTTACCAACGACCCAACATGGTGCAGCGGCCGTCGGGGCTGTACGTGCCGGCTCCGTGACCTCCGGCCCGACTCGGTCCTGGCGGTGAGCGGCTCCCTGCAGCCCGGCGACCTCTACGTGCACGCCGCCGACGACGGAGGGATCTTCGTGTCGCCGGCCGACCGGCGCCTGTCGGCCTGGGTGACCCTCTCTCATCTGGCCGACGAGATCGAGGCCGTAAAGGCCCGCTCCCGGGTCCTCTACCTGAGCACCGAAGGCGGATCCGCCCTGGCCGCGCCGGCGGTGGCCATGGTCCACGAGGCGGCGTCGTCGATCGCGGTGGCCGAGACCGATCCCATCCCCGAAACGATCCGGGAGGGCGGGGTGACGGCCCTCATCTCCGCCGCCGGGGTGGGGGCCACGGACCTCCTCGACGACCTCATCGCCCGGGGCGCCGACCTGGGCCAGACCGCCGATCTGGGACGTACGGCGGTCATGGCGGCGGCGTCGAGAGGTGAGTCGACGACCCTTCGCCACCTCCTCGATGCCGGCGCCCGCGTGGGCACGGTCGACGAGCGGGGGGACACGGCCCTGACCCTGGCCGCCCATTTCGGCCATCCCGACGCGGTCCGGGCGCTGCTCAGCGCCGGCGCCGACCCCACCCACCGGAACCTTCAGGGATTCGATGCCCGCGCCGCAGCCGAGCGCAAGGGCCACACCGACGTCGCCGCCCTCCTCCCTCCCCCCTCGGGAGGATCGCCCGCGGCGGAGGTAGGACCACCGGCGGCACGTGACCGCTGGCGACGCCTGCGCCAACGCATGGTGCTGGAGGACGACAACGCCGGGCTGACGGTTCGGACCTTCGACGCCCTGATCCTTCGGGTCTACGGTCCGGTCCTTGCCGCTTCGTGCCTGATCCTGGGAGCGGCGACCGGCAAGGCCGGCGAGGTGGCCGCCGGGGTCGCGGTCGGCGCCTTCACCCTCCTCTTCTTCTTCGGGCTGGCCTGGGGGTACGGTCGCAACGCCCTGCGCATCGAGGCCCACAGCCTCCGGGTGCGGTCGCCCTTCGGCTGGGGCCGTCCCGTCGATCTGGACCACGTCCGCGCTGCCGCCATTGCCCGCGGTCGCCGCTTCCCCGTCCTGCAACTCCTCCAGGACGAGGCCGGGGCCCACCACACCTACGGTGCACAGCGCTGGCGGGGGATCACGCCCCCACCGACGTCGAGCGACGGGCGCCCTCTCCGCTGCCTCATCGTGGCCCTCGGTCCCGAATACCGTCGGGTCCTCCACCGGGTCGCCCCTGGCCTTCTGGCCGGGGGCGCGCTTCTCGACGACGCCACCCGGACCCAGCTCCAAACCCACCAGCAAGGGGGCGGCTGATCGGTTCTGGAGCAGGCGACGGCAGCTCCGGCGTCGGTCCCGCCCGGCGCCTCCTGGCCCGGATGTTGGAGGCGGCTCCGCCCGTGCCGAGCAACAGCGGCCCGATGCCCTGCTGGTTGCCGCCCTCGCCGATCACGCCTCCGCCGGCGAAACGCGGAGAGACGGGCGACGTTCTCATCGGGCACGGGATGCCCGCGCGCGCGGAGCTCGGCGAGCCGATCGAGTCAAAGCAGAAGGCCGGGGCGTCGAGAGCTGGCTGCTCCAACGTCGCTTCAGCGGGTCCCTCGGCGCGGCTTCTGCTCTCGTCGTGGCGGACCCGAAGCGGAAGTCATTGCCTCGGGCGCCGCCAGCCCGTTCCACGCCCGGATATGCGTGAAAGCCGCCGCGTGCGCTTACCGCTCCTGGCTGCCGCCTGCAGCCAAAGCGGCACCCGTGGGAACGAGGGTATGACCGGGCCTTTTGCCTCGGTTGCCCTCGGCGCCTACTTCTTCGCGCTGATCGCCGAGCTCGCCGCCGAGAAGCTCCCGACCGACGCCGCTCGCGCTCCTGAAGCCGGTGCTCGAGGAGCACGCGCAACAACGGGCGCAGAAGCTCGCAGAGCACCAGGCACGCGGGGAAGCACTCGTGCGCCTTGAGGGAGTCGAGAGGGAGCCGCAGAGCACGCTAAGACTGGCGGTGGTCGCAACGATGAACCGCCTACCCGGGCTGCTTGGCCGCCGTCTAGCGATTCCGATATACCGAGCCAGTAGGCGGGTTGCCTACCAGTTCTCGGACATGTCCTGGATCTCGGCGACGGTTGCAGTCCAGTCCGGCAGCGGCCGGAGACGGAGAAAGGGGTCTGGACGGCCTGCCCAGGTCAGATGGGCGATCAGGAACTTCCCGTCGATGCGAAACAGGACCTCGTCCTGCCGCGTGAACATGGCGATCGGCTCGATGTTTGATGCCGACAGCGGGTGCCGTGGCCCGAGTTCGGTGGCGAACTCTCTGGCCATGGCCTCGCGCTGCCGGGTCGCCTGGGTGTCGTGCCCGCGCAAATCCCACCAGGGTTCGGGGAAGACGTAGTCGTCGTAGTCCTGTGCGTACACGCGTCGAAGGCTACTGCCGATATCGAAACTTGGGGGATCAGAGGACGCTCCCAACCGCGTCGGAGGGAAGGTCAACGGCACAAGCCACGTGCAGATTCGCGGCAAGTTCACCAGCTCCCGGAGCGCGAGCGTGTTCTACAGGCTGGTGGTCCACTTCAGCCAGACATCCGGGACTGCGGCGCGCAGGTCACGGGGACCGCGCACAGCGGCTGACGCTCAGGGCGCGCGGGAGGCAGTTCCGGCGCCAGCGGAGTCGTCTCCCAGCGCCGCCTCGACGTCCGCGATCGCCTGCTCGGTGCAGCGAAACCGCACCGCCCTCATACCGAGCCGACGCGCGGCCTCGCAGTTGGCCTCGACGTCGTCGAGCAGCAGCGCCGCGCCCGCCGGCAGGCCAAGGCGCTCGAGTGTGACCTCGTAGATTCGCGGCTCGGGCTTCCTCGCTCCCACGAACGCCGAATCCACAACCACGTCGAAGATCTCCTCGACCGGGAGCTTGGCGCGCCACCTCGC
>JALYUQ010000289.1 GCA_030853685.1 Actinomycetota bacterium | reverse complement strand
CTGGGCTCGTATCCATCTGCACGTCGTCGGTGCAGCGAGTCACCGCAGTGGGCCTCGGATGGGCGGCGAAGCGTGAGCGACTGGGGCACGGACGCCAGCCTGGTCGGCCAGGTCGGCTATGTGAGCGTCCCGATCCCGGCCGGCGGTCCGGGAGAAGTGATCCTATCGGTGCGCGGCGGCACCGAAGCTTCGCCACGTGGTCCGACGAGCACGTGTCCAAGCATGCCCGTGTGGTTGTGATCGAGGATCGCTCGGGCCGTTCGGTTACAGTCACTCCCATCCCATGGCTAGGAGGATCGATGCTGTTTGGCAGCCATACGCCGAGCAGGGCGGCTGCCACGACCCCGAGCACGAACCACAGCGGACCGAGCTCGACAGCCGCGAGCACCACGGACCCGACGGCGACAAGGACCAAGCCGACGTCTCCGCAGCGAAGCGCAGTCGCTCGACGCGCGCGGACAGGCTCTCCCAGTCCAGCCCCAGTTGTGGGCGCGCAGCATGGTAGAGCCGAGGGACCGCGACCAGGAACGAACCAACGCCCACGAGCCAGAGCCCAGCAGCCGTACCTTCAAGGTGCATGGCAAGAGGATGTCAGTCCCGCACCACCGCCGGGCGGCCCGCGTCCGATTCGCCAACGGCGCCCTCTGCCCGTCCTCCGCTGGGAGCAATCGCGAGTCGGCGCGCGCTAGAGTCCGGTCGTTCCCAACTGAGGCAAATTGAGCACTAAATCACCAACTGAAGCTAATTGAGGATTTGGGGATGGGGTAGAATCGGCTGAGCGATGGGGTAACGGCCAAAATGGAGACGCCGAAAAGGTGGCGATTTACAGGCAAAAAGGGTTTCTCATCCCTCCTAGCTAGGGAGCTTTCGCGAGCGCGGCGTCGTCGTGATCTCGCTCGCCAAGCGGATCGAGGAGTGTTCATTCCGGGGACGACTCGCGCCACTGCGCCCCCATGCGCACGACACGCCCGAGCTGCAGCTGCTCCAACGGGTACGAGACGAAGCCCATCGTTTGCGATCACGCATCATCGGGTCAGGCACGACCGAGCGATGAAGGCTTCGATCCTCGACGAGCTGCCGGGGGTCGGCCCGGCTCGAGCGGGCGCTGCTGCGGCACTCGGCTCACCGGACGCGATCCTGTCGGCATCGCGGGAGCAGCTCGAGGGACTGTCGGGGGTCTCGGCTACAGCTCGCGCGCGAGCTGCACAGGACTGGGGTGCGAGCAGGGTGATCGCGATTGTCGGCTGGCGTTCACGGTGCTACTTGAATGTGATCATCTGAGTCGAGATCCGTGCTGTACCGGTGCTGCGATCCTGGGTGATCTCGAGCTTGGCGCGCAGCTTGTGATGACGTCTGAGCAGCCGTCGCCCGGTGCGGTTCAGCCGGACCTGCGCGCTGGCGCTCTGGCCGGCGGTGAGCGTGACCGTGTTGGTTCCGAGCGTCACGGTTCGCCGTGATCGCCGTACGGTGATCACGAGCGTCATGGTACAGCTCGCGCCGCCGGTGCCCTGGCAGCTGGCGAGCGCGCGCACGGTCCTCTTGCGCACTACGATGTGCGCGACGCCAATCGTGCCGGGCGGAGCGGGGGTGCCGAGCAGCACGTTACCGACGTCGTCGACGGCGACGCACAGCGCCACCGAGGGGCACGAGACGCCGGCTACGCCAGAGACGCAATCCGAGGAGTTGTCGCAGCCGCCTTCGACGTGCGTCTTGGCAAAGGCCCCCACCCCACCGGTGGGGTCCGTCGAGCTCACGATGTTCCCGAGGCTGTCTGGGGCGACGCACAGGTGCACGGACGCGCAGGCCACGCCGTTGAAGGATTCCGACGTGGGGGTGAAGTAGCCATCCGGGTGGACACGCGTCCGCCTCCAGGCCCGTCTGCCGCCGGTCGGCTCGGGGGAGGTGAACACGCTTCCATTGTCGTCTACGGCGACGCACAACGACACCGCTGGACACGACACGTGCGTAGGCGTCGAGTAGCCTTGGTGGAGGGGGGCTGACCTCCAGGCGCGGGCGCCGCCACGCGGATCGGTCGAGGTCGCTACCTGTCCGACGACTCCGTTGTCACCGACGGCCACGCACAACGAGATGGACGGGCACGACACGTCGGTCTGCGACTGGACGGCCGGCAGCGCGGGAACCGATTTCACCGCCCATGCCCGCGCCCCGGCGGTGGGGTGGGTCGAGGTCGCCACGTACCCATACCCGGTCATGGCGCCGGTGCCGGTGCCAACCGCGACGCACAACGAAGCCGACGGGCACGACACGTCGGTGACGATCAGACGGCCGATCTGGATGCGACGCCACGCGCGCGCGCCCCCGGTCGGGTTGCTCGACGTCAGCACCTCGCCGTCGCCGTCGACCGCTACGCACAGCGAAACCGACTGGCACGAGACGCGCACGATCGTGTTGCTGCCGTCGATGTTGACCGGGGCCCAGCTGCTGCTGGACGCCGGGTCGGTGGAGGTGACCACGTTGCCGTTCTGGTCTACGGCCACGCACAGCGACGTCGACGGGCACGAGACGTCATCAAGAGGAGTCACGCCCTCGATCTCGGCGGTGCGCCAAGCGTCGCCGGCCGTAGCCGGGTTGGTCGAGGCCACCACGCTGCTGCCGTCACCTGTGATGCCGACGCACAGTGACGGCAATGCGCACGACAAGGCGACCACGCTGGAGACGGAGGCGAACTTCCACGCGCGCGCGCCCCCGGCCGGGTTGCTCGACGTCAGCACCTTGCCGTCGCCGTCGAACGCGGCACACAACGACGCCGACGCGCACGAGACGCCGTCGAGCGGCGTGGGCATGCAAGTCTCGCTTCCGTCAGGACCATTGTTACTGCAGTCCTGGTGCGGGTCCACGTGCTTGGTCACCCAAGCTCCTGCGCCGGTCGGGTCGGTCGTGGTCGCGACGTCCCCACCGCTATCGACGCCGACGCACAGCGACGCCGACGGGCACGACACATCCGTCAGCCCCGACTCCGAAGAGCGACGCCATGCGGCCGCGCCCCCGGTCGGGTGGGTCGAGGTGATCACGTCACCTCGGTCGCTGACCGCGACGCACAGCGACGCCGACGGGCACGACACGTCCGTCAGCCCCTGCGGGTCGTCATCGACGTGGGCGATCCGCCACGCGCCCGCGCCGCCCGTAGGATAGGTCGAGGTCGCGACGTTCCCAGCCGCGTCGATCGCCACGCACAGCGACGCCGACGGGCACGACACCCCCCTCAGGCCATGGGGATCTACCGCCCGCGAGATCATCCACGCGCCCGCGCCGCCCGGATCGGTCGAGGTCGCGACGTTCCCGCTCGTCTCGACCGCCACGCACAGCGACGCCGACGCGCACGACACCCCGGAGAACGCCGCGGTTCCGTCGACATCCGTCAGCGTCCACGCGCCCGCGCCGCCGCCAGGGTCCGTTGAAGTCACCACCGCCCCTTCGGTGTCCACCGCCACGCACAACGACGCCGACGCGCACGAGACCCTCACCAGCGAGCCGGGGCGGCCGTACCGATACGGCGCGTGGTCCACCAGCTGGGGCGAGGACCACACGAGCGGCCCCGCCGCCCGCGCCACCCCCGGCAACACCGCGACGGCGAGCATTGCCAGCAGCCCCGCCCAGACCAACCGCACCCGCCGAAGATCCCGGCGCCCCGGACGCAACCGTGATCTCGCGCCTGCCGTCAACTGCTCGCTCTCAGGCCACCGTCTCCTGCCGAGTCCATCGTGGACACGCTACTACCGCCTCCCTACTGCGTGCGCAGCGCAGCGCTGGCGGGCGGGAGATAGATCGTGTACGCCCCGGAAAACGGATCCACCTGCGTCGTCTGGACCGCGCCGGGGAGCATCCCGTGTCGGTCTGCGCGCCGAACGTCTGGCGCCCAGGCTGACGCCGGCGGTCGCGCTGACGCTCGGCGCCAGTAGCTACTCGAGGCTGGCGCCCGACGCACCTGGGGTGGCGAGCGAGACCTCGTACGCGGACCCGGCGTCCTTGTTGATCGCCACCACGCGGATCCTCCCGTCGCGGCCGCGGGTCGCCCCAACCTTCACCGGTCCGCTTGGAACGGTGACGGGGAGCAGCCGCGAACGGGGGGGCCTGGGCGAACATCATCAGGCCATAGTGCTCGGGGGTGCACGAACGCGTGCCACGTGCCGCCGGAGTGGGTGAACGAGAATGGCTCCTAGTAGCCCTCTTATGCGCGGAAGTCGTTGTTGCCGACTGCCTTAATCTCGTCCCGCAACTGCTCGGCTAGCACCGAGATGCGTTTGCCATGTTCGTACAGGCCCAGTCGCAGCATGCCAACTTCGCGAATCAGATGCTGAGCGTCCGGGTCG
>JALYUQ010000281.1 GCA_030853685.1 Actinomycetota bacterium | reverse complement strand
GCGGCAAGATGGTCAAGGCGATTGGAATTGGCGCCCGGCGGTCAATTGAGCGCCACCTCGGCGTCGGCGTCCGCGTGCATCTAGAGCTGTCGGTCCGCGTGCGCCGGCACTGGCGAGCCGACGAGCGCCTGCTCGACCGGCTGGGGATCGAGTGAGGAGTCAGTCTCCGGTCGGCTCGGGCTCAAAAGGCGCCACGCGGGCCGCCCGGGGCTCGACGCGGGCCGCTTCTGCGCTTGGGCTCATCGGCTCGACAGGCAACGGGCGGCGCCTTGGCGAGCGGTCAGATCGCCATTGGCCACCTTGTGGCCGATCGTGTCGATGTAGTTACCGGGGCCGTCGCGGGTGCGTGCGCCCGCCTGCCCAGGGGTCACGCCAAGCTCGGCGAGCGCGCGCGCGGCCCCCGGATCGAAGCAGCGCGACTCGAGCCATTTGGCGGTGGTCTCGTCGTCAAACCCTGCTTTGGTCCATGCCTGCGCAGCGACCTCGGCATCGCCACCGCGGTCAGCGAGCTCCCCGTAACGCTTGATCGTCTCGGATCCCGTGCTGGCCGGCGGTTCATATATCTTCACGACGCTGTCCTCCCGATCCGGGTGCGAGCTTGCGAAGGTCCGGTTATAGCAATGGGGGCTGGCGCACCGCGACCCGCGCAGCGCGCCGCCCATCAGGTGGGCCCCGGGCGCGAAACTGCCAGAATCCGCCGATCGTCGACGGGACGGTTGCAGGTTGCCAGGACGCGCCGGCGCTGAGCGACGACGGAGGGCTAGAGCTACAAGCGACTCGCCGAGGACGCGGGGGGTCGGTGCCGGTCTACTCGGGCACCCTCAGCTTCCGGTCCTCGGGCGCAGGCTGCTGCCTGTCGTGCAGGCGAGACCTGGCCTCACCCCGCCCACATTCCCGCCCCGAAGAGCCACGAGAAGATCGCGAGCAGGGCGGCGCTGGAGAGCAGGATCGCGCTGAACCTCCAGCGCCCGGCGACTGCGCCGAGGGCCAGGAAGATCGGGAAGAGGACGGCGAGGAAGCGTACGAATGACATCAGGGGGTGGGCGGGCCAGAACGTGCTGAGCGGCAGCGCGAGTCCAACCAGCAGGTAGGCGCCGTAGCCGAGCGCCAGGCGCCGCAGCGTCCATACGAGGATTACCACTGCCAGGACGAGAGAGGAGAACTGAACGACCCGCAGCCAGCCGGGCTCGAAGGTCCAGGCGGGGTGCGGTGCGCCCACCAGCGCCCGGAAGGCGTCGCGGGCGGCGGGCAGGATCGCGGCGAACGGCCCGTGAAACATCCGTCCCCACGTCCGCTCGGCGTGGATCGGGGCGAGCGCATCCCCGGCTCGCGCGTAGGCGTAGCCAAGAAAGGCTGCCGTCCCGAGCAGCGGACCGGCGCCCGCCAGCAGCCTTGCCCGGATCGATCGGCTGCTCATGAGGAACAGGGGCACCGCCAGTGCAGCTCCCACGCTCCGCGTAGCGGCCGCGGCGAAGCCGAGCACGACAGCGAGGCCGGGGCGATCGCGGCGGGCGGCGAGCACGGCCGCCGCCGAGAGCAGGAGAAATAGCCCGTCGGTGTAGTACGCGGTCAGGAACAGGGAGGCCGGGAAGAAGGCCGCAATCCACACAGCGCGGCGCCCGATCGCGGGGCCGAGCTCCTGCTCTCCGATCGTTTCGATGACGACGAGCGCCGCCCAGAAGGCGGCGATCGAGATCGCGGCACCGATCCAGACCGAGCGCGCCAGCAGCGGATAAAGGGGGAAGAACGACCACTGCTGGCCGTCGTGCGGCGGATAGCCGTAAGTCGCGATGCTGAGCAGATGAAGTGCGTCCCAGCGCTGAAACGGAGCCGACACGGCCCCGTGCCCACCCAGCAGCGCCGCCGTCCAGGCCACGACGCGAGAGGCCGCGAGCGCGAGCCCGGCCCGCATCGAGGCGCTGCGCAGCCCGGTCGCCCCGAGCTGGGCGGGCAGCGTCCTCCGAACCATGATCGCCGGCGCGCTCACGTCGCTCCTAATCGCTTGCGCGCAGCAGTGAAGCGAGGACCGCTGGGTCGAGCTGTGCGCCGTAGGGGCCCGTACCGCTCACGCAGGCGGCGCCGCAGCGCGCCGCGAGCTCCACGGCGTCATCGACTGAGAGCCCCGCTGCCAACCCGAACGTGAGCCCGGCGGCGAAGGAGTCCCCGGCGCCGTAGGCGTCTGCGACCGCGCCGGGGAGCTCTGTCGCCTGCCAGGCGCCGCTGACACCCTCGGCGTTGGTATAGGTGCCCCCGGCGGCACCCGCCGTCCCGACGACGAGCCGTGGGGGCGGATGCAGATCCCCCGGTGCGTAGCGCTCCCCGGCGTCGGTGGTGCTGTGCACGAGGGCGTCGAGCTCTACTGCGGATTCGATCAGCGACGGGCCGATCCGCGGTGTCGCGACGAGCACTCGCGCGCAGCGCGCAGCGCGCAGCGCCTCAGCATCGCCGGCGGTCGCGAAGACGGCGTCACAAGCTCCGAGCTCCTCCCAGCGCAGCGCGTCTGAGGCTGCCGGCGCCACGCGCTCCCCGATCACGGTTATCGTGCGCTCGCCGGCGTCGTCGAGGAACGTCACCGCGCGCCGCTGGGGCTTCTCTCGCCACACAGCTTCGACGCGGACGCCGCGGCGCTCGAGCTCATCCGCGCAGCGGTGGCCGAGCGCGTCGTCCCCGAGCGCGGTGTACAGAGTCGCCCGGCCCGCGAGCCGGGCGAGCGCCACCGCGGCCACCCCGCCGCCCCCCGCGGGCTCGGCAAAGCCCCCGCGGGCGTGAACGATCTCTCCGCTGGCGGGGACGCGCGCCACGCGCAGGAACTCGACCCACTCCACATGGCCGACGACAGCGACTGACGAGGGAAGGGACAGGATGGCTGACAATACGCTGGTGCAAAGACGATGACACACGAGCACGAGCACGAGCACGAGCAGGGTGGGTACTCCCACGGCGAAGCGGGACACGCCGGGCACTCCCACGGTCTCTCCGCGGACGCCGACGCCGGGAAGCTCAGCATCGCCCTCGGCCTGATTCTCGGCTTGATGGCGATCGAGGTCGTGGTGGGCATCCTCGCTCATTCGCTCGCGCTGCTCTCAGACGCCGGTCACATGCTGACCGACGCCGCCGCGATCGGCCTCTCACTGGTCGCGGCACGCCTCGCCCTACGCCCCGCGAAGGGTGCGATGACCTACGGCCTGAAGCGCGTCGAGATCCTCTCCGCCCAAGCCAACGGCGTCACCCTGCTGATCCTCGCCGCCTTCATCGCCTACGAGGGCATCCGCCGCCTGTTCGACCCCCCGGTCGTGCGGGCGGGACTGATCCTGGCCGTCGCGCTCGCCGGCGTCGCGGTCAACATCGCCGCGACCTGGATGCTTGCCAAGGCCAACCGGCAGAGCCTCAACGTCGAAGGGTCCTTCCAGCACCTACTCACCGACCTGTACGCGTTCATCGGTACCGCGATCGCCGCGGGCGTCATCCTGCTCACCGGCTTTGACCGCGCGGACTCGATCGTCTCGCTGCTGATCGCCGGCCTGATGCTCCATTCGGGCTACGGACTGGTGAAAGCCTCCGCGCGGATCTTCCTCGAGGCCGCCCCACAAGGCTTCGACCCCGACCGGATCGGGCACGCGCTGGCCAGCCACCCCGGCGTCGTAGAGATTCACGACCTCCACGTCTGGGAGGTAACCTCGGGCTTTCCCGCGCTGTCTGCTCACGTCCTGGTGCAGAGCGACCACGAAGACTGCCACGGCGTGCGCCGCTCGCTGACGACGCTGCTGCATGAGCGCTTCCAGATCGAGCACGTAACGCTGCAGGTCGACCACGAGGCCCGCGAGCTGATCTCTATCGACGTGCCGGAGCAGCCAAGCCACGCGCCTGCCAGGTCCTGACCGTTGCGCGGCCGTCGAGATGGCGCAGGTCGGCTTCGGTGAAGCCGCCGATCAGCAGGTGGAGGCGGTCATCGCTTGGGCCTACGCCGTCGTTGTCAATCGCTGGGCGCGACGGACGGTGATGTCGCCGAACCCGCTGCGAGCGCGCACCTCGACCGCGTCTTCGCTCGGTCCGGGGTGCTCGGTGGCGTCCAGGTTGTGCTGCACGTTGCCCCAGTGCGTGTTGAGATCCAGCCAGGCCGCGACGCCCTCACGGATTCCGACTTCGAGCTTGCCGTAGGCGGTTTGGGCGAGGACCGCGCCACGTGAGACCTCGCCGAGGCGGATGTCGCCGTTGGCGGTCTTGGCCGAAACCGCCCCCTGCGCCTCCTCGACAGAGATCTTGCCGTTGGCCGCGTTGACCCGAAGCTCGCCGCTGACCTCGCCAATCCAAGTGTCTTCCTTGCCGTTCTTGATCGCCGCTGTTCCGTCGATGCCGCCGATCTGAACGACACCGGAGCCCGTGGTGAGCTCGGCGTCGCCGCCAGCCCGCTCCACGGTGATATCACCAGCGCCGGCCGTGAGCTGTACCGAGCCCCCCTGCTCGACTCGGATCTCGCCGACTCCGGTCTTGAAGCGGCATTCGCCGACGCGGCCTGTGCAGCGCAATGCCGCCGCTCCTGCCTCACCGCGCACCCGCGAGCCCGCCGGCAGCGCGATCTGGACATCGATCGACTCCCCGCCGGGACGAAAGGAGAATTGCCTACGTGCCTTGGGTGCCTTGATCAGCAGCCTACCGCCGGAGCAGCCTACCGCCGGCGTACTCCATCCGAGTCTGCTGGGCAGCGGTCACGTCAGACGTCCTGGCAGCGTCGCTTGGGCGCACCTCGACGACGGTGTCGGTGCGCTCACCCGCCACGATCCGGATGTCACCCACCCCGAGCTCCAGGGTCACGGAGATTGGTTCGGGTGTATCGAAAGTGGGCATCGCGCGTTCGTCCTTTCTGTCTCCCTGTTCGGTTCGGAGGCGGTCCTGCTGAGAAGCGTGGTGCGATGCATCTTCTGACTCCGCTGCGCTAGCGCGCCCAGCCGGTGTAGCGCTGAGCACCTTGCGCAGCGCGTCGCTCGCGCCGGGGACCAAAATCGCCACGTTCCAGTGTCGCGGCGGCTGCTCGCACGAGCCAGGCGTTGACCGAAAGCCCGTCGCTGCCGGCTGCGTGCTCGATCCGGGCCTTGAGCCGATCGGCCATGCGAAGGTTGATCCGCGACATCCCGCCCTCGCCGGCTTGGGCGCAAGTGGGTGCCGTGACACGCGTCCCCCCGACGGGCCAGCCGTACGGCTCCTCGTAGCGCTCGCTTTCGGGCAGCTCGTCTTCGGGTGTATCGGCAGGCGGTCGTGTGACCAGGAGCTCGAGCTCACGTCCTCGCAGGCGCAGCTCGACGGAGCCCGGAGCGAGCTCGCAGGTGATCTCCTCCGCGGCTGCCGCCAGCAGGTCTTGCAAGGTGAGGCGGATCGGCGCGTCCAGAGGTGCGACAAGGCGCTCAGCGAGCGCACGAGCTTCATCGCCGCCGGCCTGCGCGGCAACCGCGAGCTGCCGGTGGATGCTCTCGACGTATAGCTGCAGGTCCATAGCGCCACTATGGCACATCGTGGTGCCATGTCAAGGCGCCGTGTGCCATGATGATGCCATGACCATGCTCGGCGCTTACGTGAAGCTCTGCCGGGCTCTGGCGCGAGGATCGCCGGCTGCGACTTCTCCGAGTCCGAGCCTGTCAACCCGGCGGCGCAGCAGCACCTAGAATCGCGGCCGTGCAGGATTCCGAGATCGCCTTCGACGAGCGCGGGCTGGTTGCCTGCGTGGTGCAGGATTGGCGGACGGGCGAGGTCTTGACGCTGGCCTACATGAACGCGCCGGCGCTGGCGCTCACGCGTGAGACGGGCGAGATGCATTTCTTCAGCCGCTCGCGCGGGGAGCTGTGGCACAAGGGCGCCACGTCGGGAAATACGCAGGCGGTCAAGGCGATGCGCTATGACTGCGATGCCGACGCGCTGCTGGCGCTAGTCGAGTCGGCGGGGCCCGCGTGTCACACCGGGCAGCGCACGTGCTTTCACCGCGGGCAGCTCGAGCCGGGCGCGCCGTTCCAGGCAATTCCAGGGCTGGAGCGGACGATCGCCGCGCGCGCACTGCACCGTCCGGAGGGTTCCTACACGGGCGCGCTGCTGGCAGATCCCGCCTACGCGGGCGCCAAGGTGCAGGAGGAGGCCGAAGAGGTGGTCAGGGCCGCTCGGGAGGAGTCCGAGGCGCGCGTCGCCGAGGAGGCCGCCGACGTGATCTACCACCTGGCGGTCCTGCTCCGGGGCCGCGGTCTGTCGCTCGCCGACGCGGGACGGGTGCTCGATGACCGCCGGCGCTGACAGTGACACCGTCACTGATACTCAGGGGGCCGCCGCCCCCGTAGGGGCGAGGCCCTCGTTGGAGGACGTCCGCGCCCTTGCCCGCGACTACAACCTGATCCCGGTGTGCCAGACGTTCATCGACGACTGCCAGACGCCGGTGTCGGCGTTCCTGAAGCTGCGCGGGCAGCCGAATGGCATGCAGCCGGATGACTCGCGCGCCGCCCAGCCGGATGACTCGCGCGCCGCCCGATCAGGCGAGGCCGGAAGCCGAGCGGGCGGCAGGCGCGAGGGCGAGGCCGGAAGCCGAGCGGGCGGCAGGCGCGAGGGCATGCGCGAGCCGTCCTTCCTGCTCGAGTCCGCCGAGCAGGGGCGCGTGGGCCGCTATTCGTTTATCGGCTTGCGCCCCCGCAAGGTGCTCCGCTGGTCGTTGGGGGACCCCGGAGACCCTTACGCGCTGGCGGGCGCCGAGCTGCACCGCTTCCGCGCCGCGCCCCTGCCCGGGCTGCCGCCGTTCGCCGGTGGTGCGGTGGGGGTCTTCGCCTATGACCTGGTGCGCTCGGTGGAGTGCCTCGGCGAGCCTAACCCGGACCCGATCGGCGTCCCCGACCTCGCCTTGATGCTCACCGACGCGATGGTCGCATTCGACCATCTAAAGCACACCGTCACGGTGCTCGCCAACGTCTATACCGAGGAAGGGGACCTGGAAGCGTCCTACCGGCGCGCCACCGAGACCATCGCCGAGGTGCGCCGGTGTCTGGCGGGGCCGGTGCCGCACCCCACTGGCCCCCCAAAACCGGGCCGGCAGGCCCCGTCATTTACATCAAATATGTCAGCGCAGGACTTCGAGGCAGTGGTGGCGCGGATCATCGAGTACATCTACGCGGGCGACGCCTACCAGGTGGTGCCCTCCCAGCGCTGGTCCGCACCACTCGTGGATCTGGAGGCGTTCTCGATCTATCGCGGCCTGCGTACGGTCAATCCGAGCCCGTACATGTACTTCCTGGACTTCGGCGACTTCGAGGTCGCGGGCGCGAGCCCCGAGCCGATGATCACCGTCGCCGGCAGCCAGATCTCGATG
Organism: Actinomycetota bacterium; assembly: GCA_030853685.1. Classification (GTDB taxonomy): domain Bacteria; phylum Actinomycetota; class Thermoleophilia; order Solirubrobacterales; family Solirubrobacteraceae; genus Palsa-465. The sequence continues at coordinate 61,929 of JALYUQ010000281.1, read as the reverse complement.
CGTCCGGTGGCCGGCACCCGCCCGCGGGGGGCCACCGCGGAGGCGGACCAGCGCATGGCGGACGAGCTCCTGGCTGACCCCAAGGAGCGAGCCGAGCACGTGATGCTGGTCGACCTCGGGCGCAATGACCTGGGGCGGGTGTGCGAGTACGGAAGCGTCGAGGTCGATGAGCTCATGGCGGTTGAGTACTACAGCCACGTGATGCACATCGTGTCGAGGGTCACCGGTACGCTGCGAGACGGCGTCGGCGCACTGGATGCGGTGCGCTTGGTGCTCCCGGTCGGCACGCTCTCGGGGGCTCCCAAGGTGCGCGCGATGCAGATCATCGACGAGCTCGAGCCGGTCAAGCGCGGCGGCTACGGCGGCGCAATCGGCTATGCCAGCTACACCGGAGACCTCGACACGTGCATCCACATCCGGACGGTGGTCGTCAAGGACGGCGTCGCGCACGTCCAGGCCGGCGGCGGCACGGTCGCCGACGCCAAGCCCGTCAATGAGCTCCGCGAGTCCGAGGCCAAGGCCAGAGCGGTGATGCAGGCGATCGAGCTGGCAGTCCTGCAACCGGAGTGGCCTTGAGGGTTCTCGTCCTCGACAACTACGACAGCTTCACCTACAACCTCGTCCAGTATCTCGGGGAGTTAGGCGCGGAGATGGAGGTGGTTCGCAACGACCACGCGACCGTCGAGGAGCTACTGATCCGCGGCTATGACCGGGTCGTCGTCTCGCCGGGGCCGGGCAGGCCGGCAGACGCGGGGATCTCGCTGCAGGCGGTGCGCCGCTTCCCAGAGGCGAAGATCCCGACGCTCGGCGTTTGCCTCGGTCACCAGGCGCTGGTGCAGGCATGGGGCGGGCAGGTCATCCGCCACCAGCCGGTACACGGCAAGACGACTGAGATCGAGCACGATGGCAGGACCATCTTCCGCGGCCTGCGCGAGCCGCTGGAGGTTGGTCGCTATCACTCGCTGGTGGTCGAGGACTCGCTGCCGGACGTGTTGGAGCGCAGCGCGTTCGCTGATGAAGTCGTGATGGCGGTGCGCCACCGCCAGCTGCCCGCCGAAGGGGTGCAATTCCATCCCGAGTCGGTTCTCACACAGCAGGGCCGCGAGCTGCTTGGCAACTTCCTGGCGCGTACGCGATGACCGGCGGTTGTGTGCTGAGCGGTGGTGGGCTGAGCGGTGGCGTGCGATGAGCGGCGGCGCGGCGGGTTTGCTGACGCACGCGATCGACGCGCTGGCCTGCGGTCAGGACCTGAGCCTCGAGCAGACCGCGGCCGTCCTGTCGGAGATCATGGCCGGGAACGCCTCGGAGGTCCAGATCGCGGGATTCTTGATCGCCTTGCGGACCAAGGGCGAGACGGTCGGCGAGCTGGCGGGCCTCGCGCGAGCCATGCGGGCGCTGGCCACGCCGGTCCGCGTCGCTGGCGACGGCCTGCTCGACACCGCCGGCACCGGTGGCGGGCGACAGACCTTCAACGTCTCGACGACGGCCGCCCTGATCGCCGCCGGCGCCGGCTGCACCGTCGCCAAGCACGGTAACCGCTCGGCCACCGGGCTATCGGGCTCTGCGGACCTGGTCGAGGCGCTGGGCGCGAGGATCGATTTGTCCCCCGAGTCGGTCGCGCGGTGCATCGAGCAGGCCGGATTCGGGTTCATGTTCGCGCCGGCCCACCACCAGGCGACACGCTACGTGGCTAGAGTCCGCAAGGAGCTCGCGGTGCGCACGATCTTCAACTTCCTCGGACCGCTGACCAACCCCGCCGGGGCCACGCGCCAGCTCATCGGCGTCTCGGACCCCGCATACCTGGAGACGATGGCGGGTGCGCTCGCGCTGCTGGGAACCGAGCACGCGCTGCTGGTCTGCGGCGAGGACGGTGTCGACGAGCTGAGCATCTCGGCGCCGACGATCGTGGTCGAGGTGCGGGGCGAGGCGATCATGCGTTACACGCTGACCCCTGAGGAGCTCGGCCTCGAGCGCTCACCGGCTGATTGCGTACCTGGCGGGGCCCCGCAGCAGAACGCCGCCGCGACTCAGCGGATTCTCGCCGGTGAGCGCGGTGCTCTGCGCGACCTGGCGGTGCTGAACGCGGGCGCCGCGATCTACGTGGGCGGCGGCGCGGAGTCGGTTGATGGTGGCGTGCGAGCGGCCGAGCGCGCGGTCGACACGGGCGCCGCCGCGCAGGCGCTGGTGCGCTTCGTGACTGCGACGCAGGAGCTGGCGCCCGCATGAACGAGCTGGAGCGTTGCGGTGTGAGGGATGACCTATGAGCGAGCTGGGAGTGGTATCGGTATGAACGAGCTCGAGCGGATCGTCGCGAGGACCCGGACCGAGCTCGCGAGCCGACCTGACGCTATATCGAGCGAAGAGCTCGAGCGCGCGGGCGCGCGGCGCGGGGAGATCCGCCCCTTCGCCCAGGCGATCTCGCACCCGGGCCTCTCGTTGATCGCCGAGCACAAGCGCCGCTCGCCCTCGGCGGGGTTGATCCGCGACGACTTGGGCCTGCCCGAGGTCGTCGGCGCGTACGAGCGCGGGGGTGCCGCCGCGCTGTCGATCCTCACCGAAGGGCCGGGCTTCGGCGGCTCGCTGGAGCACCTGGGGACGGCGCGAGCCGCCGCGGGTCTTCCAATCCTGCGCAAGGACTTCATCCTCGACCCCCGTCAGGTGGTGGAGTCGCTCGCCGCCGGTGCCGACGCGATCCTGCTGATCGCCGCCGCACTGAACGCGCAGGAGCTCGTGGCGCTGCACCTCGGGGCACGCGCGGCGGGGCTGAGCGCGCTGGTCGAGGTCCGCGACGAGCGAGAGCTGTACCTCGCGCTCGACGCCGGGGCGGGGCTGATCGGCATCAACAACCGTGACCTGGGCACGCTCGAGGTCGACGTCAGGCGCACGTTCGAGCTGCTCCCGCACGTCCCGCCGGGCGTGATCACCGTCGCCGAGTCGGGGTTCAGCGAGCCCGAGGAGCTCGAGGAGCTGGCGCAGGCGGGGGTGGATGCCGTGCTCGTGGGGGAGGCGCTGATGCGCTCAGCGGATATCGAGGAGGCTTGCCGGCGGTTGGTTGGTCCGCAGTGATGGGCGGGGCCGGCGAGGAGTGGACGAACACCGAGCATGTTCTTCGCTATCTCCGCCGCGCGGAGGAGTATCCGCGCCGCGCAGAGGGACAGAGCGTCCTGCTCGAGCACGTGCCGAGCGACGCTCGTCGCATCCTCGACCTCGGGACGGGCGACGGCCGCCTGCTCGCCCTTCTGCGGGTCGATCGCGACGAGATGCTTGGTGTGGGTCTTGACTTCTCTGAGCTCATGCTCGAGGCGGCACGTGAGCGCTTCGCCGACGATGAGCGCATCGAGCTGGTCAAGCACGACCTCGCCGAGCCGCTGATTGTCGGAGGGCGCTTTGACGCTGTCGTCTCGTCGATGGCGATCCATCATCTGGAGCACGAGCGCAAGCGTTCGTTGTATGGCGAGGTGTTCGACCTGCTCGAACCGGGCGGTATGTTCGCGAACTTTGAGCATGTGGCCTCGCCAACTCGGCGTCTGCACCTGGCGTTCTTCACGGCGATCGGCGAGCCGATCGCGCACGAAGATCCGTCTGACCGCCTGCTCGACGTCGAAACGCAGCTCGGGTGGCTACGCGGAGTCGGCTTCAAGGACGTCGACTGCTACTGGAAGTGGCTCGAGATGGCGCTGCTCGTCGGCGTCAAGCCGTCCCACGTGGACTAAGGGCTCTGTCTCTACGATTCGCTTTGCTGCACGCGCTCGGACAGCGCGTCGTGACGGTCGAGGACGTCGGCGCCGGTCTTCGCCCGCCGCTGTACATGAGCCGTCGAGCGTAATCTACCTCGCTACATCAACGGTCCCAATCACGGAGCAGGTGTCCATCCATGTCGCCTGAACATACTTCTGTACCGCTCCCGCAAGGTGTAGATACCAACCCGGCGGCCACGGCCATCGAAGCCGCCGCCCGGGTGATTGCACCGGGCGCGTGGGGGCTTCTACCATGAGGACGACCTCTACTACGTCGGCTTCACTCGAGACGTCGACCAGAATATCGCCAGGCTCAGCACCGCATTCCCGAAGGTCCAGCTCGAAGGCTTCTTGGTCCGCCACACATGGTACGAGCTCCAGAAGATTCGCCACGAGGTGACCGATGCGATGGTTGACGACGGCTCAGGACAGCTTCTGTCGGTCGGGCCTGATGTTGCTCGCAACGCGGTCGAGGTCGGCGTGGCCGACTCGGCGTCGCCCGAGGCACAATCGGTCGCGGCGCAATTCGGGGATGCAGTGCACGTCTTCGGAACGCAACCAATCGAACTGCTCGGCCATGCTGTGCCTGAGCGCATCGACACAGCGCGTTCCGCTCACGGCGAGCTCGATGTCAAGATGTGAGCATGACCACGCACGTCCCGAAGATCAAGTTCTGCGGCATCACCTCGGTCGACGACGCGCAAGCCGCGGTCGCTGCGGGCGCGTGGGCGATCGGGCTGATCTTCTGGCCGCGCTCGCAGCGTCGCTGTGAGCTGGCGGTCGCGGCCGAGATCGCGGCCGCGGTCAAGCGGCGCGCGGAGGTGGTGGGAGTATTCGTCAACCCTGCGCTCGATCGGCTCGCGAGCACCGCCGACGCGGCCGGGCTGACGATGATTCAGCTCCACGGCGACGAGGGTCCGGTGTTCTGCGGCGAGGCTGCTCGCCGCACGGGCTGCAGGGTGATCAAGGCAGCACGCGTGCGCGGCCGCGCCGACATTCAGGCGCTGGCCGCGTTCCGCACCGACTACCACCTGCTGGACAGCCACACCCCCGGTATTCCAGGTGGGACCGGGGAGACGTTCGCCTGGGAGCTCGCCGGCGGCGCCCGGCGCAGGGTTCCGCTCGTGCTCGGCGGTGGCCTGACCCCGGCGAACGTGGTTGAGGCGATCGCCGCTGTGCACCCGTACGCCGTCGACGTCGCCAGCGGCGTCGAGAGCAGCCCGGGGCGCAAGGACGCCCGCAAGCTGGAGGCATTCGCGGCGGCGGTGCGCTCGGAGGCGCATGGCTCATCATCCGCGGCGAACGAGGCGACCGCCGAGGCGCAGGCCTCATCATCCGCGGCGAACGAGGCGACCGCCGAGGCGCATGACGCGTCATCCGAGGCGTTCGCCACCCGATGAGCGCCGTCGAGCATCGCTTCGGCCCTTACGGTGGCCAGTACGTCCCGGAGACGCTGATGCCCGCGCTCTCTGAGCTCGAGGCGGCGTGGATCGCCGCCCGGGACGATCCCTCGTTCAACGCCCAGCTCGACGCGTTGGCGCGCGATTACGTCGGGCGCCCAACGCCGCTGTACCTCGCCTCGCGCCTCAGCGACGTGGCCGGCCACGAGATCTACCTCAAGCGCGAGGACCTCAACCACACCGGTGCGCACAAGATCAACAACGCGATCGGGCAAGCGCTGCTGGCGATCCGGATGGGCAAGCGGCGGATCATCGCCGAGACCGGGGCCGGACAGCACGGCGTCGCTACGGCTACCGCGTGCGCGCTGCTCGGCCTGGAGTGCGTCGTCTACATGGGTACCGAGGACATGCGCCGCCAGCAGCCCAACGTGGATCGGATGGGCCTTCTCGGGGCGCGCGTGGAGCCGGTGGACGCCGGAGCTCGTACGCTCAAGGAGGCGGTCTCGGCCGCGATCCGCGACTGGGTGTCGAACGTCGAGCGCACCCATTACGCGATCGGCTCGTGCGTAGGGCCGGCGCCCTACCCCGCGCTCGTACGCGACCTGCAGCGCGTGATCGGCGACGAGGCTCGGGAGCAGATGCGCCAGCGTGCGGGACGGCTGCCGGCGCGGGTGATCGCGTGCGTCGGCGGCGGCTCGAACTCGATCGGGCTGTTCACGGCGTTCGTCGCCGATCGCGAGGTCGAGCTGGTGGGGGTCGAGGCGGCGGGCGAGGGGCTTGACAGCGGCCGCCACGGTGCGCCGCTCACCGCGGCGGGGATTCCCGGCGTCTTGCACGGCGCGTTCTCGGCGATCATGCAGGACGAGGACGGGCAGATCCTCGAAGCACACTCGATCTCGGCCGGGCTCGACTACCCCGGCAGCGGTCCCGAGCACGCCTGGCTGCGCGACTCCGGGCGCGCGCGCTACGTGGCAGTCACCGACGAGCAGGCCTTGGAGGCGTTTGCCTGCACGGCGCGACTAGAGGGGATCATTCCCGCACTGGAGAGCGCGCACGCGCTCGCCTGGGCGATCGAGAACAGCCCCCGGACAGACGCGGTCGACCTCGTCTGTCTCTCGGGGCGCGGAGACAAGGATCTCGCCGAGGCACTCGAGCACCTCGGCCGTGGCACGCGTTGAGAGGCTTGTAGCGTGCTATGACCGGGCGAGACCGAGGAGCGACAGGCGCGAACGCCGCATGACCGGATGGGGCGGCGGGAGGATCGGGACCGAGCGCATCGCCGAAGCATTCGCCGCCGCGCGCGCGGACGGCCAGCGGGCAGCGTTGATGCCTTACCTGATGGGAGGCTTTCCCGACCTCGAGACGACGCTCGAGATCGGGCTCGCGTACGCCGACGGGGGAGCGGATCTGGTCGAGCTGGGTGTTCCGTTCTCCGATCCACTCGCCGATGGGCCGGTGGTCCACGCGGCGGGAGTCACGGCGCTTCGCGCCGGCGCGACGCTCGACCGCGTGCTGGAGGTCGGCAGGGCGATCGCCGAGCAGGTCCCGGTGATCGTGATGTGCTACTGCAACCCGATCCTCACGCGCGGCATGGAGCGCTTTGCCGGCATGTTGAGCGCCGCTTCGATCAGCGGCCTGATCGTCCCCGATCTTCCGCTCGAGGAGACGTCCACCGCCTTGGAGGCGTGCGACGAGCGCGGACTGGCGCTCGTTCCACTCGTGGCTCCGACGACGCCAGGCGATCGGCTAGCCCGCATCGGCGCCCAGGCACGCGGCTTCCTCTACACCGTTTCGCTTACGGGGACTACCGGCGAACGGGCGAGCCTCGCGGGAGGACTGGCCGCTGTCATCGCGCGCGCACGGTCTCACACGGACGTGCCGGTCGCGGTTGGGTTTGGAATCGCGACACCTAATCAGGCCGCCGCCGCAGCGGCGGCCGGAGCAGACGGCGTGATCGTCGGCAGCCGGCTTGTACGGGCCGCCGGCGAAGCGACCGATCCGGCGGCGGCGGTAAGAGATCTCGTGCACGATTTCTCTAAGGCCATGAGGTAGCCCACCGGGGATGGTGAGCGAGTGCACGACCGCCCTGCGGCGCCCCGTCGCCAGCACTGAGTTAGGATGCCGCGACGATGGGCGTGATTCTCACCGCCACAGCCGGTCTCTGCCTCTGGATCATCCTCTGGACGCTCAACGTCTCGGGTCTCGACGCGATCTTCATAGCGATCTTGATGGTGGTGGTGGCACTCGGCGTCAGGAACGTGCTCCCGTTCCTGCCGGGCCGGCGGGAATAAGTGCGCGCTTGATGAGGCCTGGGCTGCTCGCGCGTCGCCGGGCGCCGACGATCTGCGCCTGTGTCTTCCTGATCGCAGGTCTCGGCGGCTGCACGACGGCCGCGAGCCCCGCGGTCAGCGTGACCGGCACGACGCTCACGATCTACTCGAGCACGCCTGCTGCCGGCGGGCAGCAAGCAAACGACGTCCTCAGCGCCGAGCAGCTCGCGCTCCGGCAGGCCGGGGGACAGGTGGGCGACTTCAAGGTTGTGCTGAAGCCCGTTCAGGTGACCACGAGCAACCAGATCGCCAACATCACCGACAACGCGCGCACGGCGGAGGCGGACTCGAGCACGATCGCCTACCTCGGTGAGCTCGTGCCGGGCACGTCGTATGCATCGTCCGTGCCGATCACCAACCAGGAGGACATCTTGCAGGTAAGTCCCGGCGACACGGCGATCGAGCTGACCCAGTCGACCGCAGCGGTCCCGGGCGCCCCCGACCACGCCTTCCCGTCCCTGAAGACGTACGGGCACACGTTCGGTCGCGTCGTGCCGAGCGCCGCGCTGGAGGCAAAGGCCCAGATGCAGGAGATGAAGGCGCTCCGCGTCAGGAAGCTCTATGTCACAGACGACGGGAGCGGCGATACGTACGGAGCCGCGATCGCGCTCGCAGTACGAGCTGCCGCCGCCTCCGTTGCGCCCGCGATCAAGGTGGTGCAGGGACCGGCCAGTTCGAAGGGCATCAAGGCCGCGCGAGCCGACGCGCTGTTTCTTGGTGCCAGCTCCCCAAGTACCGCCGTGCGCACCTTCGACGAGGTCGCCGCGATCGACCCGAGGATGAAGCTGTTCGGGCCGTCTGCCCTCGACGGCCAAGCGTTCGCTTCAGGCTTGAGCTCGGCCGCAGCGCAGCGCGACGTGTACATCTCCGCGCCCGGCTTTCTCAATGCGAATAACCTGACGGCAGCGGGACGGAAGTTCGTTGCGGACTTCCTGGCCGCGTACCACCACGCCCCCGGGCCGCAGGCGATCTTCGGCTACGAGGCGATGGCGGTCGTGCTCGATGCGCTCAAGCAGGCGGGCAAGTCGGCGTCCAACCGCAAGAACGTCGCACAGGACTTCTTTAAGCTGAAGAGCCAGCCTTCGGTGCTCGGCACGTACTCGATGAACCCTGACGGGGACATCGGGTTTGCTGCCGGCGCCCCGTTTACCTTCAGCCACTTCAAGCAGGGCAAGCTCGTTCCGTTCAGGTTCGTGGCGCAGGGGTGAGTAGCGCCACTGCGAGGAGGACGCGATGACCCGGACACCGGTCGGATGCTCGCCGGTTCGCGGGGTGGCGTGGTTGGGTGCTCGCCGGGCGGCGCGTTCGCCGGTTCGGGGGGTGGCGTGGTTGGCGGCGCTGTTCGCGGCGCTCGTGGGGCTTGCGGGATGTGTCGCCAACGCGCAGGTCAGCGAGCGGATTCCCGGCCGGACGCTGAGGATCTACTCGAGCGTGCCGCTGCAAGGTGCGTCACAAGTCGACGCCGTGTCAGTGCTCAGGGGAGCCAGGCTCGCGCTCGACGAGGTTCACGGAAGGATCGGCAAGTACCACATCGCGCTGGAGACGCTCGATGACTCGACAGTCCAGCGAGGCAGATGGGACCCGGGCCAGACCACCGTCAACGCTCGCAGGGCGCTCACCGACAGGACCACTATCGGTTACCTCGGCGACCTGGACTCCGGCGCCAGCGCGATCTCGATCCCGCTCCTGAACCGGGCCGGGATCGCGCAGGTCAGCCCCACGGCCACCGCCGTCGGATTGACATCGGACGCGGCAGGGGCGTCGCCAGGCGAGCCTGAGAAGTACTACCCGACTGGGCTGCGCACGTTCGCCCGGGTGCTCCCGGACGACGCGGTTCAGGCCGCCGTCCAGGTGAAGTTGCAGCTGGGTGCCGGCTGTAGCAAGACCTACGTAGTCAACGACGCCGAGGTCGACGGACAGGACGCCGCGACGAGCTTTGAGGTGGCGGCCCGCTTTGCTCATCTGCAGGTGGTGGGCACGCAGACCTTCCAGCCCGGAGCGACCGACTATACCCCGCTGGCGGTGGGCGTGGCTCAGAGCGGCGCCGGCTGCGTGCTGATCAGTGCCCTTACAGCGAGCAACGCGGCGCTGGTGACCGAGCAGATCGCGGCCGCGCTTCCGCGCGCGAAGATCTTCGGCACGGCCGGCGTCTCCGATCGCGCGTTCGCCGATCCCGATCTGGGCGGGGTCCCCTACGCGCTCGATTCACGCGTCCTGCTTACTGTCGCGACCCTCAGTCCTTCGGCTTACCCGGCGTCTGGGCGAGCGTTCTATACCGCCTACGCCCGCCGCTACGGTCCGCCGCCGCCGTACGCGATCTTCGGCTACGAGGCGATGAGCCTGATGCTGAACGCGATCGACCGGGCCACTGACCACGGCCGGGCCGCGGTGAAGCGATCGAAGGTCGTAGCGGCGATCTTCAGCACGCGAGACCGCCACAGCGTACTGGGCACCTACAGCATCGACCGCGATGGCGACACGACGCTGCGCCGCTACGGCGTCTACAGGATGATCGCAGGCCGGCTCACGTTCTGGAAGGCGATCGACGCCTAAGGCCTCGAGGGTTTACGCTGCCGGCGGGCGTGCGCCTGTGGGTGAGGGCCTGCGACTTGGGTGAGGGCCCGCGACTGGCGTGAGGGCGCCTTACCCCGCCCGACGGGCCTGCGCCCACGCGAGGGCCTGCGCCAGGCGCGCGATCACGGCGTAGGGCTCATTCTCCATCTGGCGCCAGGTGACGCGCATCACGTCGAATCCGGCCGCCGTGAGCGTGGCTCCCTTCGCGCGGTCGCGTTCGAACGCATTTCGCCCTCCGTGATACCTGAAGCCGTCGACCTCAACCACCAGTCGCTGCTCTCGCCAGAGCGCATCGACCGAATAGCCGTGCAGCCGGACGTTGGTACTGGGGGTCGGGAGCCGGGCAGATCGGATCAGCGAGATCAGGCGCCGCTCGGCCTCCGACCGGGTGAGCGCGGGCTCCCGGCGTCCTTCGAGCAGTTTGGCAAGGAGCGGTGAACCACGCCGGCCGGCGGCGCGACTGAGGACATCCTCAGCTCCGCTACGCGCACGATGCGGCTGACCTGGGCCTCGTTGACGGCCCACTCGAGCTCGTACTCGCTCAGGAGGTCGGCGCTGTCGAGCAGGGTGCGGGCGGGGGAGGTGACGGGGAGACGCTCGAGCACGCGTACCTCGTGGGGCAAGAGCCGGCGGGTGCGGTGGACGCGGACTCCGGTTGGCCGGGCCGTCTGAGCGCCGACGATCATCACATCGACTGTGGCGTCTGCGCCTGCTGTGCTCGCCGGGCGTAGAAGCTTCCAGAGCGTGGCGGCTGTGAGGTGACTGAGCGCACTGGCCTCCCGGCACGCAAGTAGTGCGGCAGTCTCAGCGCCGAGGGGGATCGGCGCCAAATGCCCCACGGCGTATACGCCGGTGTGCAGGCGGTGCAACCGTCCCTTGGAGACCAGGCGGTCTGTAGCTCCGTCGGAAAAGCTGGCGGCTCGCAACTGCCGGCGCGAAACTCTGCCGCGCTGAGTGGCTGCGATCGCCGCGAGCTTCTGGTCGCGCGACCCCGAAACGGAGATAGGAGCACAAACCCCCAGGACTTTCACGAGGTGTGTGCTGTCGGCCTCGGTCTGCGGGGTGCAGAGCCCGAGCCCCTCGCCGGCCAAGGGGGTGTGTGCTCCCATCCTCGCTTGGGCGCTAGCTCTCGCCCCAGCGGCTCCTGCTTCCGGGTCGGTTCGCTCGCTCACGCTGGCATCCTGCACCACCAACTGCCCTCGCAGCTCCGAGTAGCCGTTTTGTCGCAGTCGCTTTACGGTGATTTGGCGAAGCCGTAACACGCCGCGCGTAAGCCATCGCACGCGGCTAGCGACGCCCGCCACGAGACCCGTCCCACCGCGCGACGCTAGGCACAGACCTCGCCGGCGAAAGGTCCCTCGCCGGCGGGAAGCCTCGCGCCAGCGACCCGGCCGGATAGCCTCACAAGCGGTGCCCGACGAGCTTTTCCTGATCGACGGCAATAGCCTCGCCTACCGCGCATTCTTCGCTCTGCCCGAGTCGATCGCGACCTCCACAGGAGTGCCCACCAACGCGATCTTCGGGTTTGCGTCGATGCTCGTAAAGATCCTCACCGACTATGGCCCGAAGGCGACCGTCGTCGTATGGGACGCGGGCTCCTCGGGGCGCAAGCAGCTTTACAGCGAGTACAAGGCGCAGCGGAGCACGCGGCCCGACCTGCTGAGGGAGCAGTGGCCGCACCTGGAGCCGCTGGTCGACGCCTTCGGCTATCGCAACCTGTCGGTCGAGGGTTACGAAGCCGATGACGTGATCGCGTCGATCGCACAGCGTGCCAAGTCCGCGCAGCCGCCGGTGCCCGTGATGGTCGTCACCGGCGATCGCGATGCCTACCAGCTCGTGGACGACGGCGTCCGCATCATGACGACCTCGCGCGGGATAACCGACACGCGCGTGTACGACCGCGACGGAGTGATCGACCGCTACGGCATCGCGCCGGAGCTGGTCCCGGACTTCATCGGCCTGAAAGGCGACACGAGCGACAACATTCCCGGCGTCCCCGGGATCGGCGACAAGACGGCCGCCGAGCTGCTGCGGCGCTTCGGGTCCTTGGAGGCCGTGCTCCAGAGCGTTGAGGAGATCAGCGGTGCCAAGCGCAAGCAGAACCTAATCGACCACGCCGGCGACGCCCGCCTCTCCAAGGAGCTCGCGACCGCCAAGCGCGACATCCCGCTCGAGCTCGACGTGACGCTGTTCGCCGCGGCGGCGCCCGACCGCTCGCGCCTGCGCGACGTCTTCCGGGAGTTCGAGCTGCGCGACCCGCTGCGCAGGCTGGAGGAAGCACTCGGCTCCGCGCAAGCGGCGGCGCCCGCGCCGCCCGCCAGCGCCGGGACGGCGATCACGGCTGTGCTGCGCCCGATGACCCTCGAAGAGCTCGCGAGCCCTTCGCAGTCCTCGTCGGAGGAGCTCGCAATCGCAGTTCGGGCCCCGCAGGTGCCCGACGATGCTCTGTTCGCTACCGACTCTGCATGGCGCTTCGGGGTCTACGCGGGCCCGCCCCCCGCACCGGACCAAGGCCCGCCCCTCCCACCAGGCCCGCCCCCTGCACCGGACCAATGCCCGCCCCTCTTACCGGACCAAGGTCCGCCCCTCCCACCAGGCCCGCCCCCCGCACCGGACCAAGGCGCGCCCTCCGCCCGTGGCCCGGCGAGCGCACCCGGCCACGGCCAAGCCGAGGTCCTGGTCGGTACTTGCGCCCGCCCCGAGGACCTGGTCGCGGCGATCGGGGCCCGGTCCGCCATCGCCCACGACGCCAAGTCGCTGGGGGAGGTGCCCGCGAGGCTGGCGCACGACACCGAGGTCGCGGCGTACCTGCTCGAGCCGGCCCGCCGCGCCTATCCCTTCCGCGAGCTGTGCGAGGAGCGCGGGCTGACTGCCTCCGTGCGGGTCCGAGCAGCCGCTCCAGCGCAGGACCGAGCCAGCGCCGGGGAGGACGAGGCCGCCGCTGATGCGATCCTCGTCCACGAGCTCGCCGCATGGCAACGCGAGGAGATCCGCGGCCGGGGCCTGACCGATCTGCTGCTCGAGGTCGAGTTGCCGCTGGTGCGCGTCCTGCGCGAGATGGAGCAGGCTGGGTGCAAGCTCGACACCGATCGCCTGAAGGAGATCTCCGCGCGGGTCAAGAGGGAGGCCGACGCGCTGGAGCTGGAGATCTTCGACCTCTGCGGGACCCAGTTCACGCTCGGTTCGCCCAAGCAGCTCGAAGAGGTCCTGTTCGGAAAGCTCGCCCTGTCGCGCAAGCGCCGCGGCAAGACGGGGTACTCGACCGATGCGCGCGTGCTGCAGGCGATCCGCGGCGAGCATCCGGTGATCGCGAAGATCGAGCGCTGGCGCGAGCTGACCAAGCTCGCGCAGACCTACCTCGATGCGCTGCCGCTGCTGATCGCGCCCGACGGCCGGCTGCACACCACCTTCAATCAGACAGCCGCCACCACAGGGCGGCTGTCGTCCAACAATCCAAATCTTCAGAACATTCCGGTCCGCACTCCGCTCGGGAGGGAGATCAGGGCGTGCTTCGTCGCCGAGAATGGCAACGTACTCGTCTCCGCCGACTATTCGCAGGTCGAGCTCAGGCTGCTGGCGCACATCGCCGGCGAGGACGTGCTCAAGGAGATCTTCCGCCGCGGCGAGGATGTCCACACCGCGACGGCCTGCCGCGTGTTCTCTGTCGCTCCGGACCAGATCGACCCGGGCATGAGGTCGAAGGCGAAGATGATCAACTACGGAATCGTATACGGGCTGTCGGCCTACGGGATGGCCGACCGTCTGGACATTCCCCAGGCCGAAGCCGACGAGTTCATCCAGCGCTACCTGGCCGGCTTTCCCGCGGTCGGGCGCTTCATAGAGGAGACGATCGCACAGGGGACCGAGCACGGCTATGTCTCGACGCTGTTCGGGCGCCGGCGCCAGGTGCCGGAGCTGCGTGCGCGGCGCTGGGAGCTGCGCAAGCAGGGTGAGCGCTTCGCCGTGAATATGGTCATCCAGGGAACCGCCGCGGACATCATGAAGGTGGCGATGGTTCGCTGCGAACAGGCGGTGAGGCAGGCCGGCCTGAAATCGCGGCTGGTGCTCCAGATTCATGACGAGCTGTTGTTCGAGGGACCGGCGCCGGAGGCCCAGACTGTGAAGAGGACCGCCTGCGAGCAGATGGGCAGCGCGTTCGCCATGGATCCGCCGCTGGCCGTCGAGGCCGGGATCGGCGTCACTTGGCTGGCGGCCAAGTGACGCCCAAGGTGAAGCAAGTCCACACGGGGCGGTGCTCGCTCGCGGCGCTCGTTCGGGGGCTCGCGTGGCTGCTGGCCGCGTTCGCATGCCAGGGCGCCATCTCGGAGCCCGCACAGGCAAAGATCATCCTCGGCGTCGTTCCCGATCTGCCGAGCACCCAGTTTCAGCCGCGGTCCCTTACGCGCGCGGCGCAGGGCAGCGCGCGCCCGGCGCGGAGAATCCCCTACGGCGGCGGCCCGGTGCTCCACTCCAACCGCGCGCACCTGATCTTCTGGGCGCCGGCGAGGTCTGGATTGCGCTTCCCCGCCCGTTACGAGTCATTGATCGAGACGTTCCTGGCGCGGGTGGCGGCGGACAGCCGCAAACCGAGCAACGTCTACGGCTCCAGTGGCCAGTACACGGATTCCGGAGGTCCGGCAGCCTACGACTCGAGTTACCGCGGTGCCATAGTCGCGAACGATTCGCTGCCCGCGAACGGTTGCCAGGAGTCGCCGGCTGGGCCCGGCTGGGACGTGTGCCTGACCGACGAGCAGCTACACCGCGAGATCGAGCACGTCGTCGCAGCCGACCGGCTGCCCTCCGGCCCGACCGACATCTATTTTCTATTGACCCCTGAGGGCTTGGGAAGCTGCACCGACTCATCCTCCGCTGTGTGCGCGCTCGGCGGTGCCACGGGCTACTGCGGCTATCACTCGGTCACTCCCACCAGGCCCACCGGGACGAGCTTGCTGTATGCCGTGATCCCCTACAGTGCGGTCCCCGGCCACTGCCAGTCCGAGAGCCCTCGCCCGAACGCCAGTACAGCCGATCGGGCGATATCGAGCCTCAGCCACGAGCACAACGAGACGGTGACCGACCCCTTTGGCGACGCTTGGAGCGACAGCTCCGGCAATGAGATCGGGGATCTGTGCACGACGGATTTCGGCTCGAGGCTCGGAGGCTCGGGTGCCCGCGCCTTCAACGAGGTCATCGACGGCGGCCATTACTTCCTGCAGGAGGAGTGGAGCAACGCGGACGGTGGATGCGCGGCGCGGGCCAAGGCCGCCTCGGTCTCCTTCTCGTCACGGCGCACGACTCGCGTGCGCCACGACCGGGTCAGCGTCAGCTTCTACGCCCGCGCGCGGGACGCCGACGGCGTGATCGTCGACTACGAGTGGTTCTTCGGCGATCGCGGCCGGGAGCACGTGCGCGGCCGCCAGGTCTCGCACACCTTCAGCCGGGCTGGCGCCTACCGAGTAGTCCTTCGGACCACCGACTCATGGGGCAACTACGGGTTCGCAGTGCGCCTGATCAGGGTTTCCGGGCGCTTGCGAGTGCGCTGATCAGGGTTTCCGGGCGCTTGCGAGTGCGCTAACGGGAGCGGGGAGCAGTCACGGAGCGGAGCGGGGGCCGGGAGCCGGAAGCCGGAAGCCGGAAGCCGGAAGCCGGAGCGTGACGGTCAATCGGCTGGGAGCGCAGACCGGGGGGCGGCGCGCGCTCGCGCCGCCACCGCCACGAAATCCGGGTGGGCGATGTTCAGGTAGTGGCCGAAGGCCCAATTCACGAAGCGCTTGGAGCTCATCGCCCGCAGCGAGGCACCGAGCAGCCGCGGCGCTACGCGAGGGACCAGCCGCTGCACTGCCAGCATCCAGCGAAACGCCCCCGCGTGGCCGGCCGAGAACTCGCGATAGCGGCGCAGCGCCTGAGCGCGTGTCTGGCGGCCCTCGATCACCTCTCGCAGCTCACGCCCACAGGCGAGGCCGAAGTAGAGCGCTGTGCGGATGCCCTCGGCGGTCAGCGGCAGGCAGTGCCCGGCCGAGTCGCCGGCGAAGAAGACGCCATCGCCTGTCGCGTCGCGCAGCGCGTGCGGGATCCAGTTGCCCTGATAGCGCACCGTCTCTGCCTCGAGGTCGCGCGCCAGCCTGACGGTGGGCTCGCGCACGTGGAAGCGTGGATCGAAGGAGCCGATGCCGATCCGCAGCTCCCCGCCGGCCGGAAAGCTCCAGCCGTACCCGGCGGGGACATACGAACGGTCGATCCAGACCTCGAGGTGCTCGCCGGACCCGAAGGGGTGAACTTCCAGGCCGCGGGACAAGAAGGCATCGGGTGGTTGCACGTTCGCGGCGCTGAGGACGCGTTTCCAGCCCAGCGCGTCCACGATCAGCGGGGCGCGGATCACCCCGCGGTCGGTGCGCACGGCATCGCCGGTGCGCCCGTGCACCTTGGCCGTCTCGAACTCGAAGCTGCCCTGCTCGGCGAGTAGGGCGCACAGCGTCCGGTAGTCGAAGGTGGAGAAGGTCCAGGGGAGCTCATAGCTGACGGTGGCGTGCGGGCTGTGGATGACCAGCTCGCCGAAGCTCTGCTGGCGGGATTCCTCCAACCCGAGAGCGGTGAGCCAGGGGGTCGGGATCCCGCACGCCGAGGTCTGGCGCTCGCCGATCTCATAGCGGTCGATGAGGACCACGTCCGCCCCGCTGCCGGCGAGCTCGCGCGCGATGGCCAGACCGGCGAAGCTCGCCCCGCAGATCAGCACGTCGCAGTCCCGATCCAGGGGCGTGCGCTCGTCACCGCGCTTGGTCGCTCGCCGGGGCATGCGGACTTGATGATAGGGACGGCGGCCGGCCCTCCCGGCTATGCTGATCGGTCCATGTCTTCAACAACGACTTTAATGCCCAGCCCCGAACAAAGCACTGCCACCGTCGTCGCAGGCTCGAACGGCCTCCTGCTCGAGATCGGCGGCGAGATCGTCCCCAACTACGACGCCACCGTCCATCCTTTTCAGGAGGGCGATGTCGTCACCGGCCACGTGGTCCGGATCGACAACGACGAGGTGCTCGTCGACATCGGCTACAAGTCCGAGGGCGTCATTCCCTCGGGCGAGCTCTCGATCCGCAAGTCCGTGGACCCGAGCGACGAGGTTGACCTTGGAGAGGAGGTCGACGCACTCGTCCTGACCAAGGAGGATCAGGACGGTCGCCTAATCTTGTCAAAGAAGCGCGCGCGCTTCGAGAAGGCCTGGCGCAGGATCGAGGCGGCGGCGCAGTCCGGCGATCCAGTGGAGGGCCAGGTGATAGAGGTCGTCAAGGGCGGCCTGATCATCGACCTCGGCGTGCGCGGGTTCCTCCCCGCATCGCTGGTCGATATCCGGCGCGTGCCGAACCTCGAGGAATACACCGGCCAGGCGATCGAGTGCAAGGTGATCGAGCTCAATCGCTCGCGCAACAACGTCGTTCTGTCGCGGCGCGCCGTGCTTGAGGAGCAGCGCAAGGAGGATCGCGAGCGGATCCTGGACCGTCTCCAGCCCGGCCTGGTGGTCGAGGGCACGATCTCGAACATCGTCGACTTCGGCGCGTTCGTCGACCTCGACGGCATCGACGGCCTGATCCACATCTCCGAGCTTTCTTGGTCGCACGTAAATCACCCGACCGAGCTGCTCGCGATCGGCGACACCGTCAGCGTCAAGGTGCTCGACATCGACCGTTACCGGCAACGCATCTCGCTGGGTCTCAAGCAGACACAGGAGGACCCCTGGCAGCGCGTGGTCGACACCTACAACATCGGCGACGAGCTCGAGGGCAACGTGACAAAGGTCGTGACGTTCGGCGCCTTCGTAGAGATCCTCGACGGCGTCGAGGGGCTCGTGCACATCTCCGAGCTCGCCCAGCAACACGTCGAGAATCCGCGGGAGATAATCCAGCCCGGGGATCCCGTGCGCGTCAAGATCCTCGAGATCGACTCCGAGCGCCGTCGGCTGTCGCTGTCGATCAAGCGCGTAGAGGGTCAGACTCTCCCGGTGCGCCCGATCGTGCCGCCGAGCGAGAGCGATGGAGATGGAGATGGAGATGGGATCGACGACATAGAAATGCCCGAGCTGGGGTTGTCCGAGGACGTCTTTGCGCCGGCCCTGGACTTGGGCGGGCTCGAGCTCGAGCCTGCGGCGGAGCCGGACCCCGACCCCGCGGCGCCCCCGGCGGTGGTGCAGGAGCTCGACCCCGAGCCCGCGGCGCCGACGCCCCCGGCGGTGCAGGAGCCGGACCCCGAGCCCGCTGGGCCGGCCGTCCAGGAGCCCGAGTCCGCGCCCCCGGCGGTCCAAGAGCCCGAGCCCGAGCCCGAGCCCGAGCCCGAAGCCTCGCAAGCGCCGCAGGGGTCCGCCTGACTGGAGGCACATGGTCATCCCGTTCATCGGGCTGACGGGAGGGATCGGGGCCGGCAAGTCGACCGCCCTCGAGGCGCTGGAACGCCTCGGCACCGCGGTGCTATCGACCGACCGCGTCGTGCACGAGCTCCACGAGGCACCCGAGGTGCGCGATGCGCTTAGCGCTCGCTTCGGCGCATCGGTCGCGCCCGGCGGTACAGTCGATCGCGCCGCGCTCGCCGACCGCGCGTTCGCGACGCCCGAGGCGCGCGCGTGGCTCGAAGGGCTGCTGTGGCCGCGGGTGGAGGCTCGGATGTCGGCGTGGCGGGTAGGGCTGCAAGAAGCATCGCCGCGCCCCCGGGCAGCGGTGGTCGAGGTTCCGCTGCTGTTCGAAGCAGGGCTGGACGGGGTGTTCGACGCGACGATCGCGGTCATCGCCGATGAGCGTCTGAGGGCGCGCCGCGCGCAAGCGCGGGGGCATCAAGCGCTCGGGGAGCGCGCCGCCCGCCAGCTCTCACAGGCGGACAAGGCGGCACGCGCGACGCATGTCGTAGCCAACGATGGGACTCTCCGAGCGCTCGAGTCCAGGCTGTCGGCCGTTCTTGACATGCTGGGGCAGTGAGCTGGTCCACCGTCAGCGTGTCCAAGCGCCGCCAGACCTCGCGTCGTGGCGCCGGTCGCCGGCGCCCGAGCGCCGCCCGGCGCCGGCGCTCGGCTCTGGTCCTCGGTGGGATCGCGCTCGCGGTGCTGGCGCTGGCGCTGGCGCTGCCGATGTTCCAGAAGGCCGTAAACGAGCTCGCGCTGCCGCTCCACCACCAGGACATCATCCGCCAGCAGGCGGCGGAGAAGCGCCTGGACCCGGCCCTAGTCGCGGCCGTGATCTACGCAGAGACTAAGTTCGACGCCAGGACTTCGCCGGCGGGAGCGGAGGGCTTGATGCAGATCCTTCCGCAGACGGCCATGTTTCTCGCCCATCGATCCGGCGCCCAGACATTCACGACCGCCGACCTCGCTACGCCCCAGGTCAACATCGCCTACGGCAGCTACTACCTACGTTACCTGCTGGATCAGTACGGAGGCGCCAGCACGCTGGCGCTCGCCGCCTACAACGGGGGCGAGACGAACGTCAATCGCTGGATCGCCGCCGCGAAGGCGCAAGGCCACGCGCTAACAGCGGAAGCGATTCCGTTTCCCGAGACGCGTGCATACGTGCTGAAGGTGCTGGGGGCGCAGCGGGACTACCGGCGGACATACCACGCTCAGCTCGGTTACGGCTGAGCGACGCCGTCAGCGACCTGCTCCCTCTGCGGGCACCGCGTGCTCTCGATCCGCGGGCACCGCGTGCGCTCGATCCGCGGGCACCGGGCGCACTCCGTCGGCGCCCTTCGCCGCTCGCCCAGCGGGCAGCGCTGCTTTCACCCCTGCAGGGCGCTCCGAACGAGCCGGCAGGCGCCCCGCCGCAGCCCAGCCATGAACGTAGCCGACCCACGTCAGGGTCGCCAGCGAGACGTGCACCCAGACGAGCTCGGAGGGCAGCTCGAGCGCGTACTGCGTGATTCCCACGACCCCCTGTGCAGCCAGCAGCAGACAGGTCAGCGCGAGCGTCTGCACGAGCTCGGGGCTGGCGCCGCGGCGGCGCGCCAGCCACCACAAGCCCACGGTGCCCAAGCCGATGATCGTTACCAGATAGCCGTGCAGGTGAACCATCCGGGACAGGGTCGCGGCGCCCCAGAAGCTCAAGCGATGAACGAACTGGCCGGTCCCGGATGCGCCGGCATGGGGACCGGCGGCCGTGGAGGCGCTACCGAGGACGATCACGACGCCTGCTAGCGCGCTGATCAACCGGACTTCAATGACCGTCGCACGATCTGCGCCGGGGCGCGCGATGTCCTCGGGCTCCATCCGGGAGCGCCGCCAAAGCGCGAACGCGGCGATCAGAATCAGCATCGAGAGCCAGTAGTGCGCCATCACCCAACCTGGCGCGAGCTTGTAGAGGACCGACTCGCCGCCTACTACCGCCTGGGCGAGGACGCCGAACGGAAGCAAGATCGCGAGTAGCTTCAGGTCGCGCCGGCGCGGGCCCAGGGGT
Source organism: Actinomycetota bacterium (assembly GCA_030853685.1). GTDB lineage: Bacteria > Actinomycetota > Thermoleophilia > Solirubrobacterales > Solirubrobacteraceae > Palsa-465. Next base: position 41,464 of record JALYUQ010000281.1, on the reverse strand, counting down.
GCTCTCAGGAACGCGCCGGCCACGGCGAGGATCGCGGCCGCAGAGACCGCGAAGATCAGTACCCGGTTGGTGAACTCGATCAGCGAGTAGCTGTTCAGCGGCGGATGAAACGATGAGCTCGTGCACTTCGGCCAATTTGGACATCCGAGCCCCGACCCGGTCAGGCGCACGGCGGCGCCGGTGAGGACGACCAGCGTCAGCGCGATCAGCGAGGCGAGCGTGATCCTCTGGTAGGTCTGGGCGCTGATCGACCAGCGCTCACGGACACGGAGGAGCACCCCACAAGGATGGCGCAAATGCGTCGATAATGTTCCGCTCGATGGAGAACGAAGCCTGACGATGAACGCAGGCGCGGTGCAGCGTTGAAGGAACGCGAGCTCGACGTGGTCGTGATCGGCGCCGGCCCGGCCGGAGAGGTCGCCGCGGATCGCCTGGCTAAAGGCGCCAAGCGGGTTGTCGTAGTGGAGCGCCATCTGATCGGCGGCGAGTGCTCGTTCTACGCGTGCATGCCCTCAAAGGCGCTGTTGCGTCCTCAGCAGCTGCTGCGCGAGGCGGGGCGGGTGCCGGGCGCCGCGCAGGCGCTCAGCGGAGCGCTCGACGTGGATGCCGTGCTCGCGCGGCGCGACGAGGTCATCCACGACCTCGACGACTCCGGTCAGCTCCCCTGGCTGCGCGAGCGCGACATCGAGCTGATTCGCGGCCACGCCCGGCTGGCCGGCGAGCGGCGGGTCGAGGTCGACGACGTGATGTTGCTCGCGCGCGAAGCGGTAGTGCTCGCAGTCGGCAGCGGCGCGCTGATGCCCTCAATTCCGGGGCTCGAGGCCGCCGAGCCGTGGACCAGCCGCGAGATCACGACGACGCACGAGGTGCCGAGTCATCTGCTCGTCATCGGCGGCGGCGTGGTGGGAGTCGAGATGGCGCAGGCGTGGCGCTCGCTGGGCTCCGAGGTGTCGATTCTCGAGGCGCTTCCGGCGCTGCTGGCGCACGAGGAGCCGTTCGCGGGGGAAGAGTTGCGCGAAGCCTTCGAGGAGCTCGGGATCGACGTGCGCCTGGGTGCGCGCGTGACCAGCGTGAGCCGTGAGGGCGAACACGTCACGGTCGAGCTCGAAGGCGCCGAGACGTTGACAGGCAGCCACCTGCTCGTCGCAGTTGGCCGTCGCCCGCTGACCGGCGATCTGGGAGTGCAGACGGTTGGGCTGACGCCGGGCCGCGTGATCGAGGTCGACGAGCATCTCCGCGTCCCCGGCCAGGAGTGGCTCTACGCCGTGGGGGATGTCAACGGGCGCTCGCTGTTGACACACATGGCCAAGTATCAGGCGCGGGTGGCAGCCGATGCGATCCTCGGCAAGGAGGCGTCGCTGCGCTCTGACTCTGACTTTGACGGTGTGACCGCGCCGCGCGTGGTGTTCACCGATCCTGAGCTGGCGGCCGTCGGCCACACGCTCCACACAGCGCGCGAGGCCGGGATCAACGCTCGGGCGATCGACCTCTCGACGTCCGCCACCGCTGGCGCGAGCTTTCACGGCCGCGAAGCCCCGGGCACTACCCGCTTCGTCATCGACGTGGACGACGACTTGCTGGTCGGCGCGACGTTCGTGGGGCCGGAGGTCGCCGAATTCCTCCAGGCCGCGACGATCGCGGTCGCCGGCAAGGTGCCGCTGAGGAGACTCGCGCACGCGATCGCGCCATTTCCGACCCGTAGCGAGCTGTGGCTGAAGCTGATCGAGGCTTACGGGCTGTAACGCGCGCGTCACGGGCCCGTCGCCCGCCGCGCGGACAACGCCGCGCCCGTCCCGGCCGCGGGCGGACTTGCCCTAGCACGGCGCGCAGCACCGCCTGTGCTATTGCTGTTCGACGGGTCCTGGCATCGCCCTGTCGGCCTCGCCCTGGAGTCGCTTCTCGTGGCGGCGCAGGTAAAGCGCCGAGGAGACGATCCAGACGATCACCACTACGCCGAGCGCGATGTCGATGCCAGTGCTGGCAGTGCCGAGTGCGCGCCCGATGTAGAAGTAGCCGAGTCCGATCACCAGTGCCCAGACGATGCCGCCGCTGGCGTTGAAGACCAGAAAACGCCGCCACGGCATGTGCGTCGTTCCGGCCAGGAAGGCGGCCCATGTTCTCAGGCCCGTCACGAAGCGCCCGAAGAACACGACCTTGCCGCCGTGACGCATGAAGACGTAGCTTCCCAGCCTCAGGCGGCTCTCGGTCAAGCGGACGTACTTGCCATAGCGCCTCAGCAGCCGCCAACCGCCCCAGTGCCCGAGGCCGAACCCGATGTTGTCGCCGACGATCGCGCCCGCCGCGCCGGCGGCGAGCACCCCGGCGATGTTCAAGTGGTGGGTCGTGCCGGCATAGGTGGCAGCGGCGATCAACGCCGTCTCGCCTGGGAACGGCACCCCGAGGCTCTCGATCGCCACGAACACGAACGCCACCGCGTAGCCCCAGCTCGTCAAGAGGTGGTCGATTTCCTTGCCGCTGATCAGCAGGCCGGCTAGGAGGACGTGAAGGTGCATCATGACCTGATTGTGCCCGACCGGTATGACCTGATCGTCGTAGGCGGTGGCACCGGCGGCCTGGTGTCGGTGCTGATCGCCGCCGCGACAGGGGCACGCGTGGCGTTGATCGAACGCGCACGGATGGGTGGCGACTGCCTGTGGACCGGCTGTATCCCGAGCAAGAGCCTGCTCGCCGCCGCTCAGCTCGCGCACCGCATGCGCAACGCCGGCTCGGTGGGGCTGACGCCCGTCGAGCCGGAGATCGACTTCGATCAGGTGATGGCACACGTCGACCGTGCGCGCTCGACGATCGAGCCCCAGGACTCCGCCCAGCGCCTCCGGGCCCGGGGCATCGAGGTGATCGAGGCGGGAGCGAGCTTCGAGGGGCCCGGCGTCCTGTCCGCGGACGGCCGCAGGCTGCGCTTTCGCAGGGCCATCATCGCGACGGGCGCGCGCCCGTTGTTGCCGCCGGTCGCGGGCCTGGAGCAGGCTGAGCCGCTGACCAGCGACAGCGTCTGGGAGCTGCGCAGGCTGCCCGAACGGCTATTGGTGCTGGGAGGCGGACCGGTCGGCTGCGAGCTGGCGCAGGCACTCGTGCGGCTCGGCGCGCAGGTCACGCTGGTCGAGCTGGCCCCGCGACTGCTGCTCCGGGAGGAGCCCCGCGCGAGCGACCTCGTTGCCGCGCACCTGCAGCGCGATGGGGTGCGCCTGCGCCTGCGGGCGCACGCGGTTTCGGTGCGGGGCGCCAGCGGCCGCGGTAGCGACCGTGGCGGTGGTGGCGGCAAAGAATTGGTGATCCGCGACGAGCACGGCGCCACTGAGGCGATCGCGTTCGATCGCGTCCTGGTCGCCACCGGTCGCTCGCCGCAGACGGACGGGCTCGGGCTGCAGCGCGCCGGCGTACGCACCGGCGAGGGCGGCGCGGTGCTCGTGGACGGGCGCTTGCGCACGACCGCCAGCCGCATCTACGCTGTGGGTGACGTCACGGCGGCGCTGGCGTTCACGCACGTGGCGGCCTATCAGGCCCGCGTCGCCACCATCAACGCACTGTTTGCGGCTCGCCGCAGGGTCAGCTACAGCGCCATGCCCTGGGTCACCTTCACCGATCCGGAGGTGGGCAGAGTGGGTATGACCGAGGATCAGGCGCGTGGTCGCTGGGGCGGGCGCGCGATCACCACCTCGTTCGAGTACGCCGAGCTCGACCGCGCGATCGCCGCTGGGGAGCGATACGGGTTCGCCAAGCTGGTCGGAGACCCCAAGGGCCGGCTGGTCGGCGCGACCGTCGCCGCCCCGGGGGGCGGCGAGGCGATCGCCGAGCTCGCGGCGTGGATCGCGAGCGGTGAGCGCATCGATCGCGTGTCGCAGACCGTGCACGCCTATCCGACCTTCGCAGAAGGGCCGGCGCGGGCGGCGGACGAGTATCTGCGCGTCAAGCTGGCGGCGCCCCGGATGCGCGCTCTGAGCCGCTGGGTGCTGAGGATCCTGCGCGCGCTTGACCACGAGCGCTAGCCGGCGGTCGCGAGGGCGCTGGCAGGGCCAGAGAGCGGCGCGGTGTGGACGTCCTGGTCATACGTTGAAGAAGTTGAGGCCCATCCCGGCCAAAAGCTTCTGAGCCTCGATGTTGAGCTGGTAGAGCTCACCTGACCAGATCAGGATGCCCATCGCGATGAGCACTACTCCACCGGCCGTGATGAGCACCCCGTAGTGGCGCTTGACGATTCCAAACAGCCCAGACATGCGCTCGAAGGCAAGCGCCGTCGCGAGAAACGGGATCGCCAGCCCGGCGGAGTAGAACGCCAGCAGTACGGCACCGTGCAGCGCCGACCGCGACAGCGCAGCGGCGCTGAGAATCGCTCCGAGCGTCGGACCTATGCAAGGTGTCCAGGCAACCGCGAACGCGGCTCCGGCGATCAGCGGGCCGCCGGACCCGGCACGCCGGATCAGCGCATCAACGTGCCACTCATGATTGAGTGAGCCGACAAATCGCGAGGCCAGGAAGAAGACGCCCAGCGCGATGATCAGGCCGGCGGCGACCTTGTCGAGGGCCTGTCGGTGCGTGACGAAGCTCGACCCGAGTAGCGTCGCGCCGACGCCGAGCAGGACGAAGATCGCCGAGAAGCTGATCACGAAGATCAGGCTCGGTCCGAGCACGCGGCGCGCGCGAGCGTGCTCGAGATCGGTGGGGGAGACGCCCACGACCGCCGACAGATATCCGGGTACCAGCGGCAGCACGCACGGAGACAGGAATGAGATGAGCCCCGCCGCGATCGCCGCGAAGACTCCGACACCTGACGCAGGGTCCATCGCGGCCAGTCTACGGCGCTCTGGTTCCGCGGCCCCCGGTAGACTGAGCGTCAGTGGCCAGCATTCGAGCGCATCCCGGGCGCGCGATCCAGCGTGTCGCCGCCGCTGCTTTGACAGCCCGGCCGCTCGCATCGGTTTCCCGGCGCGCGCGAGCGCTCGCGCTCGCAACGCGGCCGGTGCCACCGGACCTAGAGCAGGCGCTGGCACGGCGCTGGCAGGAGCTACCCGAGCGCGTCAAGACCCCCGCTCAGGCGCTTGGCAGGCGCATGTCCGGATGCGAGGGAACGCATGGGGTCTTCCCGCGCTGCAACCTCGCCTGCACCCCCTGCTACCACGCGCGTGAAGCCAATCGCGTGCGTGTCGACGGTGCCCACACGCTCGAGGAAGTTGACGCCCAGATGGGCTTGCTGCGTGCGCTGCGCGGTCCGGGGCAGCACGCCCAGCTAATCGGCGGCGAGGTAACGCTCCTTTCCCCGGAGGACCACGCCCGGGCGCTGCTAACGATGCGCCGCCACGGGCGCAAGCCGATGAGCATGTCGCACGGAGACTTCGACTACGACTACCTGCTGGCGCTCGCGCTCGGCAGCGATGGGCGCCCGCGCTTTCAGCACCTGTCCTTCGCCGGGCACTTCGACTCGATGATGTTCGGGCGCCGCGGGCTGCGCCGCGCGCACAGTGAGGCCGAGCTTAACCCCTACCGGCGGCGTTTCTGCGAGATGTTCGCGCGCCTGGAGCGTGAGCACGGCATCAGCCATTACCTCGCGCACAACATGACCGTCACGCCACGCAACATCGACCAGGTGGCGCAGGTGATCCGCGACTGCCGCGATTCCGGCTTTCGCATGTTCTCCTTCCAGCCGGCTGCGTTCGTCGGCAACCAGGCGCGGTGGAAGGACCACTACCGGGAGCTCGGCGACGACGAGGTGTGGGCGCAGGTCGAGCGCGGCGCGGGCTGCCCGCTGCCGGCGGAGCTCTTCCAGGTCGGTGACCCGCGCTGCAACCGCACTGTCCACGCCGCGTTCGTCGGGGAGCGCTGCCTGCCACTGCTGGACCCCGGCGATCCGCGCGACCGGCAGTTGCTCGCCGCCTTCTATGAGGCATTCGGCGGCATGGACTTCGACGTGCCTGCGCTGCTGCTCGGGGCGCGCCTGGTCCGGGCGCTGGCGCCCCACCCGCGTTTCATGTCGCTGGCCGCCGCGTGGGCCCGCCGCTTCGTGCGCCGCGCCGGCGGGCTGCGCGCCGTGCGGCGCCACGGCGTGCGGCTTGTCACATTCGTCATGCATAGCTTCATGGACGCGCGCGTGGTGGCGCCGGCGTGGGAGCTGATGCAGGCGGGCAACGAAGCGCAGGACCCGGACGTCCGGGCCGCACAGGAGCGGCTCGCCGCCTGCTCCTACGCGATGGCCCACCCCGAGACCGGCGAGCTGGTCCCCGCGTGCGTACAGCATTCGGTGCTCGACCCGGGCGAGAACGCAGAGCTCGCGCGGCTGTTGGCGCTGGGGGAAGTGGCTGCTTCGTAGGCTGGATGTGAGCGCGGCGCGAACGCACGCCTCCTCGTGGGCTTCGGCGCGTTCCCTGGCCGGAAGCTTCGGCTTTCTCGCACTCAGCCTAATCTGATGCTCTGCCCGATAGCATCACGCATCATGGCGCGCACGACAATCGACCTCGATCCGTCGATCTTGGGCGAGCTCCGCCGGCGAGGGGCGCGTGAGCACAAGAGCATGGGCACGGTCGCCTCCGAGCTCATCGCCCAGGCGCTCGCGGGAAGCGGACGACGACCCGCGCCGGCGCCGCTGCATTGGACGAGCCGGGATCTGGGGACGCCCCGCGTCGCCCTGGAGGACAAGGAAGCCCTCCGGTCGACGCTGGCTGAGCGCTCGTGAGCGTCACGGTCGACGCCAACGTACTCGTGTACGCCCGCTCGTGAGCGTCACGGTCGACGCCAACGTACTCGTGTACGCCTCGAATGAGGCCGATCCGGCGCACGGCGCGGCGCGAGCCCTCGTCGAGCGGCTCGCCGCGGGCCCTGACCTCGTGTACCTGTTCTGGCCGACGATCATGGGCTACCTACGGATCGTCACCCACCCTGCGATCTTGCCTTCACCGCTCGCCTTCCCGGAAGCCAGCGCGAACGTCGCGGCACTGCTCGGGGCGCCGCACGTGCGAGCGCCCGGGGAGGCTGACGGATTCTGGGACGTTTACCTGGCGAGCGCCGGCGAGCACTTCCGGGGCAACGACGTACCCGATGCCCACGTCGCCGCGCTCATGCGTCAGTGCGGCGTGGTCACCATTTGCACGCGCGACCGCGACCTCCGCCGCTACGAGGGCATCGAGGCTCGCGACCCGTTTGCCTGACATGCGCAGCCACTCACGACCCCACCCCCCAGATCTCGGCGATCTAGCCCCCTCACTAGAGCTGCCGACGCTCGCCGGCGGCGGCTTCCGGCTGGAGGACGAGCGCGGCCGGCCGGTGCTGCTCACCTTCCTACGTCACGCGGGGTGACTGTTCTGTCGCACGCATCTCGTGAAGATGCTTTCGCAGCGCTCGCGGATCGAGAGCGCCGGCAACGCGGTGATCGTGATGCACGATCGGCCGGCGCTCCTGCGCCAGACGATGCTTCGTGACCTGGACGTGCCCTTCTCCTTCCCCGTGGCGATCGACCTCGAGCTGGACGCGTATCGCGCTTGGGGCCTTCGCCGCGCGGGCTTGGCTTCGACGTATCTGCTGCCGCGTGTGCTGATTGGGTACGCGCGCATGATCGGGCGCGGCGAGCGCCTGCACTCGGGGACCGACCCCCGGCAGCTCGGGGGCGACTTCGTGGTCGGCGCGGACGGGCGAATCGCCTACGTCCATCCCCAGGCCGCGGTTGATGACCGCCCGCCGGTGGGCCTGCTGGTGCGCGAGCTGGAGCGGGCTGCGGCGCACTCACCGACCGGGAACGGCCGGTGAGCAGTCGGTGCCGGCCGGCCTGTTTGGATGCGGCGACCCGTTGGATACGGGCGGCCCGTTAGTTACGGCCGATCTGGCCGGCCGTGCGACCGAGGGCGAGCTCTGGAGCCACGAGCAACTCCGCGCGCTGCGGGCGCGGCGCTTCTCGCCGCCGGCGATCGCGGCCTTACTGCTCGCTTCGCAGCGGCGCGCAGACCAGGTGCGCGCGGCGCGTCCGGAGCTGGCGCGCCAGGTGCGGCTGTGGAGCGTCGCCGGGGGCTGCGTTTGGGTCGTGCTCGTGGCCCGCGGGCCAGAAGCACAGAAGCGCCTGCGGACAGGACTCGCCTGGTGGACGGCGTGCGCTTTGATGCTCGACTGGCACCTCGGGATGCTCGAGACGCTCGACGGGCGCCCTCGCATGCTCGGCCCAGCCGATGCGCTCACCCTCGTGCGTGCTTGGCTGGTCCCGCTGGCCTGGGAGCGCCCCACCGTGACGGCGTGCGCGCTCGCCGGACTCACCGATGCGCTCGACGGGCCACTCGCGCGCCGGCGCGGGAGCACCCGTGCCGGTACCGACTTCGATTGGATCGTCGATGCGTGCTTCGCCGCCGCGGCGTTGCGGGGCGCCTCACGCCATAGGCTGCTCGATCCCTGGGCCGTGCGCGCTGAGGCGGCGTGGCTGGGCTTGGGCGCGGTCCGCGCGCTCTACGCCTACTTCGTGGCGGCCGGCGAGCCCGACCGTACGCTCACGCGCGCGGCTCGCCCGTTCGCGCCGGCGCGGATGACGGGACTCGTGTGGGGAGCGGCCGGACGCCGCCGGGCGGGGAGCGCGCTGCTCGGCGGCGGCGCGCTTGCGAGCGTCGCCGTGAGCGGCTATCAACTCGCGCGCCAGTCGCGAGGTGCTCGGCGCAGACGAGCGCGGCGCGTGGAGAGGGCGGGCCGAGCTTCATCGTCATCGTGCTGCCCACTGCCGGTGCGTTGGCCTGCCTGAAGGCAGTCAGCGCCGGACGAGGCGTCCGACGGCGGTCATCAGCTCTTCGGTCTTCTCGGCCTGCTCGGCACCGCGGGCACCGATCACGCAGTGGTGGGCGTGGTCGTCGAGCAGCCCGAGCGCGACCTTGTCCAGAGCGGCCTGAAGCGCCGAGATCTGGGTCAGCACATCGATGCAGTAGCGGTCCTGCTCGACCATGCCCTTCACGCCCCGCACCTGGCCCTCGATCCGGTTCAGCCGGCTGAGAAGCTGATCCTTGGTGGCCGCGTAGCCCCGCGTGCTCGCCGTCTCAGGAGAAGGCATGAAGAGGAAGCATACCCATGCTCCTCAGTCATATGGCACCGTAACGTACGGTATCCGATTTACTGAGCTCTGCCCGGAGACCGACTGCGTCATCATCAGCGCTATGGCCAAGATCGCAGTCTGCGGAGGTGCCTATGCCAACCCGTGGGCGCTGCAGTCGATGCTCGTCGACGCTCGCAGCCGCGGCTGCGAGCGTGTCTTCTGCCTCGGCGATCTCGGTGGCTTCGGCGCAGACTGCGAAGGCGTCTGGCAGCTCCTGCTCGACGCGGGCGTGGAGTGCATCGCGGGCAACTACGACGTGGCGATCGGGCGTGGTGATCCGGACTGCGGTTGTGGCTACAGCGACGAGCGCGACAACCACTACGCGCAGCTCATCTACGACTACACGCTCGCCCACGCCAGCCGCGAGCTCGCGAGCTGGATGCGCACGCTGGCGCCCGAGCACCGCGAGACGATCGCCGGCACCGATCTGCACATGGTCCACGGCTCGCCGCTGGCGATCAACGACTTCATGTGGGAATCGCTCTCAGACGAGGAGCTCGAGGTCCGGCTGGCGGCCAGCGGTGCGCAGGTGCTGCTGTGCACGCACACGGGGATTCCGTGGCAGCGCCGGCTGGGGGAGCGCCTGGTCGTCAACGTCGGCGCAGTCGGCCGGCCGGCCAACGACGGGCGCCGGGAGACCTGGTACGCGACGCTGGAGCTGGAGCAGGGGGAAGCGACGAAGGCCGAGCTGATCCCGGTCGCCTACGACTGGCGCGCACAGGCAGCCTCGATGCGCGCCGCGGGACTGCCCGAACCGTTCGTTGAGACGATCGAGACGGGCTGGTGGACGACGTGCCTGGAGATCGTGCCCCCGCGCGAGCGCGCGCGGGGGCGCTTTCACATCTACCGGGGCTCGCTTGACGCGGACTGGCGGGCGGATGGTCTCGGCTGGGCTGCGCCCTCGCAAGCCTCCGATGACGAGCGCCCCGTGATCGAGCTGTTCGGAAGCGCGGCCTTCCCGCCTCGGCTCTGGCTCTACACAAATTTCCATTGCAACCTTGCTTGCGACTACTGCGTGGTCGCCTCCTCGCCGCGAGCTTCGCGGCGCTCGCTCGGGCTCCCACGGCTGCGCGCACTCGTGGACGACGCGGTAGAGGAAGGCTTCCGCGAGCTCTACTTGACCGGCGGTGAACCGTTCCTGGAGCCCGAGATCGTCGCGATGCTCCAGTACGCCAGCGAGCGGATCGACACGGTCGTGCTCACCAACGCGATGCTGTTCACGGGGCGGCGGGGGCGCGAGCTGGCGCGCCTTGTAGAGTGGGCTCGGGACCGTCCTCGCTTCGCGGGCGATCACCTCGCCAGAGAGGACGGCAGACCGGCGAACGGAGACCGGCGGCTCGGGAGGCTCGTAATGCAGACTTCGCTTGACGGCGCGTGCGCGCAGACCCACGATGCCTGGCGCGGCGCCGGCTCGTTCGAGCGCACCCTCGAAGGAATCAGGTACGCGCGCGGGCTCGGCCTGGCGCTGCGCGTGGCGATGACCGAGACGCCTCAGAACCGCGAGGAGGTCGAGCCGTTGCGCGGGCTACTGGCGGGCCTGGGCATAGTTGGCGAGGACTTCGCGGTGCGTCCGCTGGTGCGCCGCGGCTTCGCCGCGGACCGGGCCGCCGGGATGGAAGTCGGCGACGCGCTGCTCGCGCCCGAGCTCACGATCACCGCCGACGGCGCGCACTGGCATCCGATCGGCGGTGACCTCGCGTCCAGCCCCGACATGCTCCTCGCCCCGGGCACGGTCTCGCTGCATCGCGCCAAGCAGCTTGTGACCGAGCGCTTCCTGACTCTCCGGCAAGACGACGGCACTCTGCCCGCCGCATTTCGCTGCGCGGTGTGAGCGGCCTGTGAGCGCGGGTCCGCTGAGCACCGCGGCGCCGCACCCCGGGGCGCGGCACGCGGATCCGCACCCCGGTCCGCTGATCTCGATCATCGTGCCGGTGCTCGACGAGGCGGCGAGGATCGCCAGCCTGCTCGAGCACATCGCCGCGCTGCCGGGGCGCTGGGAGGCGATCGTCGCCGACGGTGCCTCGGACGACGGCACCCGCGAGCTCGCTGGTGCTCACCCTTCCCGCCCGCGCGTCATCGAGTGCCCGCGCGGGCGCGCCAAGCAGATGAACGCGGCCGCGGACGTCGCGACCGGCGAGGCACTGCTGTTCCTGCACGCCGATACGCGCCTGCCGATCGGTGCCTACGCCAGCCTCGCCGGTGCGCTCGCAGACCCCGGCGTGAGCGGCGGCAACTTCGCGTTGCGCTTCGACGGTGCCGACTGCTTCTCGGCGCTGCTCGGGCGCTGGTACGCCGTCCAGCGCCGCGCCGGGATCTACTACGGGGACTCGGGGATCTGGCTTCGCGCCGTCACCTTCCGGCGTCTTGGCGGCTTTGCGCCACTGGCGATTATGGAGGACTACGACCTCGTCCGCCGCCTGGAGCGCAGCGGGCGCACACGCTGCCTACCGGGTCCCGCCTTCACCTCCGCGCGGCGCTGGAAGCAGCTCGGCCTGCCCCGCACGATCTTCTCATGGGTGGCGATCCGCTGGCTCTACCTCGCGGGCGTGTCACCGCGGCGCCTGGCGCGTCTGTACCCGCACGCGCGCCAGGGACGATGAGATCTCCACATACGCGCCACGGCGATGATCGCGATCATTGGCGTGCGAGGACGATCTCAGCGTGACCTCTTTGTATTTGGTTCTACCGCACAGCTTGCCGTACTCACAAACGCCGAGGAGCCTGTCGCACACGATGAGGGAGGAATCCGATAAGCAGGAGCGCAGTGGGTATGAGAAACGTGAGCCATCCAAGCAGCGTAGCGAGTCCGCGCGCGTCGCTTTCTCCTTGCAGGCCGAATGCGGTCACTCGCCCGCCCGTCTGCGCGCCCGCCTTGGTCAAACCAGCAGCGAGCTGCTCGCCGATTACCGGCGCGGCGCTGACGGCTCGGGCTGCGGAGTTGAAGCCCTGCTGGACCGATGTTCCCGCTCCGACGACGCCCGCGCCCAAGCTCGCGAGCTTCACGACCGAGTGGTGGGTGACCAGCCCGAGCACCGCGAACACAACCACGCATAGCAGTGCTGCCGCGTCGGCGGCGCGGATGCGGCGCCGATAGGTTGGTGAGTCCAGGCGTGCAGACACGCTCGCGATCCTCGGCGCTACCGGACGTCGTTGCTAGACGTACCGGTCATTGAGCGACTCTACCCGCGGCTTGCGAGCCAGCGGCCATCGCGCTCCCCTCGGCCATCGCGTCGCCTCGGCCGCGCCGCGGGAGCCTCCACCGCTCCACGAAGCGGCCGTAGAGCAGCGCTGCGCCAAGTACCGGACAGCCTCTGTTGCTGTTGGCATGAAGCGACGCACCGCGCAAAGCAGGCATCTTCAGCGCACGCGCGGACGGGTGCTCCGGCGGGGCGGTGGCACCGGTGCAGGCGGTGGCGCAAAGCGGCCGCCCTGCGCGCCGCGTATACGGTCCTGCACGTCCGTGAGGTCAAACTCACCTTGGGCGAAGGAACCGATCGCATAGAAGATCGTCGCGCCCACCAGGCAGAGAATCGCGTCGCCGAAGTCAAACCCGATCCAGGCGGCGGCGAACAGGAAGCCGAGGATCGCTAGAAGCTGCTTCTGGGTCATCAGGCAAGCTCTCTTTCAGGTTGTTGGTAGCTGGCGAACGTCACGGTGACCGGGGCTGCCGGAAGACCGTGCGCTTCGAGCGCGTCGCCGACGGCGCTCTGCACGCTGGTGAGGGCCTCGGCCAGGTCTGGCGTTCGCCGCAGCGAGACGTTCACCTCGAGCGCCCGGCTGAGGTAGCGCCCACTGGCGGAGGCGACGCGCTCGTCCTGGCTCGCGGCAAGCTCGGCCATGTGCTCCACCGCGGCGGGGGCGACCGTGAGCTCGCCTCTTTCCTCGTGGCCGAGCTCGAGCTCGAGCTCGCGCCGAGCCCGGTAGGGACGAGGAAGGCTCTTGAAGGCGAGCAAGCCGAACAGCAGGAAGCAGAGCACCCCGGCGCCCGCAATCCAGGCGCGGGTGGCGCCCTGCACGTCGCCGGCGGCGATGCCGGTCACCGATCGGTAGAGTTGCCGGTAGCCGGTGACGTCGCTGACCGACGCGCGACCGACCTTCAACGCCAGCAACGCGACCGCGACGCCGCCCCAAATCAGGGCCAGCGCCAGCAGGACGACCAGCATCCGGTTGAGCGCTCGCAGCGGAAATGTACGGAAGCGAATACGCTGGCGAAGCACTACTCGACTCCCGCACCCTGCTCCGGGGGGCGCACTTTCAGCTTGGCGCTCAGCGAGAGTGGCCCGATCAGCGGCGCGAGCGCCGCTTCTAGAGCGCTGCGTGCCGCCGTCGCGTCGGTTGCTCGCGTGTGCTGAGCGCGGACGGTGAGCTTCCCGCCCCCACGCCTGCGCACGCGCACGCGCACCTTGGCTTCGCTGACTCCATCGGCTCGCTCTGCAAGCGAGCGCGCGAGCGCTGCCAGCGCCCGGCGGCGGGCAAGGAGCGCCTCGTCCCCTGAGCTCGAGAGCGTGAGGAGGCGCTCTCTGGTGGGTACGAGCACGCCGACGAGCGCCAGAACGCCGATGATCACCGCGCCCACGCCGCTGGCCAGCGCCACCACCGCGATGGGTCCGCTCGCCTCCATGCGCGTGAGGAAGGTGTCGACGTCGTGTCGCAGCGCGGGCAGATGGACGAGGTGGGCTAGATGGGTGATGCTCAGGCCGGACTTGCCTCCTTGGATCGAGAAGACGGCCAGCGCCAATCCGATGATGCAGAGCGCCAGCGCCAGCAGGAAGCCGATCAAACGCACCAGCGTCTTCAGCACTAGGATCACTAACGCCACGCCCCGGCCTGATCGCCGTCAGGCTCCTGCGTCTGAGGATCCAGATCGAGGAACGTGACCGTCAGCTCGCCGAGAGCGTCTTTCATCCCGGCGCGCTGCGCCGCACTCCTAACAGCGTCGCGCACCTGCTCGCCGAGCGGATGCAGTGGGACGAGCCCGGCCGTTAGGAAGAGGTCGATGCTGTAGCGATAGCCTGGCTCGGCGACGGCGAGGACTCCAGTCAGCGGAGCATTACCGGATTGGATCATGTAGATGCCACGCTCGCCCGCATTGCCTGCAACTACGCCGGGCAGTGCGAGTGCCGCCGTTAACGCGAGCCGCGCGAGCTCGACGCGCGGCGAGCGGAGCCCACCCTCCCCCGCCGGGCCCGCGCTCGGCGAAGGGTTCGCCGAGCCCGCGTCTGACAAGCTTTCGCCCACGGACTCTAAGCCGCCTACTGGACGCGGCTGGGCTCGTCTTGACTGTCATCATCGCCGGGGAAGTGCAGGTCATCCACCGCGATGTTCACCTCGGTGACAGACAGGCCGGTGATCCCCTCAATTCGCTTGATCACGTTGTTGCGAATCGCTTCTGCGACCTGCGGGATCGACTCCCCGTACTCGACGATCAGCCTCAAGTCGACCGCCGCCTCCTTCTCACCGACCTCTACAGAGACGCCCTGGGAGCGCTCGTCACCGAGGCCAACGCGCTGGGTCATCGCACCGAACGCGCGCGAGGCGCCGCCGCCAAGGACATGGACTCCTGGCACCTCGCGCGCGGCGATTCCCGCTACCTTCGAGACCACCTGGTCGTTGATCGTCGTCTGGCCGTGGCCGGTGTCGAGCGGCGAGTCCTGCCCGCGGCGAGTCATCGCGCTTCCGGTCTGTGCGGAGGAGCCCGCAGTGGCCTGCTCGCTTGTCTTCTGCTCTGTCGCCATCGTTGTCTTCCTTTCGCTGGGGCCGGCCGTTGGCGCCGGGTTGGTGAATTGTCTCATGCGTCATAAGCCATCAGACCGGGGCACGAGGGTCTGGTTACGCAATCGCGGCGGAGGCGGACTGCTCTGCGCTCGATCTGAGCCGGTAAGTCATCCTGTGGCTCCCGCTCCACGCATCGAGCATACGCGATCGCGTCCCAGTTAGACACCTCTACTGCAACATTTTCACCTACTGGCACACGACGCCCCGGTTAGCCCGCTGCAGCTACCAGAGGTCATTGCCGGTGAGGACGTAGACGAACGGGACAAGCGGCACAATCGACGCGATCGCCCACGTGAGTTTTGCGATCAGGCCGAGATCGCCGCGGAACAGCAGGTTGATCCAGATCAGCACCACGGCTACGGGGTGCAGGATGCAGCAGATGATCTCCAAGATCTTCTTCATCGCTCGGTCTTCTCCTCAGTTGTGTTCTTGCGTCAGTCCGCGAGAAATGATATGCCGGGCCAGGGAGCCCGGCGTAACAAACATCGGCAAAGTGGTAGCTACGCGGTCCGCGATCGTCCTTCGCTCGAGGTTCGCGGCGTTCTCCGAGCTGGATCTCGCGCTCGGCTCCCACCGCATGTCGCTCTTGCAATCCTTTAGTGCGACATTTCAGGAAACTGAGACATCACGTGCCAGTTAGCGCTACTGGAGGTTGGTGGGCGCGAAGACGACGATCGTCGCGTAGTCCCTGGAGCGGTCCGCGGAATCAGCTCGACATCCGCCGGCGTGGCGGCGCGGATCTCGATCGCCTTGCTCAAGCGCTCGGTGGCGGCTCGATCTCGCGCTTGAGGATCTTTCCCGTCGGGCCCTTGGGGAGCTCGTCTACGAACCAAACACGGCGCGGGTACTTGTAGGCCGCCACCTGGTCCTTGACATAGTCGCGCAGCTCATCGGCGCTTGCCTGGGCGCCGTCCTTGAGCGCCACGGCGGCACCGATCTCCTCGCCCAGCTCGTCGTGGGCCAGCCCGACCACCGCCGCCTCGCGCACCGCCGGATGCTCATAGAGAACCTCTTCGATCTCCCGCGGATAGACGTTGTAGCCGCCGCGGATGATCATGTCCTTCTTGCGGTCGACGATGAAGAAGTAGCCGTCCTCGTCCATGCGCGCCATGTCGCCGGTGTGAAGCCAACCGTCGCGGATCACCTCTGCGGTTGCATCGGGCGCCTTCCAGTAGGCCTTCATCACGTTGTGACCGCGAACCGCGATCTCGCCGACCTCGCCCTGCTCGACCTCGTCGCCCGCGTCGTCGACCACCTTCATCTCGATGCCCTCGATCGGGGTGCCGATCGACCCGGGCTTACGCTCCCGGTCGGGATGGTTGAACGACGCCACAGGCGAAGTCTCCGAAAGGCCATAGCCCTCCAGGACCTTGCAGTCGAACGCCTGCTCGAACCCGCGCATCAGTTCGACCGGCATCGCCGAGCCCCCCGAGGCGCAGAACTCGAGCGTCGAGGTGTCGTAGTCGCCACGGTGGGGGTAGTGGAGCATCGCTCCGTACATCGTCGGGACGCCCTCGAATACGCTCACGTGGTCACGCTGGATGATCTCCAGGGCCTGGGCGGGGTCAAAGCGCGGGATCAGCGTCAGCGTCCCGCCGCCGACGATCGTCGCGTTCAACCCGCACGTCTGGCCGAATGAGTGAAACAGGGGCAGCGCACCCAACACCACCGCTTCCGCGCCGAGGTCGAACAGCCCGCGCGAGACCTCGCAGTTGCGCAAGAGGTTGGAGTGCGTGAGCTCGGCGCCCTTGGGGGTGCCGGTCGTGCCAGAGGTGTAGAGGATCACCGCGGTCTCGTCGTCTGCGGTCTCGACCAGCTCGCGGTACGAATCGGCTGCCCCGAGCAACTGCTCGAACTCGCCGGTGCGCACGATCACGCAGTCTGCACCGGCGTCCTGCGCGCCTGCCCGCGCCTCCTCCTCGAACCCATCCCAGGCGAACAGGAGCTTGGTTTCAGAATCACGGAGATAAAACGCGACTTCCCTGCGCTTGAGCAGCACGTTCATTGGCACGACCACGGCGCCCATCCGCAGGACGCCGTAGTAGCAGATGGCGAAGTACGGAACGTTGGGAAGCATGACCCCGACGCGGTCGCCGCTGACGACGCCCTTGCTGTGGAGCAGCCCGGCAAGGCGCGCAGTCGCCTCGTCCAGCAGGCCGTAGTTGACCTCGGTGTCATCGAGCTTCAGGGCGATGCGCGCGGGATCGCGCGCGACGGATGCGGTGAGGATGCTCGCGAGGTTCATAGCGCCCGCAGCGCCCGCACCCAAGCCACGTAGCCGGCGATGTTGAACGCGAGCCCGAGCGCGAGGATGCGGTCCATCCCAGTCCGGATGCCACGGCGCCCGCCACGGACGCGAACCTCCTCCACGAGCGAAATGGTGTCGGTCAGCTCGCAGGCCAGGTTCGCCTTCACGGCGCCGCTCAGTGCACCGGAGCGGACCGCGGCCAGGGTGCCGCTGGCCACGAGCAGGTCCCGGCCGCCGAACAAGCGGTTGAAGTAACGTGCCTTGACGCCGAGGTCAGCCTCGCTCTCCCTGACGAGGCCGAACAGCAGCTTTGGAAACAGCAGTGAGATGAGCCCGTACGCGCCTCGCACCAGGGAGCCCTCGATCAGGATCCTCTTGGCCATTGGCGCTGATCCTACTTGGTTGCGCTGACCCGGAGCCGGCTCTCGGCACGCCCGGCCCGGCACGTTGCGCCATCAGGCGCAGGCAACGCGTCCGCCGGCACCCAGCACCCGCGTCGTCACTCCCCCAGCACCGCGCCGCCGTCATAGAGCTTGATCACCCGCACCGAGCCGGGGGGAGCCGCGTTCATGCAAAGCCTGCACAGGACGCACTCGTCGAGGTTCTCGTCCACTATCTTGACGCCCTCCTGCCCCGCTACGAAGATGTCCACAGGGCACACCTCGGCCAGCTTGGCGGCGAGCTCACGGTCGCTCGCCACGGCCTCGTCGACCTGGACGTCGATGAACAAGGCTTCGCTCACCCCGTCGTCTCCGTGGCTCCGGTGCCCGAGCCTGAGCTTCGCCCGATCTTCTCCTTGACGATATCCGGGATCTGGGAGATCTCCTCGGCGACCACGATCCCCGCTTCGGCAAGACGGACGATCTTCTCACTGGCGGTGTCCGCCTTGCCCTCGACGATCGTTCCAGCATGTCCGAAGCTCATGCCCGGCATCTCGTCCATGAACCGCCCCGCCATGAACGCGATGATCGGCAGGCGCGAGTCGTTCTCCTTGACCCAGCTCGCGAGCTCGGCTTCCATCCGGCCGCCCGGCTCGGTGTAGATAACGATCGCCTCGGTCTGCTCGTCGGCTTCGAACAGCGGCATCAGCTCGGCGTAGCTCGAGCCGATGATCGCATCGCCGCCGATCGAGACGGCTGTCGACTGTCCGAGGCCGGCCGCGCTCAGGGTCGAGGACATCTCGGTCGTCATCCCGCCCGAGCGAGAGATCACCCCGACCGGGCCGGGCGTATAGGACTTGGCGGCGTCGCGCGCAGGTCCGCCGATCCCCCCCATCTTGATCACGTCCGGGACGATCATCCCCAGGCAGTTGGGGCCGATGATCCGCGCCCCACGCTCGTTCGCGAGCTCGACCATCTGCGCGACATCCCCGCGAGGGATCCGCTCGGTCACGATCACCACCAGCTTCACGCCGTGCTCGAGCGCCTCGAACACGGCATCCTTGGTGAATGCGGGGGGGACCGTCACGACCGAGCCTTCGATCGGGCCGCCGTGGTGCTCGACCGCCTGCTCGACCGTGTCGAATACCGGCACGCCGTGCACATCGCGCCCCCGCCGGCCGGGTGTGACGCCGGCGACAATCTTCGCGCCCCTTCCGTAGTCGAGACACTCCCGCGTCAGGTTGACGGCCTCGCGACCGGTGATTCCCTGGACGAGGAACGTGGTGCGCTCGTCGATCAAGATGCTCATGATGGGCCGCCTGCGGTTGCGCTAGGGCCGACCTTCTCCACCGCCCGCCTGGCGGCCTCGTGCAGGGACACCGAGCGGTCGGCGTATGGCACCCCGTAGTGCTCCAGGATCTTGAAGCCCTCCTCCTCCCACGCCCCGGGGATGCGGAAGATCGCGATCTTCTCGGCCGGTTCGCAGCCGAGCTCGATGCACGCCTTGATCACCCCGCGCGCGACGATGTCGACGCGAGTGTTGGAGACGATCGACATCATCACCGCGATCTTCTCGACGCCGGGCTTCTGCAGCACCAGCTTCGCCAGTCCGCACGTCTTGGCGACCGACGGGTTGCCGCCGATCTCGCAGTAGTTGGCCGGTTCGCCCCCCTGTGCACGGACGGCGTCGAACAGCGTCAGAGAGCCTCCTCCGGCGCCAATCACCAGGCCGAGGTTGCCCTCGAACTCGGTCACGTTGCCGGCGACGCCGCGGTGGTCCTGGGCGTCGACCTGCTCGCCCGCGAGCTCGAACGCGGTCGCCTCGCGCGCTTGACGGGTCTCCTCGTCCCCGACCCCGAGCTCGTGCAGCAGCGCCTTCTGTCGGCCCCGCGCCTCGTTCTCCATCTCCATGTGGGCATCGAGCGCGACGAAGGAGCCATCCTTCAGCTCCCCCAGGGGGTTGATCTCGGCCAGCGTCATGTCGTAGCGCAGGAACAATCGGGCGAGGCTGGTGAGGATCGGGGTGAGGCGAGTCAGCGCCCGGCCGGTGATCCTCAGCGAGGCGATCACCTGCTTGGCCTGCCAGTCGGAGAATGGCCGTAGCGTCGAGAAGTGCGCCCGTGCCACGTGGTCGGGGTGGCGCTCGGCGACCTCCTCGATGTCGATCCCACCCATGTCCGAGAACAGGATCACGGGGCGCTTGCGAATTCCGTCCCATACGACCCCGGCGTAGTACTCGTGCTCGACATCGGCGCGCGAGTCGACCAGCACGCCGCGCGGCATGTGGCCGCCGATCTCCAGCTCCAATACGTGCTCGGCGTGCCGCGTCGCCTCCTGCGGCGTGTCGGCGAACTGCACACCGCCGGCCTTCATCCGCCCCCCAGTCAGCACCTGGGACTTGATCACGACCGCTCCCCCGATCTGCTCGGCGATCGCGCCCGCCTCCTCGGCGGACTTGGCGAAGCCGTGCTTGCTCACGGGGATCCCCGCCTTGGCCACGATCGCCCTTGACTCGTACTCGAAGAAGCGCATCGAATCGGTGCCGAACCCTATCGGAGAGCTGCAAGACTGCAAAACCGGCCCCCTTGCGGCGGGGCGGCTTTGTTACAAGCCCGCTCTTACGCGGGCGCCGGCTCCAACGCGTATGCCTCTGCCAGCTCGGGATCCTTGTCGGCGAGCATCTGCGCGAGCGAGACCATCACCTTGCACTGCTTCCAGGTCGCGTCGTCCTGCATCTTGCCGTCGATCATGTGGACGCCACGGCCGTCGGGGATCGCCTCCAGCACCTTCTTGGCGAACAGCACCTCGTCGGGGTCCGGGCTGAAGACCTTCTTCGCGATCTCGATTTGCACAGGGTGCAGCGACCACGTGCCCACGCAGCCGAGCAGAAACGCCGCGCGGAACTGCGTCTCGGCCCCCTGGACATCGCGAATGTCCCCATATGGGCCGTAGAAGGGGAGGATCCCGGCGGACGTGCAGGCGTCGACCATGCGCGCGATCGTGTAGTGCCACGGGTCCTGCTGCGCGGAGATCCGCGACGCCTCAGGGTCTGTGGCGTCGGGATCGGCGATCACCCGATAACCCGGGTGTCCACCGCCGACTCGAGTAGTCTTCATCCGCCGTGAGGCAGCGAGGTCCGCGGGGCCCAAGCTCATGCCCTGCATCCGCGGGCTCGCCGTTGCGATCTCCTCCACGTTGGCCATGCCGAGGCCAGTCTCGAGCAGGGCATGGATCAGGATCGGGCGCCTCACCCCGGCCTTGGCCTCGAGCTGGGCGAGCAGCCGGTCGACGTAGTGGATGTCCCAGGGTCCTTCGACCTTGGGAACCATCACGACGTCGAGCTTGTCGCCGATCTCGCTCACGAGCGTCGTCAGGTCGTCGAGCACCCACGGCGACTCGAGGCTGTTGACCCGCGTCCACAGGGCCGTCTCGCCGAAGTCGACCTCATTGCCGGCCTTGACCAGGCCCTCGCGGGCGGGAATCTTGCGCTCCACGGAAACCGCATCCTCGAGGTTTCCGAGCAGGATGTCCGCCTTGGCGGCGAGCTCGGGCAGCTTGGCCGCCATCTTCTCGTTGCTCGGATCGAAGAAGTGGATCATCCGCGATGGCTTGAATGGGATCTCGAGCACCGGATCGGGGGCGCCGATCGCAAGTGGCTTTCCAAAGTCGCGTGGGTTTCGCACGGGCAATCTCCTGGTTGGTTGCGCGCAACGCTAGCGCTATGGGGCGCCCGTGTGCTCCCGGCCCGCGCCGCTACTGGGGGCCCGTTGCTTGCGGCCTACGCCACCAACCCCCGGTGCTTCGATTGATCGGCACGGGTCCCGCCGGCCCTGGCGACAGGCCCAGCGCTACTCCGGCTAAATGGATACCCCAGTCGTCGGTAATAGCGGACCGAGTCTTCGTGTTCGTCCTTCACCGCGTAAGTCAGCACACGGGTGCTGTCGCCGAGGCGCAGCCCGGTAGCGCCATGACAGCGAGCCATGCCCCGATCCCCCTTCGCAGAGGCAGCGCCCCGGCTCGCGGCTCTGAGGGCGCGGCGCAACCGGCGCTTTCTGAGACAGCGCATAAATCACAACTCGACACTCGCGGTCCTCAGAAGATCGACTGTCGTGTAGAGCGCGGATAGCGACACGCACACGACACTCGCCTCGCAGTCGCCTTCGAGTGTCGAGTTATGACGCGCCGGAAACGCGCCCTGGGCTCCTGACAGCGCGAAAAGCCGGCCAAAAGCCTCCTGGCCCGGCCGATGTCCGCTCGCAAAGCGATGTCCGCTCCCGGCCGATGTCCGCTCGCGCCGCACTCCTGGCCGCGCGCCGCGCGCCGCGCTGCGCGGGTGCGTGACGCTGGCAAGACCGTCAGCGCGCTGGCACGCAGCGTGTGACGTCGGCGCAGACGCCACCGACATCGAGGGTCAGCGCAATCATCGAGCATGACCATTGACTATTGAGATCGACCTAATCCGCCCTAACGCGAATCGCCGCAAGTGCTAGCCGAACACACGTTTGATGATCCGAGGTCTTCGCCGGACCTACCGGGGCTTGTGGAGATGCGTCGCGCAGCGCACGACGATAAGCGCTACACCTGTACGCGATGATGGGGCGATGACGTTCACCAATGCGACGTCAACTCGGGGTCCGGGGTCCGATGCCCGCGCAAGCTTGCCGCTCGCTGTTGACCTGCGTGGCGTGCACAAGAGCTTCGGCACGGTAAAGGCTGTTCGGGGACTCGACCTGGCGGTGCACTCAGGAGAGGTGATCGCGTTCCTCGGCCCCAACGGCGCCGGCAAGACCTCGACGATCGACATGATCCTTGGCTTGTCGCGGCCTACCGCCGGCGAGGTTGAAGTCTTCGGCATGGCGCCGCGCGAGGCGATCAGTCGGGGCCTCGTTTCGGCCGTGATGCAGAGCGGTGGCCTGCTCAAGGATCTCAATGTGGGCGAGACGCTGCGATACACCTCGAAGCTGTTCGCGTCGAGCCGCCCGGTCGGCGAGGTGCTGGCGCGGGCTGGTATCGCGGAGATCGAGGATCGCATGGTCGGCAAGTGCTCCGGCGGAGAGCAACAGCGGCTTCGGTTCGCGATGGCGCTTCTGCCCGACCCGGAGTTGCTGATCCTCGACGAGCCGACGCAGGGCATGGATGTGGAGGGCCGGCGCGAGTTCTGGAAGGCGATCACCGAGGATGCCGCGAAGGGCCGGACGATCCTGTTCGCGACGCACTACCTCGAGGAGGCAGATTCCTATGCAGGTCGCATCGTTCTGATCCGCACGGGGGAGATAGTGGCCGACGGGACCGCGGCCGAGGTCAAGAGCCTCGCGGCCGGGCGGACGGTCCGCGCGACGCTTCCTGGCCAGGACGAGTCGAGCCTGCGTGGCATACCCGGTGCCGACAGCGTCGAGGTGCGCGGCGACACTGTCCTGATCCATTCCGGCGACAGCGACACGGTCGCCCGGCACCTGCTGAGCGAGACCTCGGCCCGAGATCTGGAGATCGTCGCACGCGGACTGGAGGAGGCGTTCATCGCCTTGACCAGCACCGGCGCCACCGACGTAAACGATGACGGCCCGCCGCCGCAGGCACGGGCAACGACGGCCCGCCGGCGAAAGTAGCTCGATGAGCACCGAGACCCCTCTGCTGAGCGAAAACGCTCTCGATCGCCCGACCCCGCCGATGGGCGGCTTCAGCGTGGCGATCCTGCGACTGGAGGTCCGCCGCCTGCTGCGCAACCGGCGGACGATGCTCTTCACGCTGATCGTGCCGGTCCTCTTCTTCCTGATCTTCGGCCTGAACAGCGCTTACGCCAGCAATAGATCGGGAAGCGGGAATGTGTCGGCGTTCGTCATGATCAGCATGGCGCTGTACGGCGCCGTGCTGGCCACCACCAGCGGCGGCGCGATGGTCTCGATCGAACGTGCCGCGGGCTGGAGCCGCCAGCTCCGCCTGACGCCGCTGAGGCCGCTCGCTTACATCGCGACCAAGATGCTGACCTCGCTGGTGCTGGGACTGGCCGCCGTCCTGGCCGTCTATATCGTCGGCGCGATCACGGGCAAGCCATCGATGCCGGTGCACGTGTGGATCATCACCGCGCTGTGTCTGTGGATCGGGTCGCTGCTGTTCGCCGCCTTCGGTCTCTTCATCGGCTATCTGCTCCCGTCGGAGAACGTCATGCAGATCATCGGGTTCGCGCTGATGCTGTTCGCATTCGGCGGTGGCGTGTTCATCCCGCTGAGCCAGTTCTCCTCGACCTTGCAGAACTTGGCGCAGTACACGCCGCTGTACGGTCTCAGCCAGCTCGTGCACTACCCGCTCACAGGCGGCAGCCTGCACCCGACCTGGGTGGTCAACCTGATTGTCTGGCTGATGATCTTCGTCGGGGGTGCCGCCTGGCGCTTCCGCCGCGATACCGCGCGGGTATGACCCGACCTGGCCGCATCGGCCAGCCGAGTTCGAGGACGTTGCCAACGGCATCGGCATCGTGCTGCTTGCCGCCGCCAGGCCCGGCATCTCAGGAGAGTGAAGTGACCGAGGACCCAAGAACCGTTGCCGGCACCTCCTCCACGACGCTGGCCGCGCCGGTAGCGCTTTGCTGAATTTCGACCGTGGACGATCTGGACAAGCACCTTGCCGACCTCTTGGGAAGAGGCTTGGCTCCCGGTGGCACCGAAACGGCGAACAAGAACGTTCGTCTCGCGGCGATCACCGACCCCGACGGCAACCGGATCACCTTCATCGGGAACTTCCGGATCAAGTACTGAAGATCCACGCGGGCTTCTCGGCACCCTGGCATCCTTTCGGCCTGCCGACGCACAATTCGCAGTCCGCTCAGGCACAGGCTGCCTGAACCGATCCAAGGAGAGCCCATGACGCAAGTCGAGACCGATCAGGCGGCCCGCGAGGCCAGCGGCGCCCATCCCTACGGCCGCTACCTGGAGGAGTTCGAGGTCGGGGCGGTTTACAAGCACTGGCCCGCCAAGACGGTCACCGAGTCAGACGACCACCTGTTCTGCCTGATCACGATGAACCACCACCCGCTTCATCTCAACGACGTCTACGCCAAGCAGTCCCAGCAGGGCCGCAACGTGGTGGTGGGGCCGCTGGTGTACTCGCTGGCGCTCGGGATGAGCGTCTCGGACGTAAGTGGCAAGGCGATCGCCAACCTGGCCACCGAGGAGCTCAAGCACCCCGCGCCGGTCTTCCACGGCGACACCCTGTTCTGCGAGACCGAGGTGCTGGAGGTCAAGCCGTCGGGCTCGAAGCCCGACCGTGGCGTGGTCCGGGTGCACACCCGGGTGCTGAACCAGGAGGGCGTGCTGGTGGCCGAGTTCAAGCGGCTCGTGCTGGTGCCCAGGCGGGAGCCCGGCGAGAGCCCAGAGGGGGCCGAGAGCAACGGCGCCTGAGCACCGCCCGGGAGGTGCAGCGGCGGTCCTGCAGAACGCTCCGGATTCCGGTCCGCAGACGTTCTGAGGTCCGGCTTCCCGGGTTCCGGGTACATTTGCCGTGCCCACCGAAGCTCAAGGAGTGCCTGAAGAACCATGGCTCACACTGCACCGACGCACCAAGCGAGCACCGATCACACACGTCTGAAGGCGTGGGTCGAAGAGGTAGCCGGACTCACCCAGCCGGACGAAATTCACTGGTGCGACGGATCCGCAGAGGAGTACGACCAGCTGGCTGCCACGCTGGTCGCGGCGGGCACCTTCCAGAAGCTCTCCGACGCCAAGCGCCCGAACTCCTACCTGGCGCTGTCAGACCCCGCCGACGTGGCGCGAGTGGAGGATCGTACGTTCATCTGCTGTGCGCAGGAGAGCGACGCCGGGCCGACCAACAACTGGCGTGATCCCGAGGAGATGCGGGAGACGCTGAGCGGCCTGTTCAAGGGTTCGATGCGGGGGCGCACGATGTACGTGGTGCCGTTCTCGATGGGTCCGCTCGGCTCGCCGATCTCCCACGTCGGCGTGCAGCTGACCGACTCGGCCTACGTCGCCTGCTCGATGCGGATCATGACTCGGATGGGTCAGGCCGCGCTCGATGTGATCGGTGCCGACGGCCATTACGTGCCCTGCCTGCATTCGGTGGGGATGCCGCTCTCGGACTCCGATCAGGACGTGCCGTGGCCGTGCAACGCCGACAACAAGTACATCGTCCACTTCCCGGAGACCCGGGAGATCTGGTCCTTCGGCTCCGGCTACGGCGGCAACGCGCTGCTGGGCAAGAAGTGCTTCGCGCTGCGCATCGCCTCGGTCATGGCCCGTGACGAAGGCTGGATGGCCGAGCACATGCTGATCCTCAAGCTGACCTCCCCCGAGGGAGAGGTCAAGTTCGTCACCGGAGCCTTCCCCAGCGCCTGCGGCAAGACCAACCTGGCGATGCTGATCCCGACGCTGCCCGGTTGGAAGGTCGAGACGATCGGCGACGACATAAGCTGGATGAAGTTCGGCTCCGACGGGCGGCTCTACGCCGTCAATCCCGAGGCTGGGTTCTTCGGCGTGGCCCCGGGAACCGGCGCGCTGACCAATCCCAACGCGATCGACACCATCGGGCGCAACTCCATCTTCACCAACACCGCCTGGACGGACGATGGTGACGTGTGGTGGGAGGGGCTGACCGGCGAGCCGCCGGCCCACGCCATCGATTGGCACGGCAACGACTGGACGCCGGATTCCGAGATCCCGGCGGCGCACCCCAACGCGCGGTTCACCGCGCCGGCTTCGCAGTGCCCGTCGATCGCGCCCGAATGGCAGGACCCCAAGGGCGTGCCGATCGATGCGATGCTGTTCGGCGGCCGGCGCTCGACCGTGGTGCCGTTGGTGATGGAGGCCCGCAGCTGGGAACACGGGGTGTTCCTCGGCTCGATCATGTCCTCGGAGAAGACCGCCGCAGCCACTGGCAACGTCGGCGAGCTGCGTTTTGACCCGATGGCGATGCTCCCGTTCTGCGGCTACAACATGGGCGACTACTTCACGCACTGGCTGAAGGTCGGCGAGCGCGGGGCGGCAAAGCTCCCGCGGATCTTCTACGTCAATTGGTTTCGCCGTGACGAGTCCGGCCGCTTTCTGTGGCCCGGCTTCGGAGAGAACTCCCGCGTCCTGGCCTGGGTCTTCCGCCGCTGCCAAGATGCCGCCGACGCGGTGGAATCTTCGGTGGGTCTGCTGCCCAGCTCCGAGGGCATCGACACCGAGGGGCTCGACATCTCGCCGGAGTCGATGAAGAAGCTCCTGGCGGTCGACCCGCAGGAATGGTCCGCGCAGCTGCCGCAGGTCCGCGAGCACTACGCCCGCTTCGGCAAGGAGCTCCCGGACGCGCTTCGCCGCCAACTCGACGAGCTGACCGCGCGGCTCGACTCAGCCGCTTAGGGGCGGGCGGGCCACGCTCGCCTTCGCTGCATCCGACGCCGGCCTGCTCGTGCTGCAGGCCGGCGTCGTGGCGGCGCCCCGTGCGCTTCCGGCGGTTCCGCTCCTGTCCCGGCTCTCGGCCCGCGGCTGGGCGCTGATCCCGCTCGGGTCGATCGTGGGCGTGGTGTTCGCGATCCGCTACGTCTCGGACACGGCCACCGGTCTCACCTACCTGGCGCTGGTGGCGGTCCCGCTGCTGGCTGCGCTAGCGCTCGGCTGGAGCATGAGCGGCGCCCGGCCGTGGCTGGCTGCGCTAGCGGTGCCGTTGTTCGCTCTGGCCTGGGCGGCTCGCGGATCGCTGAGCGGCGAGGCGGCCGCGGCGCTGCTCTCGGCGCTCAGCTGCGTGAGCCTCGGGGTGCTGCTCGGCGCCAGCACCCCCGCCGCGTACCTGAAGGTGGGGATCCTGCTGATGACCGCGGCCGACGTGTGGCTGGTGGCCACCGATCTGCTCCAAGCGCCGAATGCCACCCTGATCGCCGCGGCCCCGGCCGGCGGACTGCCACAACTCCAGAGCGAGCTGTTCGGTTCGGTCTCGCTCGGCTACGGCGACCTGTTCGCGGCGGCGCTGCTCGGCGCGGTGCTGAGTCGGCAGGCGCGTGTCCAGCGCCGCGCGGCGCTGCTCACATTGGCCATAGCCGGGCTGTTCGACCTGATGTTCTTCGTGGTCCACGAGCTGCCCGCGACCGTTCCGGTGGCGCTGGCGCTGATCGTCGTCGAGGTGTGGGGTCGTTGGCCGGAGCAAGGACCCCGTCGCGAGCCTCGTGGGAGCGAGGCCCGCGCGGATCGTTTCAACTAGCCCTCGTCCGAGTCCGTGTCGGGCTCGTCACCTTGTCCACTGGATTCCTCCCGCCGGCCGCTCCACTCCTGGCCGCCGAGGCCACCGGTGCCGACTCCGACCTGGGGGCCCTCGCGATCGCTGCCCTCGTGGCCGTGCGGCATGTCCTCCTGAAGGTCACGTGCGCTTCCGCCCTCAGCGCCATATCCGCGGCCTTGATCGCTCTGCGTGCCGCCAGGCTCTGCGCCGCCCAACCCGCCCACGCCAACGCCGACTTGACCGCCTTCGCGATCGCTGCCCTCGTGGCCATGGGGCATGTCCTGCTCCTCAGGCTGTTGGCCGGGGTCTCGCTCTTCGCTCTCCATGAATGCCTCCCTCTTGGGATTAGCTCGCACTCAGGGGCTCGCCAGAACGCCGCCCTTCTAAACCCGGGGCTCGGGCCCGGTCAGCTCAGTGCTCGTCGCCGCCGGTCGAAGCCGGAGGCCGGGACTCCTCGGCCAGCGAGGTGATCGCCAGCGTGCCGCGGGCCGCCTCCTCCAGCACGTCGGTGGCCTCCTCGGCCGAGCGGGCGTAGAGCTCCACCAGCAGGTGCACCACGATCCGGTCCTCGTCGTGCTTGTGAAAGCGGACGTGGGTGAAGAACTCACGCGTCCCGTGGTCGCCGAAGGCGGCGTAGGAGAGCGCGTCGCCGGCTTCGGGACCGGAGCAGGTCTCCACGTCGTCAGCCTCGACCGACACGGTGCACGAGGCCACCCAGGGGGTCCCGGCGATCATCCGCTCCCAGCGATCCTCGATCGGCTCGACGCGACCGTTGTGAAAGCCGAGATGGGGCTGGTCGTGCATGCACTCGAGGCACTGGACGACCGCCTCCTGCATCTCGTCGACGACCTCGCCCCGCTCGCCGGTTTCGGCGTCGATGCGGTGGATCCCCTCGTAGTGGACCTGCACCTCCAGGTTCTGCGACCAGCAGCGATAGCAGCGCAGCCAGCTCTTTACCTCGGTTGAGCCCTCCATCCGCATCCAGTGTATTGCGGCCCCCGCGCACGCCCGGGCGGGCCCTGTCGCTCCGCGCCCGGGGCGAAGGGGGAAAATCCGCGGATGGCGCTGACTTCTCGTCTCCTCACCCCGGTGGGCGTCGTGCTGGCGGGAGGCGCGGGTCGGCGGATCGGAGGCGCCAAGGCCCGCGTGGAGCTCCTCGGCGCTCCGCTCATCACCTATCCGCTGGCCGCGCTGCGCGCCGCGCTGGGGGAGGTGGTCGTGCTGGCCAAACCGAGCTCGGTTCTGCCCGTGCTGCCGGGCACCGAGGTGTGGCTGGAGCCTGAGGAGCCGCGCCACCCGCTGGCTGGACTCGTATGGGCGCTCGAGCGGGCGCAGGGAAGGCCGGTGCTCGTGTGTGCCGCCGACCTGCCGCTGGTGCAACGCGATCTGGTCGCCCGCCTCGCGAGGTGGGGATCATCGCCACCAATCGACGATCGATCGACCCCACTGGCCTGCATCGCGTCGGACGGCGAGGGGCCGCAGCCGCTCCTTGGCCGCTACGAGCCCGCCGCGCTGAACGTGCTGCGGACGGCCCTGGCCGAGGACCCGATGCCCCGGATGCGCTCGCTCGCGCAGCGGCTGTGCGCCACGGTGCTGCCTGCGCACGCGGAGCAGGAGCTGCTGAACGTCAACCGGCCGGAGGATCTGCGCCGGGCCGCCGCGGCGCTACGCCGGCGGAGCGCCGCACCAGCACCGACTCAGCCGAACGTGAAGTCGTAGGCGCTGACCCCCGGGGGGATCTCCACGGTGATGTCGTGTTTCTCGGCCGCCGGACGGGAGACCAGCGCGTAGAGCCGCTGTCCGGTGACTCGGACCGAGCCGTCGTGGACATCGGCCCCCGCGGCTGACGCGGTGACCGGGCGGCCGTCGAACAGCACGCGCACCGTCCGCGGCACGTTCCCGGCCGAGGTCAGCACGAGGTAGACGTCGGCGGCCTGCACGCGGGCCTGGATCGCCGCGCCGGCGCTGAGGGCTGTGGCGGACTCGGAGTCGACCCGCCAGCGTCCCCGCAGGCCGAACTCGTTCAGCCGCGGATGAGCGAGGCCCGGGTACTCGTGCGTCCCCTGCTGGGGCGGGACGAGGAAGCCCTGGGCGCGCTGGGGATCGAGATAGGTCTCCGGTGTGGCCAGCTGGGCCGCCGGCAGCTGCGCGTGGGCGCTCATCGGAGGCGGCAGGCTTCGAGCTCCGGCGGCCCGCAGCAGGGAGCGCACGGCCCGCTCGCCGGCCGCGTAATCGCCCTCGCCGAACTGGGTGTGGCGGACCCGACCGGAGGCGTCGATCAGGTACTCGGCCGGCCAGTACTGGTTGCCCCACGCGTTCCAGGTCCCGTAGCGATTGTCCTGGACCACCGGGTAGCGCAGGCCGTCGGAGCGCACCGCCTGCGCGACGTTGCCGGCGTCCTGCTCGAAGGTGAACTCCGGCGTCTCGACGCCGACGATCTGCAGGCCGTAGGGGTGGTAGGTGGCGTACAGGCCCTTCAGGTAGGGCAGCGTGCGCAGGCAGTTGATGCAGGTGTAGGTCCAGAAGTCGACCAGCACCACGTGGCCGCGCAATCCGGCGAGCGTCAACGGCTGAGCGCCGGGGGTGTTGAACCACCGTTCGGTGCCGGTGAACTCCGGCGCCGGGCCGAGGTCGGGCAGCGAGGATCCAGCCGCCGCGCCGGGCTTCGTGGCGCTGGTCATCCGCGCCTGCGCTGAGGCGAAGCGTGAAGCGGGCCGCAGCGAAGCCAGCCGGCTCTGGACGGCGTGGGAGTTCTCCAGCGAGCGCGCGGGATCGACCAGGAACGAGGGCAGACTCGTGTCCTTGGCCAGCGCCTCCTCGAAGCGCACGTCTAGATTGGCCGCCATCAGGACACCGGTGAGGAGCAGCACGATCCCCAGCGTGCGCTCCACCACGTGCCCGCGGGCCGAGCGGCGGATCCGGTCGAGCACCGCGCGCCCGCCGAGGGCGTAGAGCAGCAGCACCGCGCTGAGCCCGCAGCTGTAGGCCAGAGCGACGACGATGGTACGCACAGAGGCGCCGCCCGATGCGCTCACCGAGGTCACCGCGGCCAGGATCGGTCCGGCGCAGGGGGCGCAGACGAAGCCGAGCGCCCCGCCCACACCGAGGCCCGACCAGAACCCGTGGCCGCGGCCGCGAGGCCCGAAGCGGCCCAGCCGGGAGAGCGGGGCCTGGATACGCTCGGCCAGCGCCGGAACCAGCAGCACGACTCCGAAGCCGAGCAGCACGACAATGGCCAGCGTTCGCGCGGCACCACCGGCCAGGCCGACGCCCTTGACCAGCTGGGCCAGGGCCACGATGGCGATCGTGAAGGTGATCGCCAGGCCGAGCACGATCCCCAGTGGTCGGCGGCGCCCGCCGACGGCGCTGGCCGAGAGCAGCGCCGGCAGCACGGGCAGCACGCAGGGGGTGATCGCGGTTCCGGCGCCCGCGATCAGGGCGAACACCATCAGCAGGAGCATCGTCGTCCCCGATCGTGGCGATCTCCCATTGCCTATTGCTTAACGCACGGGCGCCCGGGCCGGTTCATGCCGGAGCCCGCGGACCAGCAGGAAACCCATCGCGACCAGCAGCACCGGGGCGAGCGTGAGGCTGGGAATCACATCGCCGTGGCCGATCCCCGAGGCACCGATCGCCACCACCATCGTCGCGCCCAGCGCCGCCGCCACCGGGGTCAGGAGCCGGCGCATGATCAACAGCACCCCGCCGGCCACCTCCAGCACCCCGGCGAGGATCTCCAACGCGGAGGGCCAGGGCAACCCGAAGCTGCGGAAGGCGTGAAGCTCCCAGCCGTGAAAGACGAACTTGACCAGGCCGGCGAAGACGAAGATCACGCCGCTGACCACGGCTACCCGGGCCGTCGCGCGCTCAGGCGTCTCAGCCACCGATGGCCGACATCGTCCGGGCCGGCTGGACGAAGCCGGGCTCCCCGACGCCGTGCTTGAGCTCCTTGCGCCAGACCGCGTCCCGGATCACCGTGCGGAGCTCGTCGTCGGTGTGACCGTCACGCAGCGCTCCGCGCAGGTCGGTCTCGTTCAATGAGAACAGGCACGTCCGCAGGCGCCCGTCGGCGGTCAGGCGAATCCGGTTGCAGTCCGCGCAGAACGGCTCGGAGACGGGGTTGATGAAGCCAATCCGCCCCCGTCCGTCGGCGAACTCGAACACCCGCGCGGTGGCGTGGGGTGCGCGCTCGGCCGGCAGCAGCGGATGGACCGCATCGATCACGGAGCGGATCTCCTCACCGGTCAGCACCTGCTCGGGTGTCCAGGCCCGATCGCCATCGAGCGGCATGAACTCGATGAAGCGCACCTCCAGCCCCGTCTCCCGCGCCAGCTCGGCGAACGGCAGCACCTCCTGCTCGGTGAAACCGCGCATCGCCACCGCGTTGACCTTGATCGGGTGCGCGAGCGGCAGCGAGGCCAGGAGCTCCAGCCCACGCAGCACCTGGGGGAGGGCATCACGGCGGGTCAGCTCATAGAAGCGGTCGCGCTGCAGCGAGTCGACCGAGACGTTGAAGCGGTCGACACCGGCCTCCACGAGCTCTCGGGCCTGGCGCTCGAGCAGGAAGCCGTTGGTGGTCACCGACAGCTCGTCGAGCTCCGAGATCGCGGCCAGTCGGCGGACCAGCGCCGGAAGGTCTCGGCGGACCAGCGGCTCGCCTCCGGTCAGGCGCACCGTGCGCACGCCCATCCCGGCCATGAGCGAGACCAAGCGCTCGATCTCCTCGTAGCGCAGGACGGCCTCGCGCTCCAGCCAGGGCAGTCCCTCGGCCGGCATGCAGTACTGGCAGCGGAAGTTGCAGCGATCGGTGACCGACACGCGCAGATCGCCGATGGCGCGGCCGTGCCCGTCACGAAGCGGTTCGAGGGCCATCTCGCCCAAGGGTACTCTCGGGCCCCATGCGGACCGCGCGCCTGCCCCTCCGCGGCTTGACGGCGGCGGCCCTGGCGACGGTCGCCCTGGCCGGTTGCGGCACCGGCGAGTCCGATCGGGTTCGCGCCAAGGTCGAGCAGTTCGCCGCCGCGGCGGCGCGGGACAACTATGGCGAGATCTGCGATCAGGTGCTGGCCACCCCGCTGCTCGAGCAGCTGGCGGCGAGCGGGATCAGCTGCGAGTCGGCGATGAGGACCGCGCTCGGGACCGTCAGCCAGGTGACCGTCGGGATCGGGCGGATCACCGTCTCCGGCGCACATGCTCGCGTGCTGACGCTCTCGGCCGCCCGCGGTCAGCGGGCTGTCCTGGCCGAGATCGACCTGGTTCAGGAGTCCGGAGGGTGGCGAATCAGCGCGCTCAGCCGGGGAGGCAGATAGAGGCCATCAGGCAGGTTGGGGGCGGTGGAGGGCGACGCCGGCCACGACCAGCGCCAGACCGGCGACCTCGACCCAGGTGGGGATCTGGGCGAGGACGAGGATTCCGATCACGGTGGCGATCGCGCGCAGCAGCGAGACCATCGTGGCGTAGGTGGCGCGGGGCAGGCGAGCCATGGCGAGCTGGTCGGTGACGTAGGGGATCACCGAGGAGGAGATCCCGACCCCGATGCCGGCGAGCAGCGCGATGGGGTCGATCAAGGCGGGCGCGGCGCGCCAGCCACCAATCGGGGTGACCACGACGGCGGCTACGAGCATGGCGGCGGCGAGGCCGTCGATGCCGCTGAGCGTCGGCCGCTTGGCCACTCGGTCCGCGAGCACGATGTAGACGGCGAACAGGATTGCGTTGGCGAAGGCGAAGGCGAAGCCCAGGGCACCGCCGCCGAGCCGGACATCGGTGAGCAGGTAGACCCCGGGCACCGCGAGCGCGAGCGCGAGCAGGTTGCGCGCCGTGTGGGCGCCGATCGCGGCCAGGGCGATCACGGGCAGGAACTCGATGGCGGCGACGGTTCCGAGGGGCAGCCGGCTGATCGCGCTGTAGAAGCACACGTTCATGATCGCCAGCACGGCTCCCCAGGCCAGCAGCAACCTCCGCCCGTCACGATCGAGGCCCGCGAAGGCTCGCCAGGGGCGACGCCACAGAGCGAAGATGATCGCCGCGGAGGCGATCCTCAGCCAGGCCACGCCCAGTACCTCGACGCGGGCGAACAGCAGCACCGCGAAAGACGGACCGAGATAGTGAAAGACGGCGCTGACAACGAAGTACAGATGCGGCGGCACCCTGGCCCCGAGAGCTCCGGCACCACTCAACATGGGCGCGGTCGGCAGGGCGGGCTTGGGCTGCTTCATGTTCGACACGCTGCCGTCCTCAGAATCACAAGTACATGGCGAAGCGCAGGTATGCTGGCCGTGGTGGCTGAGAATCGAAGGCCCGGAGGGCAAAAGGGCGAAGATATCGAGCATGACGGGACCAATCTGCGCCTGCTCGAGGAGCTCCAGGCCGACGCTCGATTGAGCCTCGCCGAGCTCGGCCGGCGAGTCGGGCTCTCGTCGCCCGCGGTGGCCGAGCGCCTACAGCGCCTGGAGCAGCAGGAGGTGATCCTCGGTTATCACGCGCGGCTGAACCCTCGTGCTCTGGGCCTGAGCCTCAGTGCAGTCATTCGGGTGCGCCCCGCACCTCGGCAGCTCCATCAGGTCGGCGAACTGTCCCAGCGGACTCCTGAGGTCGTCGACTGCCGGCGGATCGCCGGCGAGGACTGCTACATCATGACCGCGCACGTGCGCTCGGTAGAGCATCTGGAAGCGATCATCGACCGCTTCGCGGCCTTCGGCCAGACGACCACCTCGATCGTTCAATCCGCTCCGGTCCCGGCCCGCGGGCTCAGTCTCCAGCCGGGTACGTGATCGCTCAGCGATCCGCGGCCGCCCGCTCCTCGAGCTCCCGGACCAGCTCCGGGACGTCGAGATCAGGATCGGTGCAGCGCAGCCACCGCTCGAGCACCCGCCGGCCGCCTGCCGCTCGTAGGCCCCGGTTGCCGTGCTCGGCGGCGAAGTCGGCCAGGGCGTGCAACCGCCGAGAACGCAGTCGCCTGGCGGGGAGGTCGAGCCGCTCCCGGTGGGCGTCGAGGGCCTCGATGAGCTCGGGCACGCCGGCCGGCGGGCTCACCGAGGACACCGACAGCACCGCCGTTTCCCGCGCGCCCAGCGAGCGCAGCGCGGAGCGGAGGTCCGACAGCGCCCGCATCGCCACCCGGCCGAGATCGGCCTTGGTGACCACGAGCACGTCAGGCACCTCCATGATCCCGGCCTTGAGGAACTGGAGCACGTCGCCGGAGCCGGGCTGCACGATCACCGCGACGGTGTCGGCGACATCGGCCACGTCGGTTTCGGACTGCCCCACGCCGACCGTTTCGATCACTACCACGTCGAAGGCGACGGCGAGGGCGGCGGCCGCCGCCCGTGAGGCGGGCGCCAGACCGCCCAGCTGCTCACCGGCCGCGGTGGAGCGGATGAACACGCCGGCGTCGGCCGGATCCGAGCGGATCCGAGCGCGGTCCCCGAGCAGTGACCCGCCGGAGCGCCGCGAGCTGGGGTCCACGGCCAGCACCGCCACGGAGCGCCCTCGTGCGCGCCACTCGGCGACCAGATGGGAGAGCAGCGAGGACTTGCCCACCCCCGGTGGACCGGTGATCCCGACCACGTGGCCGCGGGCCTCCCGGCCCAACGCTTTGGGGGAGAGCGCTCCGAGCAGCTCGCGGGTGGCCTGCCGGTCGGCGCACGCGTGGCTTTCGACCAGGTTGAGCACCGCCGGGGCGGTGCGCAGGTCGCCGTCACGCAGTCCCTGGGCGAGCTCGCCGGCGCTCCGCGGGGTCAAGCCGGCGCGGCCGAGTCCAGCTTGTGCTGCTCGCCGGCCAGCGAGATGATGTCTCGCATCATCGCGTTGAGATCCCAGTCCTTGGGGGTGTAGACGGCGGCCACGCCCTCCTCCCGCAACCAGGTGGCGTCGACTTCCGGGATGATCCCGCCGACGACCACCGGGACCTCCTCGGCGCCCTCCTCCCGCAGCGCGCGGAGCACCGCGGGGATCAGCTCACGGTGCGAGCCGGACAGAATCGAGAGTCCGATCACGTGCACGCCCTCCTGCGCCGCCGAGTTGGCGATCTGGGCCGGAGTCAGGCGGATGCCCTCGTAGACGACGTCCATTCCGGCATCGCGGGCCCGCACAGCGATCTGCTCGGCGCCGTTGGAGTGGCCGTCGAGTCCCGGCTTGCCGACCAGGAACTTCAGCCGCCGACCGAGCGCAGCGCTGACCCGCTCGACCTCCTCGCGCAGCTCGGACAGGTCCTCGCCGCCGATCGCGGCCGCCTCGCCGACGCCGGTCGGGGCGCGGTACTCGCCGAACGAGTCACGCAGAGCCTGCGCCCACTCGCCGGTGCTGACTCCGGCCCGAGCGGCGGCGATCGTGGCCGGCATGATGTTCTCGCCGTCGTCCCGAGCCACCGCGGCGAGCTCCTGCAGCGCCTGTTGGGCCCGTGCCTCGTCACGCTCGGAGCGCCACTGCTCGAGCGCCTGCTGCTGCTGGGCCTCGACTGCGGGGTCGACCACGAGGATGCCGCCGTCGGCGTCGGAGGTCAGGGGCGAGGGCTCGGTGGAGGTAAAGCGGTTCATCCCTACCACGGTCAGCTCGCCGGACTCGATCCGACGCCAGCGATCGCGGTGGGAGTCGACCAGCGCAGCCTTCATGTAATCGACGGCTTCGACCGCTCCGCCGAGCTCGGCTACGCGGGCCATCTCGCCCCGGGCACCGTCGATCAGCTCGGCAACCAGGCCCTCCATCACCTTCGAGCCCTCGAAGATGTCCGGGTACTCCAGCAGGTCGGTCTCGTAGGCCAGGATCTGCTGTAGGCGCAGCGACCACTGCTGATCCCACGACCGGGGCAGCCCCAGAGCCTCGTTCCAGGCCGGCAGCTGGATCGCTCGCGCGCGCGCGCCGCGGCCGAGCGTGACCGCCAGCGCCTCCAGCGTGATCCGGTAGACGTTGTTCTCCGGCTGGGCCTCGGTCAGCCCGAGGGAGTTGACCTGCACGCCGTAGCGCAGCCGGCGGTGCTTGAGGTCCTGAACGGCGTAGCGTTCGCGCCCGAGCTCCTCCCACAGGATCGTCATCCCACGGAGCTTCGCGTGTTCCTCGACGAACCGCACGCCGGCGTTGACGAAGAACGAGATACGACCGAAGACCTCGCCCATCAGCTCCTGAGGCACCCGCTCGCGGACCGCGTCGAGCACGGCGATCGCGTTGCTCATGGCGTAGGCGATCTCCTGCACCGGCGTGGCCCCGGCTTCCTGGAGATGGTAGGAGCAGATGTTGATCGGGTTCCACCTCGGCACGTGCCTCACCGTGTAGGCGATCGTGTCGGCGATCAGCCGCATGCTCGGTCCCGGCGGGAAGGCATAGGTGCCGCGGCTGAGGTACTCCTTGAGGATGTCGTTCTGGGTCGTGCCCTGCAGCTCCTCGGCGACCACGCCCTGCTCCTCGGCGGCCACGATGTACAGGGCCAGCAGCCACGCCGCCGTGGCGTTGATCGTCATCGAGGTGTTCATCTGGCCCAGCGGGATGCCCTCCATCAGCGTCCGCATGTCCCCCAGGTGCGCCACCGAGACCCCAACCTTGCCCACCTCTCCGCGAGCCAGCTCGTGATCCGGGTCATATCCGGTCTGCGTGGGGAGATCGAAGGCCACCGAGAGCCCGGTCTGACCCTTCTCCAGGTTGCGGCGGTAGAGCTCGTTGGAGCGCCGCGCGTCGGAGTGCCCGGCGTAGGTCCGCATCATCCAGGGGCGGTCACGCTCGGGCAGGCGCGGTGACTTGTCGGATGACATCGCACCATTGTATGGCTGGGGCGGTAACTTCAAGCTATGCCCGATCAAGGTTCCGCAGCTGACGAACACGCCCTCCTGCAGGAGATAACCGCGCCACTGGAGAAGCTTCCGGATGATCCGGCGGCCATCGTCGCCGACGCCGAGTTCCCGCTCGTCCTGCGCGGCTACGACCGGCTGGCAGTCGATGGATACGTGCGCCGCACCAACCAACTGGTGATCGAGCTTCAGGCCTCACGCTCGCCCCAGGCGGCGGTGCGCAGGGCCGTGGAGCGCGTCGGCGAGCAGGTGTCGGGGATCCTCCAGCGCGCCCACGAGACCGCCGCTCAGATCACCAGTCAATCTCGGGCCGAAGCCGAGGATCGACTGCAGGTGGCTCGGGGCGACGCGGCCCGGATCACCACGGCGGCTCAGGAGCGGCTGCGGGAGCTCGACGCCGAGACCGATCGGATCTGGGCCGAGCGCCAACGCATCGTCGAGGATGCCCGCCAGCTGGCGCAGGAGCTGCTCGGACTGGCCGATGCCGCGGTGGAGCGCTTCCCCGCCGCCAGCGACACCGGAGAGGAGACGATCACCCTATCGCCGGACTCGCCGGACTCGCCGGACTCGCCGGACTCTCCGGACTCGCCGGACTCTCCGGACTTGCCGGGCTCTCCGGGCTCTCCGGACTTGCCGGGCTCGCCGGCGAGCGAGGTTGATCCGCCCTCGCAGGTGTTCGATGCCGACCAGACCGTCCCGTTCGAGCCGCTCACCCCAGAGCAGCCGAGCCGGTCAGGTGAGGCCGCGGATCCGCCGCGGGAGACCTGACCCGCGGTGCGGCTGATCGATCTGCACCACATCGGTCGCCCCAGGGTGATCGGGACCTACCTCGTCGACGAGGTGCTGGTCGACCCCGGCCCTTCCTCCTGCCTGCCGACGCTGCTCGACGCGCTCGGCGACGAGCGCCCGCGGGCGCTGCTCTTGACCCACGTCCACCTCGACCACGCGGGTGCCAGCGGCTCGCTGGTGCGCCACTGGCCGGAGCTCGAGGTCTATGTGCACGAGCGCGGAGCCCGGCACATGGTCGATCCGAGCCGCTTGATCGAGAGCGCCACGCGCCTCTACGGCGAGGACATGGATCGGCTGTGGGGTGAGTTCGTGGCCGTGCCGCAGGAACGATTGCGGATCCTGAGCGGAGGGGAGCGGATCCTCGATGGCCACTTCACGGTCGCCTACACACCGGGGCACGCTTCGCATCACGTCTCCTACCTCCGCGGCTCGACGGCCTTCGTCGGTGACGTTGGTGGCGTGAGGATCCTCCCGAGCGGCCCGGCGATCCCGCCGACGCCGCCGCCGGACATCGACCTCGAGGCGTGGGAGGGCTCGCTGGAGCAAGTGGCGGCGTGGCGACCAGAGCGGCTGGCGATGACGCACTTCGGGATCAGCGAGGCCGTGGATTCACAACTCGAGGAGATCCGCGAGCGGCTGCGGCGGTGGGCCGAGCTGGCTCGCACCCATGGCCAGGAGGGCTTCATCGCAGCGATCCGGGCGGAGATCGCCGCGGGGGCCTCGCCCGAGATCGCCGCCGCGTATGCCCAGGCGGCGCCGGCCGATCAGCTCTACGCAGGGCTGTCGCGGTACTGGGCCAAGCGCGCTGGAGCCGGGGTATCCTGAAGGCCGGCATGGCGCAGACGATCGAGCTGCCGCGCCTGGATGGTCCGGGCACAGGACAGGGAGGGCTCTGGCGGGTCGTCGTTCTCAACGACAGCTTCAACACATTCGATCACGTGGCCGAGACCCTGGCCGGCGTCATCCCGGGGGTGAGCCTCACCGAGGGCTACCGGCTCGCCGACCGGATCCACAACCGCGGCTGCGCGATCGTATGGAGCGGGGCGCGTGAGGACGCCGAAGGCTACTGGCAGGCGCTGGACACTGCCGGGCTGTCGATGGCGCCGCTCGAAAGCGGCTGAGGCCAGCCGGCGCAAGCTGCCGCAGGCCACGCTGCCGGGGGATCGTCCGAATCAGCCCGGCGCTCGGAAGTTGTGAGCCGCGGCTCGGCCGCGTCGGGCAGTTGTGAGTTGGCGGGCTCAGCCGGCGCTGGGCAGCGAGGCGGCGCGACGGTCGGGCAGCGACTTGGCGGCCTGACGCTCGGGGCTCACGCGGACCACGTTCCACACCAACCCGAGCCTCTCGAACAGCGCGATCAGCAGGCCGGTGGGATCGGCCAGGCGCTCCAGCGGTCGTAGCCCGTGGAAGGCCGAGGTGGGGAAGGCGTGGTGGTTGTGATGCCAGGCCTCGCCCATCGAGAGCGGCGCGAGCCAGAACACGTTGCGGCTCTCGTCGTCGACGTCGAAGCGCTTGCGTCCGAAGAAGTGGCAGACGGAGTTGATCGACCAGGTGACGTGATGAAGCAGGAAGACGCGGACGAAGCCGCCCCACAGCAGCGCGGTCAGCGCGGTTCCGATTCCGCCACCGACGATCCACCCGAGGGCGAAGGGCGCGACAAAGCCGGCCAGCACCCAGACCCAGAACAGGCGGTCGACGACCCGGACCACATTGTCCTTGACCAGATCGGAGGCGAAGCGCTCGCGCTCCGCCGTTCCGACGCTCTCGAACAGCCAGCCGACATGGGCATGCCAGAGCCCGCGGACGGCGCCGACGAACCCCGGGCCGCTGAGGTGCGGCGAATGGGGATCACCCTCGAGGTCGGTGAACGCGTGGTGCTTGCGGTGGTCGGCAACCCAGGTGATCACCGAGCCCTGAACGGCCATCGAGCCGAATACGGCCACCACTGCCCGGAAGGCCCGCGAGGACTCGAATGCGCGGTGGGTGAACATGCGGTGGTAGCCGAGCGTGATCCCGAGGGCGGTGAAAACGTAGAAGCCGATCAGCAGCCCCAGCTCCAATGGTCCGATGGCACGGTTCCAGAGCAGCACGATCGCCGCCACCAGTCCGACCAGCGGCAGCGGAACGCCGATCAAGTTGCCGATCTTGTGGGCACGGGACATCTCCCAATGAGGATAGGTGGAACAGATCGTCGTCGCTAC
This sequence comes from Actinomycetota bacterium, assembly GCA_030853685.1. Taxonomy (GTDB): domain Bacteria; phylum Actinomycetota; class Thermoleophilia; order Solirubrobacterales; family Solirubrobacteraceae; genus Palsa-465. Next base: position 1,031 of record JALYUQ010000281.1, on the reverse strand, counting down.
TAGCTTCTCGCGAGTTCAGAGGTGGGAACTTGTAGCGTCTGTACAAGAAATGGATCTCCAGCCCTGGCATGAGCTGCCTGCGGAGGTGGCTGACGTCCTGCGGCCGGTCCTCTCCGAGGCCGCCGAGCAGATGATCGATGCGGTACGTGCAGTGCCCGTCTACTCCCGCCCGCTGGAGGGAGGCTTCGGTGAGGGCCTGCGGGCGGGGGTGCAGGAGGCGCTCCGCCACCTGCTGGCCGAGATCGAGGCCGGGGCCCCGGTGCCGCGCAGGGATGTCTACCGGATGCTCGGCCGAGGGGAAATGCGGGCGGGCCGCAGCCTGGAGGCCCTGCTCAGCGCGTATCGGATCGGGGCTCGCGTGGCCTGGCGGCGCTTTGCCGCGGCGGGAGCGGCAGCTGATCTGGCGCCGGAGACGATGTACCTGCTGGCCGAGTCGATCTTCGCCTACATCGACGTCCTATCGGCCGAGTCGGCCGAGGGCCACGCGCTCGAGCAGTCCGCGGTGGCCGGCGAAGCCGAGCGCCGAAGGCGGCGGCTGGTGCGGCTGCTGGTCAGCGATCCGCCGGTCGATCCCGAGCGGGTGCAGGCGGCCGCTGCAGAGGTGTCGTGGTCGCTTCCGCGTACGCTCGCCGCGCTGGCGATCGCCGGGGAGGGGCGGGAGCTGGCCACCGTGCGCCTCCCGCACGACGCCATCTCGGAGACGATCGGCGAGCTCGGCTGCGTGATCATCCCGGATCCCGACGGGCCCGGTCGTCGAGGCGAGGTTAGCCGGGCGGTGCACGAGGCGGGCATGGCCGCCGGACTGGGGACGACGGTGAGCTGGCGCCAGGCTCCACTCAGCTTCGCCCGCGCCCGCAGCGCACTGGCGCTGGCCGCCGAGGCGCCAGCGCTGGTGGTGGCCAGCGAACGGGCGGGCGAGCTGCTGCTGGCCAGCGAGCCTCGGCTGGCCCGGGAGATCGCGCTCGAGCGCCTGGCGCCGCTGCGGGCGCTGCGGGCCAGCTCACGGGCTCGCTTCGCCGAGACCCTGCGGG
>JALYUQ010000270.1 GCA_030853685.1 Actinomycetota bacterium | reverse complement strand
AGTCGGAATAGACCCAGATCGTGCTCGCGTACACGATCCGCTTGACCCCCGCGCGCCGCGCGGCCTCGAGCACGGCCACCGTTCCCCTGGCGTTCACCCGCTCGGCGTCCTCGGGCTCGGCGTGGACATCGTTGACGTCGGCGACGGCGGCGAGGTGGGCGACCGCGTCGCAGCTATGCAGGGCGCGCTCGAGCGCCTCGCGGTCGGTGATCGAACCGAGCACCGTGTCGACGCTGCCCTCCGGGCCCTTGTGCCACGGCGAGGGGCGCAGGTCGTAGATCACGGGCTCGTGCCCGCGCGCGCGGAGCTTGTCCACGACGTGGGAGCCGATGAAGCCCGAGCCACCCGTGACGAGAACCCTCATGCTCTGCGCCCCGCCGCGCGGTTGCCGGGGCAGCGAACCCTCATCTCTACGCCGCCTCGAGCGGACGGTAGTAGAGCGGTACGCAGGAATGGTTGCCGGCCACCCAGTCGGTGTTCGGCAGCTCGACATCGTGGCCCATGATCCGATGGCAGGGCTCGTCGTAGACGCGACCGGTCGAGCGCTCCAGCCAATCGAAGACGATGTACTTGTAGAGGCCCGACACCATCCCGTCGGGCAGCGCCAGGCGGCTGGGATAAAGGCAGTCGAGCTCCGAGCGCGCGATCTCGTTCTTCCACGTAACGATCTCCTCCAAGCGCTCGATCTGCACCAGGCCGAGCGCCGCCGTGAGCTCGCTCATGCGGAAGTTCAGCCCCTGCACCTCGTAGGCGGGCTTGCCGTAGTTGCGAAACGCGCGTGCGTGCTCCACCACTTCGGGGCGCTTTGATACGAGTACCCCGCCCTCGCCCGTGGAGATCGTCTTGGTCGCGTAGAGCGAGTACACCCCGGCGTCCCCGTAGAGACCCGGCCGGCGGCCGTTCCAGCTCGCCCCGTGGGCGTGCGCGCAGTCCTCGATCAGGAAGATCCCGTTCGCAACGCAGTACTGCGCGATCTGCTCGGCCTCGAACGCGATGTGGCCACCGATATGGACCAGTATTGCCGCCCGCGGACGGCAATCCTCCGCCTTGCGCTCGAAGTCGCGCAGCGACATGCACAGGTCCTGTCGGTTGCAATCGACGAACTGCACGCGCGCGCCCGCGTGAAGCGCCGCCAGCGGCGTCGCCATGAACGTGTTCGACGGGCACAGCACTGTCTCGCCCTGGACCCCGGCGAAGTGAAGCGCCGCCAGTGCGCCACCGGCCCAGCTCGAGAGGGCGACGGCGGGCGCCCCGTTCCATGCCTCCCATGCAGACTCGAAGCGCTCCACCATCTGCGCCTCGGACCAGCGGCCCGAGTCGAGCACCTCGTCGATCAGCGCATGCAGCCGCACGCGATCGCGGTGGTCAAAACCGATCGCGAACTTAGAGAAGTCCGGCGTTGCGGAAGCAGTGGTCATAGGGTTCTCGGTGGCGTCCGAAAACGCGGGGGCCCGCGCCTTGTCCGGCCGGCGCCGCTGACCCCGCACTCGAGGTTGCCAATCCTGTCAGTTCCTTGTTCGTAAGGACGACAAGCTTGTCAGACAGGTAGGACGGTAGCGAGTTCGCGGCTTCTGAGCTCTTCGAGTATCAGCGCGAGCGCCCGCACGGTGCGCCGGTGCGAGTCCCGCGCGCTGTAGAAGTCAGCGTCGTGCAGCAGGATCACGTCCCCGGCGCAGAGCCCGCCCGTGGCCCGGGCGGCGATCCGCGCGGGCGTCGTGCGCTTGCGCCAGTCCTTTCCCCACCGCGACCACAGCAAAGGCTGCAGGCACGCCTCCTCAGCCGCGCGCAGGCCGGCGGGGCTGTAGATCCCGTAGGGGGGCCGGTGCCAGCGCGGGCTGACCCCGGCTGCGTCCTCGATCGCGGCGGCGCCGTAGCGTAGGTCGGCGTGCAGCTCGGCAGTGCTCAGGCGTAGCTGCAGTCGATGTCGATGCCCGTGCAGCGCAACCAGGTGTCCCGCGGCGACGATCTCTCTCACCAGCGACGGCCGGCGCTCAACCTGCTCCCCGATCACGAAGAACGCCGCGCGGGCGCCGAAGCGCGCGAGCAGCTCCAGCACGGCGGGCGTCCCTTCGGGATGCGGGCCGTCGTCGAAAGTGAGTGCCACCCCACCTGCGCAGGAGAGCCGGCGCGGGAGACACAGGCCTCCAGCTGCGCGGCAATTGACAGGTGCAAGGACGTGCCGTATCACAGCCGGGATCATCCCGGAGGCGCCCTGGTGGCGGCGCGACGTCGCGCCGTCGCGGAGGCACGCCGTCGCATCCGGCACACTGAGCGGTTCGACATGCCTCCCATCGGAGCCGCGCGAGCGGGCATCGAGCTGTGAAGCCCGACCTCGATCACTGGCTGGCGCACGCGACGCTTCGCGTCGCCCACCAACGCGAGAGCAAGGTCCCAGCCGACCAGCTCTGGCATGCCGCGCGGACAGTCCGCCTGCGTGACGCCGCCGTGCTGGGGCGCCTGATTCGCGCACGGATCCCGGGAATCGCGCCAGGGCTCTCGTTCGACCAGCTGTTCCGCAGCGCGCCCTTCGTGGTCCTGGACGCCGAGTGCGATCAGGCGCTGGTGGTCGGACTCGTCGGCCGGATCTGGACGCTGCGACGCGACTACCCGCAGCTCGCCGGTCCGGAGGACTTCCGGCGCTGGTCCCAGCGCGGGACCGCGCGAGTGCTGTTCGCGAACTGGGTGCAGGACGCGGGCGCCCGACGCGCGGCGCTGGTCTCGGAGACGCGGGTGCAGGCGATCGGTGCGCCGGGAAGGCTGGGGGTCGCCGGCGTGCGCCCGCTGGTGGCCGCCTGCCAGCACCTCGTGGGCAGCGACGGAATCGAGGCGGCGGTAAGGCTGGCGGAGGGACGCCTGGCGGAGCGACGGTAGCCCGGCCGGTAATGCGGGCGGCGTGGACGAAGGGATTCTGATCGCTTATCAGCTCCTCCACGAGGGCATCGCCGTCTACGCCTCGGACGGCGCGAGAGCGGGAACCGTGGACCATGTGGTTGCCGCCCGGGGCAGGACATGCTCCATGGAATCGTGATGCGAGGCGGGCCGGCGATTCGTAGGTTGAACGCTCAACCGGGCGGTTGGTCCAGGAGGACATAACGGTAAGGAGGGCCAAATCCCGGTGGCAGATCTGGTGGTTGGGGCTGCCCCCCTCGCAGCGGAGCTTTCGCGACCGCCCGCGCGACCAGGTTCGGTGTCAGGCGCACGCCGGCCGCGGAGCGAAAACGAAGGATCGAGAACTGGTTGACGCGCAGCACGGGGCCGTCGCGATAGAAGCCGCGGACGCGGATTGACGTGTCAAGCCGTGAGGACAACAGGTTGCAGCCGGACCCCCACCAGCAGAACCAACCATCGGCCGGAGCCTTCATGGCAATCACGTCGAGCTCGTTCACCAGCTCCCCCCGCGGCTTCATAAAGCGCAGTCCGGACATGTCGAGCGCCAGCGGCCTGAGGAAGACGTAACGTTGGATGAGAATCGCCCGGCCGACGCGAGCCGGCCGCTGGGACCCGATCGCGCGAGCGAGCGCTCGCCAGTCAGGACGCTGGAGACTCGAGTCCGCGGCGACGCCCATCGACGCGATGAGACCGATCGTGCAAACGGTGGCCACGCCGGCCAGCCCGAGCACCCCCGCTCGTCGCGCGCCGAGTCCGGCGGAGATCAGCAGGAGCACCGGGATCAGGACAACGATCACGTTGCGGGTGATCAGCTCATCGATGCCGGCGGCGACCAATACCAGGCTCAACAGCAGCCCCGAGGTGGCAAATGCTCCCGAGACGATCGCCCCCCGCCGCTCGCGAGCATCCGCTCTACACGCGAGCAGCACCACGGCGAGGACCACTGCCGCGACACCCGCAAGCTCCAGCCAGGTCCGTCCAGGCGTGCCGGTGCCGAGTAGATATTGCGGCGCGATCTGCTCGAGGCGCCGATCCAACCGCCATGGCGCGATCCAGCTCGCTTGGGGCCTCTGACCGAGGGCCGTCGGCAGCAAGCCGAGCCCGAGCGCCCCTACTGCCGCGACCGCCAGCAGAACCTTGCGATCGGGCCGATGAACCCACAACAGCCAGAGTGCCTCGGGGAGCACGGCCAGCACGCCGTAGTAATGCGTCGCCAGCGTGGCCCCCGCCGCGAGCGCCCAGGCAACCAGACGGAGCGGCGTCGGCTGCGGCAAGCGCGCATGCGCGAAGGCGAGCAGCGACAGGGTGGCGAACAGCATCAACAGGGCGTAGGACCGCGCCTCCTGTGAGTACCAGACGAGCAGCGGGTTGCAGGTAGCGATCGCGGCCGCAGCCAAGCCGGCACGGCGAGAGATCAGCTTCGCCCCCACCCCATACATTGCCGGGACGGTGGCCACGCCGGCCAGTGCCGACAGCGAGCGCAACCCCGCCTCGCCATAACCGAAAATGCGTGCCCACGGCCAGGCCAGGAGGTAGTAGAGCGGCGGCGTCAGCTCCGTTCGCGGCAGCAACCCGAGCATCCCGCTCGGTGAGTGGTGCACCAGCAGAACAGTGAACGACTCGTCATACCAGAAGCTTTGATGCCCGATCCACGCGAACCGAAGCACGGCCGCCACGACCGTGAGGCAGGCGAGGATCAGCGTGGGCTGCTTCGTCGCGCCGAGCACCGAGCTGACGCTCATCTGTGGCGGCGAGGTCCCTGCTACGGCGCCGACGCTCACAGCCGAGACAGCTTAGTCCTGCAGCTCGGCGATCGTTAGCTCACGCCCCGCCCCACAACCGGCGCCGCAGCCCGGAAGACCGGACGGTTGACGGCGGCGCGGATCGCCTCCTCGCCACCCACCAGCATCAGCCGCTCGCGCGCGGGTCACCCCGGTGTAGAGCAGCTCACGGCTGAGCAGCCGTGAGCTCGCCATCAGCGTGACACGTATTTGGGGGGCAGGGCATGGCGTGGATCGTGCTCGGAGCCGCCGTCTGCACACAGGATGCCGACTTCGACGCCGCGATAGCAGAGGGGCTGCTCGAGGCGGTGCGGATGTAGCGCCGCGGACCTTTGCCGCGGCCGACAGACCCCGAGCACAACGAGGTACTGTGCCCACTGTGGACGAAGGTCTCCCGATCGCCTACCAAGTG
>JALYUQ010000247.1 GCA_030853685.1 Actinomycetota bacterium | reverse complement strand
TGGGCCAAGACGCTGGGCGGGAGCACCCCGGTTACGTTCGCCGTGCGGACCGCGAGCGGGACTACCGGCCGGTGGTGGACGTCGGCCTACCGTGGCGCCTGGTCGACCTTTCAGCACGAGCTGGCCGTGCGCTTCGACGGCGATCCGCTGATCCGCTCGGTGGCGGTGTCCTCCTGTTCGACTCTGAGCGCCGAGCCGTTCGTGCAGTCCCCAAGCTCGGCGCTGCACTCCGAGCTGTTCGCCGACGGCTGGACGAGCACCGCTCAGCAGCAATGCCTGCAAGGGGCGTTCTCTGACTACTCGGGCTGGAAGCACACGCCGATCGACTACACCTTCAACCCGTTCGTGTCCTATACGCCGGGCACTAACGTTGGCGTCCCAGACCCCACGTTCACAGACCAGGTCATGGCCCGCTGCGCGGATCTGCTCCGGACGGCGGGCCGCAGCTGCATCCTCAGCAACCACGGTCTTCAGTCAGGGAACATGGCCGCCACCTCGCGCAGCACCCCGGTCTACGCGGAGATCGACGCGCTCTACGCCCACCATCCCGGCCAGACGCCGGTCGACTTCCAGACCATCTCCCACGACAATTTCGGTGGCTGCCAAGCGCTCGATGTGGCCGTGGCCCACCACGCGCAGTCAGTCGAGCTGTGGCCCCCATCGGCCAGCCCCCACCGGTTCAAGGGCTTCAGCGCCTACCCGGAGTCAGAGCTCGATACCTGGGCCCAGGCGCTGCGCACCCGCACAGCGCTGTCGTGCTGAGCCCGCTGGCTTCATCGGCCTAGACAAAGCCTCTAGCAATCTGAGGGGGCCGCGAGGGCCCGCAACGGATCAACCCCCAAGCGGCTGATGACCGAGTACGTCCGGTCCAAAGCCCTCCTTCGGTCGGCCATGCGGTGGACCGAGCGCGTCTCTAGCCGGAAGTCTTCGGGGTCTTGGGGCCCGATCGCTTGGGTTTACGGGTGATCGGGCATTGTTTGGCGGTACGATGTAGACACTGAACAGCCTGACTGCTCACACCTGGAGCAGTGGATGATTGACGGTCTGCGGGCCGATGCTCGCCGGCCGACGCCTGGTTGACCTCGACGAAGACTTCGAGATCGGGCGCTCGCTGCCGACGGGCACGTCGCCGCGGTGCGGGGGGTGCTGCGCGACCTGGACCTGGAGCGGCTGATCGGCCGCGAGCGGTCACGCGAGTGGGATCTGGTGGTGGCGATGATCTGTCAGCGGGTGCTCGCGCCGGGGTCGAAGCTCTCGACCACGAGGCTGGTGGGGCAGTCGACGCTCGCTCAGGAGCTTCATCTGGGGGAGGTCAAGGAGGCGGAGCTGCTCTCGGCGATGGACTGGCGCATCCGGGGCGTGACGTTGAAACGCTTCGGTCTATCCACTGGATAGCCCATCACAGCAGGTGGGAGCCGGGGCCGCTCAGGGGCCCTCGCTGGCTTCGTGCTCGGTGGCGGCTTGCATCGCGCGCATGGCCGACTCGATGAACGGCACGTCGGTCTCGGCAGGGAAGGTCTTGCCCTCGGCGGGCCCGGTCATCGTCAGCAGCGTGCCGGTATCCAGGTGCTCGGCGATCTCCGGAAACTTCATCGTCGAGAAAACCAGCACGCGCGCAGGCTCCTCGCCGGGGTTGCTGACCCGGTGCGCGCCCTCTAGGCCGCGGTGAAAGCTCACCGTGTCGCCTGCCTCCAGCCGCCGGGAGCCATCGGGTGTGCGCAACAGCGGGCGCCCGCTGAGCACCAGCAGCAGTTCTTCGTTGCCATGGTGTGCGTGATAGGGCGAGACCGCTCCGCCCGGGTCCATCTCATACAGGGAGGCGCCGAGCTCGGCTGCGCCCGCGCGGTGCCCGAGGCGCATCACCCGTCCTGCGAAGGGCGGCTCGGCCCTATCGGCGTCCCACTCGGGCCGATTGATGTTCAGCTCAGCCACGACCGCTGATCCTACCGTCAGATCACTTCTACGGGGCATCGAATGCTCGGCACATTGGCCAGTCGTCGTCTGAAGTCAACAGGGAGGTTGCGCCGATCATGTCGGCGAGGGCAACGTATGTCGCGTGGTAGGCGCTCAGATTGCTTCGCAGCAGCCAGATTCTAGGCCGGAGCCAGGCGGCTGCGAACCTTGTCAGCGTCAGACGCATGAAGCCGTGGAAGGCCAGTGCGCCTTGCATCGTTCAGGATGCTACGCGGGTTGGTGCAGGGCGCACCTGGGCCGGATCGCAATCGTGTGGTCGCGCTTGCGTGACTTCGCCCGCGTTCGCGGGTACTCGAGCGACGGGCGCTCTGGTAGCTGAGACACGGTGAACCGCCTGTCAGCCCGCGTCCGCGTCCGCGCCCGCGGGCTGCGCGCGGGTGGCTCGAGACCGGCGCCCGGGCGCAGGGTGAGGCTCAGATATAGAGTGCCGAGGGCGGCGACTCCGATCGCCCCGCCGATCTGGATCCCGGTCGTCGTGACGCCGCTGATATCGGGCGCGTATTCGGCGGGCACCGCGTTTGTCAGGTGCCCCAGCAGGGCACTGAACTGGATTCCCAGGCCCAAGCCACCGGCGCCGAGCACCACGACCAGGAGCGCTTCGCCGTGGTCGCCGCTGAACAGTGCGGCGCTGAGCGCCAGATAGGACGCCGTGAGCAGCAGGCATCCGGCGGCGGGCGCCAGGCGCAGGGCTCTCGTGGGGAGCCGGCGGACGATCTGCCCGGCGACGCCGAACGCAGCTACCCATGCAACGAGCGTCAAGCCGGAGACCAGAGGGCTGTCCCCGAGGCCCTGCTGGAGGTATTGCGCGAGCGTGAACAGCAGCGCGTAGTAGGTTCCGGTCGCGGCCATCAGGGTCAGCAGCGCCCAGGAGACCGTGGGCCGCACGATCACATGCACGTTGACCAATGGCGAGCCACCATTGGCGGCGACGCGTTTCTCGATGGCGAGAAACAGCGCGAAGGCAGGCACGCTGGCGACCAGGGACACCCAGGTCCACACTGGCCACCCCTCGCTTTGGCCCAGGGCGAGTGGCAGCACGAGTAGGAGCATGCCGGCTGAGAGGATCGCGACGCTGGCAGGTCAACGCGCCGCGCCGCGCGCTGCTCGTCGGCGGGCATGTGGTGCAGCCCGGCAAGGATGACGGCGGCCCCGATCGGGACGTTGATCAAGAAGATCGCCCGCCATTCAGTGCCGGCGATGTTGGCGGAGATCAGCGCACCACCGAGTATCTGACCGACGACCGCGCCGGTTGACAATGCGACCGCGTACAGGCCGATCGCACGGACGCGCTCCCCACCGGTGAAGTTGAGCTGGATGCCGGTCAGCGTCTGAGGGAACATCAGCGCCGCGCCGATACCCTGCATTACCCGGGCGATGACGAGCGCGATCGGACTGGGAGCCACCCCACAGAACAGAGACGCGAGGCTGAACACTCCGACTCCGAGCATGAAGACTCGCCGGTAGCCATGGCTCTGCCCAAGCAGCACGCCCAAGAGCCATCCCTTGTGAACTGTGCGCGTAGATGACATCCCTTCCTCCCGGTCTCGCTTGCGGCTCCTCGCGACCGCATGTGGCCGCGCTCACGTATGAGGCGCTGGAGGAGCCCAGAACGTGAGATTGGTCATCTGCGACATCGCGCGCAGGTCGAGTACGCATCAGGACTCTGCCCCGCGTCCGCGCCGGCAGCAGCAGGGAGGTGACGATGATCCCGAGCCGCCAGGGCGAGCGTGGCAGTGCTGTGCGCCGGATCCTAGCGCAGGATCCCGGTGTGCCCGAGCGAGTAGCGCCCCGGCTGGGGCCATACGCACAGCCCGTGCGGGCCTTGACCGACGCTGATCCGTGCGCGCAGGCGACCAGTGCTCGTATCGATCGCGTAGACCTCGGCGTTGTAACGGCCGCTAAGCCACAGCGTGCGGCCGTCGGCCGAGACCCCGCCCATGTCGGGACTAGCGGGGAGCGGGAGCTGCCAGGTCTTGATTACGCGCCGGGTGCTGAAGCTGACCACGGCGATGCTCCCCGTGGCGCGATTTGAAACGTACATCACGCGCGCGTCGCGGCTCGGGTAAAGCCCGTGTGCGCCGGCGCCGGTGTGCAGGAAGCGCAGGACCCGAAAGCTCACCGGATCGATCTCCCACAGTCCGCCGTTCTGCTGGTCGGCCGTGTACAGCACGCGTCCATCCGGCGAGAGCTTGACGTCCTGCGGGCTGGCGACGCTATGTGCGAGCACCAGCGTCCGGATCACCCGCTGGGTCTTCAGATCGACCTCGATCATGCTGCCACTGAACTCGCAGCTTGCATACGCATAGCGGCCGTCCGCCGAGAAGTCCATGTGGTCTACTCCCCGGCACGTGGGGACAGACAGGGAGTGCACCATGGCCATCGTGGCCGGGTTGCGAAAGTCCAGGCGCAGAAGGCGCTCAGCCACGACGATCGCAAAGTGCCCATCAGGCGTGAAGTAGAGGTTGTAGGGGTCCTCGACTGCAATCGGGCTGTGCAGCGCGCCTGTGCGCGGGTCGAGCGGCGTGAGGCTGTTGCCCAGGTCGTTATCCACATAGAGCGTCTTGAGGTCGTATGAAGGGGTGACGTGCTGGGGAAGCGCGCCAGTGTCGAAGTGCGCGACGATCTTCAGCTTCCGCTGGCTGATCACGTCGACGGTGTTGCTGGTGCTGTTCGGCACGTAGACGAGCGCGGGGTCGCCCTTCACCGTCGAGCTGAGGTCTCCGGCTCGGTCGGCGCTGTAGACATTCGCGCTGGCGGATGCGCCGAGGCCTGGCGCGGCGGGCCCCAAGCGTGAGGTGGGGCCTGTGATCTTGGAAGGCATGATCGCGTTGCCTTGGGAGCCACACCCCCCCGCGAGCAGTGCCAGCAGCACTATTGCGGCGCCGGCGACACGGGCGCCTGCGCCACGGGTTCGCGCTCGCGCCGATCTGCCTGCCCGAGAGAGCGCGCGCGCGAGCATCGTCGAGATGTTCACTCTAGGCGTTGCAGGCCAGCTAAACGACTTGTGAGCATCTTCACACACGAAACGCAGGGCGTGCACCACTCGATCGTTCTTGGCTACGCTCAACGGCATTCGTTTTTGGGTTCAAGCGCGAGCTTCAGCAGCCCGGCGGCCTCGCCATACGGGGGTATCGTCGCATCCGCGCCCCCGTCTCGCCGTCGCCGGCACGGTGATGGTTGCGCTTGGGCTCGCGCTTGGCGGCGCTGGTTGCGGAGGCAGCGCCACGAGTGCGAGCTCGGGGCATGGCGGCGCAAGCGCCCCGCGGACTGGCACTGGCGCCTCACGCCGGCAGCCGGCCGCCACCGGAGCGTTGCAGCTTTCCTACCGCGCGCTCTTCTCACTACCGGCGCCGCTCCAGGATCCGGCCAGTGCGTATCTCGGCGGCGGCCACTTTGTGTTGCTGGGAGGACTGGATGCGGCGGACAGCTCGAGCGCGCGGGTGATCGTCGCCGATCTTCACGGTGTGTCGCGTGCTGCGCGCCTGCCGGGCGCGCAGCAC
>JALYUQ010000236.1 GCA_030853685.1 Actinomycetota bacterium | reverse complement strand
AGCCCCGCCCGGGGGACACCGCGGCGGGGCTCGAGCTGGCGCCTCGAGATCGCAACGCCCCAGTCGGCATCGTCATCGCCGCGGCGCCCGCCGCGGCCATCACACCGCCGCCCGTGCCCGAGGCGACCGCCGCGACCACCGGCGTCACGAACCGCATCAGCGCCGGCAGTGCGATCAACGCGAGCGCCATCAGCGCCAGCCCCGTGATCACGGCAACGATCCCCCCCGCGCCGAACACGTGCGAGCCGACCAGCCGAAACGCAGTTGCGTAGACGACCGCGGCGGCGGGCTTATACAGCGCGAACGCGACCAGCCATCCCGTCGCCTTCTTCAGCCAGTGCTTTCCGGACTCCGTCCCGCCGATCGCGGCCGCCGCGGCGGTCGGGAGGATCCCCGTCAAGATCACGAGCATCCCGCCGCGCACCACCATCAACAAGATCTGCAGCAGCGAGGAGACCAGCGCCAGCAGCCCCAGCACGATCACGAGGATCGGGCCGAGCAAGTTCCCCGTCAAAGCAGTCGCGCCGGTAAGGCCGAGCAGCGCGGTGATGTTCGCGCCGAAGTCAGAGCCGCCCAGCGACTGGCTGATCACCCAGCTGGCGAAGTCATCCGAGGCGGACACCACCAGCCCGATCGCCGCCACCGCGCAGCCAGAGACCGCCACGTAGACCAGCAGGCCCTTCAGCACGTCGCGCCCCGCCTCCGCGCGCTGCTGGTAGGCCATCCGCCCCGAGCCGATCAGCACCCCGATGACCGCCAACGCGGTCATGTACCACCACAAGTGCCCCTGCAGGAACGCGACCGGATCCGACGGCGTCGACCCGCCGGCGCTCGAAGTCAAGTTCGGCGTGCTGACCCGGACCCACAACGTCCCCAACGCCGCGACCACCTTCCCGACCGCGCTCGCGATCGCGCCCGCCACCGCGCCGATCACATCGCCAGCGACCCCGCCAACAACGCTCCCGACCGCGTGCCCGATCGTATGCAGCACACCGCCGAGCAGCCCGACGACAAGCATCACGCGCCGCTCCACGGCACGTAGCCGCTCAGATCGGGGATCTGCCCCGCGCCCGGCACGCCGCCGCCGGCCGGCATCACCGCCTTCCAATCCCCGTCCTGCCAAGCCATCGCCAGCGGCGCGGCGTAGAACGCGCCGTTGGCCAGCTGAAACGCGACCGCGACCGTCGCGCTATCGCCGCTATAGGAGGTGATCGCGAAACCCGCGACCTGAAGCTTGGTCAAGCTGTCCAGGCGAAAACCCGGATCATGCTCGGCGTCTGTGATCGCCTGCGCCCTCGCCGGCGTGTCCGCCGCCAGCCGGCGGTAAACCTCGACGCCCGGCAGCGCCGTCCCCTCAGCCCAAAAGCTCACCGTCGCGTAAAGCGCCCCGAGCGGCGAGTGCGCAAAGCACGCGCGCAGCCCGTCGACGGTGCTCTGGGGACCCGCCGTCGACGGGGACGACGGCGCCGCCATCGTCCCGACCAGCTGCCACGACGCCTGTGGCGCTGTCATGGGCTGCGCCTGGTCTCCCGCCGGCAGACTGCACCCCTGCGGAGTGCTCGCCGAGCTCCTCGGCGCCGGCGCCGCGCGTCCCGGCGCCGGGGGCGCCCCGCTGCTCGCCTCGCCGCCGCCGATCGCGGTGTACAGGCCCAGCAGCACGAGCACCGCGAACAGCGCCCCGGAGGCCACGAACCACCGCTGCGTCCACCACGAGCGCTCGTCCTTCCCAGATCCTCTCGTTGCTCTGGCCATCACGCTCGCCCCTAGGTCACAGCGCCGACTAGCGCGGCCGCCGAGCCCGCGATCACCGAAGCGGCGAGAACCCAGCCGAGGCTCGTCGCGTGCTCGCCGCCGCCGCCGCCGCGATGATGCGCCACCGCCATCTTCCCGGCCGCGACGAACACGCCGATCACGCAGATCCCAAACGTCGCCCAAGCAACCCAGCTCACGATCTTCATCAGCTTCGCGCCCCCCGGCGGCGCAATCCCCTGCCCGGGGTTCGGGATCGCCGCCCAAACGTGGACCATGCCTGCAGTAATCGCGTGATGCATCGCAACCCTCTCTCGTTCGTTAGCGACTATGACCTTTGATACCGATAATTGCGGTTTCGGTATTATATATCATGATGGCTGGCCCGGGGAGCTCCAACGACCGCCTTTCCCTCCCGTCAGCGGCGTGCGCGAACCCCGGGCCGGCCTCTGGCTTGAAGCCCAGCACCCCGGCGCTTAGCGCCGCGCCGAGCTCACGCAGCGCCGCAGCGCTCCGAGCCGACGAGCGGCTCGCGCCGCCCCAGCGGCCCGACAAGCACCGGTTCGTGCTCGACGCCGTACCCGACCCCGCGCCCGCGCCGTGTCCATCCCGCCCTCGTCCCAGAACTTGACTCCGCCGGAACCACCGACCGATGACCATCTCCCCGCGATCCCCCACGACACGCGTGGCGCTGAGCGCCGCAGCCGTCGCCCTGGCGACGCTCGCTCCGTGGTCCACGGCTGCGCCGCGCGCTCCAGTCAGCGGCATCCACGTCTTCATCGGTCAATGGACGCTCGGCTGGGCGCTGGTGGCGTTTGCATACGTCTCGCTGCCAGCGTCCACCCGGCCTTTGCCCTTCGCCCGTGTCATGTGCGGGCGGCAGGCCCTCTCGGGCGCGCTGCTGGCCGCCGCCAGCCTCCTGACGATCCTGTGGTGCCTGGAAGCGGTCGTCCTCGCGCTGGCGCTCCACGAGCCGCTCGCCGCGACCTGGGGCGCCTACCTGGCGCTCGCCGCCGTCGCCAGCGTGATCCTGCACACCCGCAAGCTGCCGGCCGGAGACGCGCCGTGAACGACCGAGCTCACGCCGCGCCTGTTCACGCTCCTCAGCAGGTCTCCTCGTCCTCGCTGCGCGCATCGCCGCGCACCGGGCTCTTGCCCGCCGACCACGCCGCCCGGGATCGCGCGCTCGGGGTCGCGGGAGACCCCGTCCCGGTTGACACCTGGTCTCGGCCCTTGCTCCTCAGGGGACCGTCGGGCGGATTGCCTTCACCCTATTTTGCGCCGGCTGCGGCACTCGCTTCAAGGTCGCTTCGCTTCCTTCCCCTTCGCCCCAGGGCTCGGTTCCGCTCGGCCGCTGTTGCCGCCGCGGTCGGGCTACGTCAACCACCCACGGACCCCAAGGAGGGACCATGAACACAGTCAACCTCACCGGCCGGCTCACCCGCGACCCCGAGCTCCGCTCGACGAGCGGCACCACAGTAGGCAAGATGCGCGTCGCGCTCGGGCGCCCCAAGGACAAGAACGGCGAGGACGCCGGCGCGGATTACGTAGACGTCACCGTCTTCGGACGCCAAGCCGAGGTCTGCGCCGAGTTCCTGGCCACCGGCCGGCGGATCGGCGTCGAGGGGCGCCTCTCCCACAGCGAGTGGGACGCGGAGGACGGCAGCCACCGCCAGAAGCTCGAGGTCATCGCCCGCCACGTCGAGTTCCTCGACGGCTCACGCCGCCAGGACAGCGACCCCGAGCCCGAACGGGTGCCCGTCGGCGTATCCGCGGACGACGATATCCCGTTCTAGCGCCTCGCAGAGGGCGGGACGCCCGTACCGGGGCGTCCCGCCAACGCCACTTCAACCCAAAGGAGAACTGCGTGTCACAGCCTACTCCGCCTCATCGAGCCAAGCCGGGCCCTAGGTCTGCCCCACGCTCGCGGCGATCCGCCGCAGGCTCCGATCGTGAGCGCGCTGGGGCGTCAGCGCGACCGATGAGCGCCACGCTCTCACCACGCGTGCGGACCGGCGAGCTTGAGCGCTACCTGCGCGTCCTGGCCGGCTCGCACCCCGCCGGTCGGCTGCTCGAGGTCCGCTACGCGCTCGGCGCCGGTCAGATGAGGCAGCGGTTCGTACCCGCCGAGCATCCCGACCGCGCGGCAGGATTGATCCGCGCGCTCGCAACTCACAGCGACGTCTACACCGGCGTGCTGCTGCGCGCACGACGCGCCGGCGGGCGCGACGCAGTCACCCCGTCGCACCTCGCGTTCGTCGAGATCGACGCTGTCGACGGCGCCGTCCGCCTGGAGCGCCTCCCGTATCCGCCGAGCATGATCGTTGCGTCGGGCACACCCGGTCATCTTCACTGCTACTGGCGTCTGCAGCAGCCCGTCGGCGCCGCCGCGCTCGAGCGCGCCAATCGCCGCCTCGCTCAGCACCTCGGCGGCGATCTTGCGTCCGTCGACGCCGCGCGGATCCTCAGGCCCGCCGGCAGCGCGAACCATAAGCACGAGCCGTCCGCTCCCGTGACGCTGCTCGAGCTGCGTCCCGGGCGCGTCGCGCTCGACGAGCTCGTCGAGGGTCTCCCCCACCCGCCGACCGTGCCCGCGCGCTCAAGCGCGCCGGCGCCCCGGCGCGGGCATCCGCTCGACGACGCGCTGCTCGCGCTCCCCGCCGAGCACTACGCGCGGATGCTCGCCGGCCTAGAAGCCTCGCGGGCGGGCAAGCTCGCCTGCCCGTTTCACGCAGACCATACGCCCAGCCTGCAGCTCTACGCAGACGGCGGCTGGTACTGCTTTGGCTGCCAGCGGGGCGGCACAATCTACGACTTCGCAGCCGCCCTCTGGGGCACCGGCACCAAGCACCGCGAGTTCATCGCCCTGCGCGACCGCCTCGCGCACGTGCTCGGGATCTCCACGCCCCGTCCGCCCTAGTCCTGACCGCGACCCGCCGCAGTCCTCGCGCTACTGCGGGCTTCCCGCAACCCTCATGATCGCGCGCCATCCCCCGCTACCACGGCTCAAGACGAACGTGCTGTAGCCCCTATTGGGCCAATAGCGCAACACGAGCGCTGCGGTAGCCCCATCGCGAACGATCCTCACAATCCGGAGCGCAGCCGGGCGCTCGCGCACGTAGTAGCCCAAGCACGAGCGATGCACATCCTCGCGCAACGCAGCGCGAAAGCCGCCAGTCACTAGCTGCGAGCAAACCCGCGCCGGGTCACGCGCCAGCGCGGCCGAGAACGAATCCAGCCACGCCACCGGACTCTGCGGCAACGGCGACGCCCCCCCCCACCTGAGAAGATCGCTGAGCTAACCCAGAACCCCGTCGCCAGAACCGCCGCCAGGCCACCCACCATCACGCCAGCCCGCCACCGGCCGCGCTCAGTTCTAGTCCGCCCACGCACCTTGGTTGGCGTCTGGCGGGCTGCCGGCACCAGCACCGCCGGACGCTTACGCGGGCGCCAATGCGTATGCGCCCTCACCACGCGCCGGCGATTCATCATCGCCACGCGCGCTCACCCGCGTCGCCCATGCCCGCGAGGATGACTCGCCCGCTTCTTACGATGGTGGACCGTCTTCTTGTGGTGGCCCGGCGCCTTCTTCCTGTGATGAGACGCCCGCTTGCGATGATGATGGGACGGGGCTCTGGCGGCGCCCTTCGGGTGACCACCGACGAGCACCGAGACGCGCCGGCTGCTCGCGGGTGCGTAGGGATAGTCGCCGACCGGCAGGCTCTCGATCTCGAAGTAGAAGCTCTGGTGGTCGCTGGCCTGTCCGGCGCCGAACGTGT
>JALYUQ010000219.1 GCA_030853685.1 Actinomycetota bacterium | reverse complement strand
CGGGGGATGTTGTTGGCCTTACCTCAGGCGAACTATTGGAACTATCGTGCGTGTCGGGCAGGGTGCTTCTTCGCCGGGCTTGCGAGATGGAGCCGGTCTCGGGCCGACGTAATCCCAACGTCTACAGGGGTGCGCGGTACTGGGGCGAGCCTTGTCCCTGCGGTCTGTCCGATAACGTCTCTATGCTTGTCGCGTGCGGTTCAGAAAGATCGCCTGAGCTATGCGGCCTGGATCCGAGTATTTCCTGGAACCCGGGGAGCCGGCGCAACGACGCTATGAGGCGCTGCGCGCGTACTTCCTAGAGGACCTGACAGCAGGGCAGGTCGCCACACGGTTCGGGTACTCGCGGGCGAATGTGCATCAGATGGCCTCAGAGCTGCGCGGCGGGCACGCCGCGTTCTTTGCCTCCAGCAAGCCGGGCCCGAAGGGACCGCACAAGGCGACCGGGCGGATCCGCGATCAGGTTCTTGCGCTGCGCGCGAAGGACCGCTCGATCAAGGAGATCGCCGCCGCGCTGACGCTCGCGGGCACGCCCGTCTCCGCGCAGACGGTCTGGGCGATCCTTCACGCGGAGGGCCTCGAGCGCCTCCCGCGGCGTGGCGCCGCAGAGCGCGGCCCCGCGCCGCGGCTTGAGCCGGTCAAGGCGCAGGTGCTCTCCGCCTGGCCAGCGGGCGAGCAGATCGGCTGCGATCACGCCGGGCTGTTCTTGCTGATCCCGGGCCTGGTCGAGCTGGGCCTGCCCGAGCTGATCAACGCGGCGGGCTACCCGTCGACCACCGTCCTGTCGGCCTGGCATTCGCTCGGCGCGCTGCTGCTAGCCAAGTGCGCGCGGGCCGCGAGGGTCAGCCACACCGATGCGCTGTCTGATGACCGGGCGCTCGGGCTGCTGCTCGGGCTGAGCGCGCTGCCGAAAGCCACGCACCTCTCAAGCTACTCCTACCGCGTACGCCGCCCGTCCAACGAGAAGCTGCTGGGCTCCGTCACCGGTCGCCTACGCGAAATCGGGCTCGCGACCGGCGAGCAAGGCTTCAACCTGGACTTCCACGCGATCCGCCACCACGGCGCCGACACCCAGCTCGAGAAGCACTACGTCCCCCGCCGATCTCAACGAACACGGGCGATCCTGACGTTCTTCGCCCAGGACCATGCATCCAGCGAGATGGTCTACGCCAACGCGGACCTGACCAAAGCCGAGCAGGCCCGGGAGGTGATCGCGTTCGCTGACTACTGGCAGAAGGTCACCGGCTCAGACCCCGGCCTGCTGGTGTTCGACTCCAAGCTGACGACCTACAAGATCCTCTCAGAGCTTTCCCAACGCGGCATCCGCTGGATGACGTTGCGCGAGCGCGGAGGAAAGCTCCTGGCCGACCTCAACACCCGCCCCGCCAACGAGTGGAAGACCATCCGGATCGACCGTGCCGGGCGCTACCGCTGCCCGCAGATTCACGACCAGCTCACCGCCATCAAAGGCATCGACGGACCGGTCCGCCAGCTCGGCGTGCGCAACATCGGCCGCGAGCAACCAACCCTGCTGATCACCAACGACCTCACCGCCACCAACAAGCACCTGTTCGCCCGCTACGCCGAACGGATGAACATCGAGAACGAACTCGACGCCTACATCGGCGGGTTCCACCTCGACGCGCTCACCAGCGGACTACCGCTCAACGTTGACCTAGACACCACCCTGACCGTCATCGCCGGCAACCTCTACCGACTCCTCGCCCGCCGCCTACCCCGCTACCAGCACGCCACCCCCGACCGGCTCTGGCGCCACTTCCTCAACGCCACCGGCACGCTCCAGCTCACCCCCGACACGATCACCGTCGATCTGCGCCTACGCACCCACCACCCCGTCCTCATCGACGCCGGCCTCGCCGACCAAACCACCACGATCCCCTGGCTCGACGGCCGACAGCTCCGCTTCCGCTTCCCACCGCGATGACCGCCCCAAAACCTCAGCACAACTATCTGACCGAGAATCGAGGTTAGGGGCGGGTGCTGCAACCGCCAGACAGCGGCGTTGTAGTCGGCGCTGTTGTGATCGATGACAGCTTGGGGATGGTGGGCTTGCAGGGAAAGCAGGCTGGGTCGAGCCGCCGGTCCGGTGAGCACTCGGGCGATCGGGAATCGGCCGATTCCGACAGCGGCCTGCCCGTTGGGCAGCGTGGTCTGGCGATCCTCGACTTGGAGCGGCTGGTAGGTGCGGGGCTCGATCCAGTAGCTGAAGCGGCCGTGGTCGGAGGTCAGCTCGATCGCCGGCTTGCCGTCGAGTTTTGCGTGGGCGTTGATCGTTACGTTTGGCTGTTGGAGTAGCGATTTGACCTCTGAGAGCGCGGAGTTCCATTGGGGTTGATCGGGCACCTGGCAGGACGCCGACGTGTTTTGCCGTGATGCTGGAGTGCCGCAGACGGGGGGTGCCGTGACCGGCGCGAGGTAGATGGTGTTCGTCGTCGGGTCGTAGATGTTTCGTCGACCGTTGACGAATGCTTCCTCCCAGTGCACCGGACCCCAGCCCCAGATGGCTCGCATGTTGTACGGACGGCTGGTACTGAGCCACTCATGCCACGGAGAGGAGAACCTCGCGCCGTTTCGCGCCGTGTCTGTCCCGGTGTCCTCCTCTTCGTAGATCGCATGAGCCGGCCACACGAGGGCGTCATTGATGTGCAGGAGGATGGTGCGCGCCTCCGCGCGGGACACCTCCGAGTTGCTGCCGGTCGCGGCAATGTTGGCCAGCACGAACGCGACCGCGACGACGACGCTCGCCAGCAGCGCGATCCGCAACGGCGAGCGGCGCGGCCGGCCGGCACGCCAGGCTGAAGGCGGACGCTCAAGCTCGTTTAGGAGCAGACGGAGCGCTGATTCGGTGTCCGGGCCCGCGGCCGCTTCGGCCGTCGGGCCCCGCAAGGGATCAGCGCAGCGAACGAGCTCCAGCAATTCGGGATCAGGTCGATTCGCGGGCTCATACACAGCTTCCTGTTGGGGCACGTGCGTGACGTAGTGGGGCGGGCAACTCGGGGCCCAACTCGGCAACGAGCTCGGCGCGTAGGCGCTGACCGGCACGGTGCAGGCGCTGCCGGAAACGGTCCGACGGCTCGCCGAGCACCATGGCGGCCTGCGCTGGGGTGAGCCCGTCCCACGCGATGAGCGTGAGCGCCTCGCGGTCGCGCTCCTTGAGGAGCGCGAGCGCGGCAACGGCGCGTCCGTCTGTGTTCTCGAGCTCTCTGGGGTCGTACCCCTCTACATGCACGCTCTGGGCCCTAAGCCACAGCCGCTGGCGCCGCGCTTTCCCGCGCCGCTTGGTTCCAATCACATTGCGCGCAATGGTCAGCAGCCACGGCAGCGGGCTATCCGGCATGTCGCCCAGCCGCCGCCAGACGACAAGGAAAGTCTCGGAAACGATGTCGTCGACCGCCTCTGCGGGCACCCGGCGCCGGGCATAGGCCCGCACCGCTGGATGGTGCGCACGAAACAACGCCTCAAAGCGCACCCGTCGAGGATCAGATACGGCCATGCAGCATCATTGCCGGCAACGGCTTGAGTGTGAGACCCCCGCCGTCATTCGCTCGATTGGACCGCGTGTGGCTTCTGTCACCCAGCACCAGCCACGCCCAGAGGGTGACCTGATGGCTGTTCCAGACGAGACGCGGTCACAATCCGCACCCTGCTTAGCTGCGCGGCCGGCCTGAAGGGGAAGCCGGGTGCATCCCTCGAGCGGCGTCCATACGCCCGCCGGTTCGGGGAAGTGGAGCTTGCGTGCTGCTCCGTGGCGCTGGTGGGTCATGCTATTCGCAGATGCTTGCTTGACTGGTCATCGTCTTGGTAGCTGAAGTGGCGGACGGCGGGAAATCCCAGCATCGCAAGGATCATGACGAGGGTCAGCGCGGCGGCTCCGTATAGCGTGCTCGAGAGTCCTAGGAGAGCGCCGACCGGGCCGCTGGTGGCTTGCCCGACAGGTTGCAGGGTGTCGGCTGCCAGCGCATCCCATGCGGCGACTCGTGAGAGCTGGTCTGCGGGGACGCGGTGCTGCACCGCGGTGAACCAGAGCGTGTTGAAGACTCCCACGGTAATTCCGTCCAGGACTCCGAAGGCGACGATCACGACGAGGGGAGCGTGCGCGGCGATGCTGGCGAGCAGGGCGGGCGCGCCGATGAGAAAGAACATGAATGCCGTTCTGAGTGGATACCGCGGCTTCCATCGCAGGCCGAGGGTGCCGCCGAGCAGCGATCCGACCCCGCGGGCGACGTTGATCGCCGCCCAGGCGCCTGCGCCGCCCAGAAACAGCCGGCATATTTGCGGGCCGAGGACCTGCAGCGGGCTGTAGGCCAACCCAAGGAACAGTGCGAAGAACGCAGCGATCGCCCACAGCCACGAATGCGAGCGAAACGTCTGCCAACTACTGCGGAGATCCTGAAGCGTGTTGGAGGCTTCGACGCGAGCGGAGTGATCGGTCCGCAGTCGGCTGAGAAAGATGGCGCTGACAACGAAGCTGATCGCGTCGATCGCAAATCCCCATCCAGCCCCGATAGTTGCCACGATGACACCCGCCAGCGCCGGGCCGAGAATGGCCGAGGCACTGGCGCTGAGGCTCATCAGGGCATTAGCCTGCTGTAGATCGTCAGCGGCCACGGTCTGAGGCACAAGCCCGGTCGACGCCGGCGTAAAGAACGCATCGGCGGCGCCGTATGCGGCCTGCAGAACCGCCAGCTGCCAGACCTTCGCGTCGCCAGTGAGCAACAGGAAGGCGGTCAGACCCTGGGCTGTGGCGCGGACGGCGTCTGAGCTGAGCATGACCAGCTGGCGCGGCAACCGGTCAGACCACACGCCCCCCAACAGCAGCAACGCGACGAGGGGGACGGTCTGGGCGCCGAGCACAATCCCCAGGTCGGTCGTCGATCCGGTGAGATTGAGCACCGCGAAAGCAAGCGCGACAGGTACTACACGGTCACCCAGCGACGACACCGCACTGGCGCCGAAGAGCAAACGAAAAGCCCGATTGCGCAGTGCGCCCTGAAACATCCCGTCAACCTAACGACAGCCTGCCCAAGGCTGCTCCTTTGTCGCCGGTCCGGCGGTGATCTCGTGGCTGCCGCTTTGTTGACTGGTGGGCGGGAAGCGGCCGTCTCGTTGGCGGCCGCCTGGGGGATGGCGGCAGATCACAATGGGTCCATGGTGAACCCGGTGGAGCAAATCGTCATCGAGCGGGCAGATGCCGTCGACGCGCAGTGGATCCTGCACGCGTATCTCGACGATGTCGTGAGCCGCTACCACGGGCGGCCGGTCACCGAGGACGAGATGACCGTCGCGCTCCGCGAGTTCCCCAGCGGCGATCTGATCGAGCCAGCTGGATTGTTGCTGGTGGCGCGGGTTGACGGCCAGCCGTCTGGCTGTGTCGGGCTGCGTCTCTTACCTGACGGGGTCGGTGAGGTCACGCGTCTGTTCGTCGTCAACGCGGCGCGCGGCTCCGGACTGGGGTTGCGTCTCATGCAAACGCTTGAGCTCACCGCCGCAGACCGCGGACTCAACGTGCTGCGTCTAGATACCCGCTCTGACCTGGTCGAAGCTCGAGGTCTATATGCCCGCCTCGGCTATCGAGAGGTCGGCCCGTTCAATGATGGCCCCTACGCCCGGGTTCGACAGTTGGACGTGTGATTTCGCGGGTTGAGGGACCGAATCCTCAGTGTTTCCGGGGATGGGGCGGTCCGAAGGCGCGAGTTTCCTAGGTAAACGCTTTGGCGGCTGCGTGCCGTTC
>JALYUQ010000210.1 GCA_030853685.1 Actinomycetota bacterium | reverse complement strand
GCGCTGGGTGGCCTCGTACATGTCCGGGCTGCGAGCTCCGTGCAAGCGCGGACAGCCGATGCCCCGCATGCTGACGCACCGGCCGCCATCACCGCGCAGCAGTTGAAGGTGCTGGGGGCGCTCGCGTCCGCGATCGTCCTCGCGGCGGGCGGGCCGGGCAGCCGGGCGCGGGCTGAAGTCGTTTCGCGGCAGCTCCCGCAGGCGATCGCGCAGGGGGCCGCGGCGCATGAGCCAATTTGGCCTGCCGGCAGCTCGGAATTGCTCGACGCGATCGACCGCGCGCCGTCACCGGAACCGTTCGCTTCGCTCACGGGCGCAGAGCGCCAGGCGTTCATTCGCGAGGCACTTGGGCCGCTTGCCCCCCTAGCGGCTGGCAAGACAGAAATCGCGGCAATGCAACGCCACCGGAAGGCGGCCGAGCGCTCCTATCTCGCGTACGCGGCGCGGGTGCAGGCTGGGGCGCTGCCCTGGAGAATCGGTACGGCGTCGGGCCCTGAGGCCCCCGACCCGCCGCAGCGGCCTGCGCGCAGCGTCGCGCTCGCCGGCGCCCCGGCGGCGGGCACGGTGCTCGCCCGAACGGTGCTCGCCGGCCTGGAGTTGGTCTGCGCTCCGCTCACCCCGCTCGGCCCGGTCACCCCGCTCAGCCCGGCCACTCCGCTCACCCCGTCCCTGCCAGCGCACGGGAGATCGGCGACGGACTTGCTGCCTGCCCCTATGCTCGGCGACGCGCTCGCGGTATGGATACTTGGCACATGAGGAGGACTGGAATTGCTCAGGAAGTGCGTATCGCTTGGAAACCTCGGCCTGGCCATCAAGGGCTTCGACTCTGATATAGCCGACCTTTACGGTCCCAGGACCGCGAGCGACCCAAGTCATCCCGGCGGGTACAGCAATTTGTCGTTCCTGGAGGACAGCGAGACGCCGTGGGTGCGCCTGTTCGTTGTCTGGAGCTTCTTCTGGCCCAACCCCCCGGCGCCGTTCGGCGAGTCATCCAGCGCCCCGTACCAATCCCCGGTTCCCTCGAGCGCTCAGAACTACAACCAGGTCCTGGCGCAACTGCGCGATTTGGATCGGAATATCCAAACCGCGAAGACCGCTGGGCGCAAGGTGATCCTGACTACGCTCGGGTATCCGAAGTGGCTCAACGGGACTGACCCGAGCAGCGTCACGGAGATCGTGCTCGTTGGACCCAATGCCGTGCTGCCGCCTGACAGCGTGCTGATGATGCCCGCGGCGACGCCGCCCGGCGGCCGCATGGCGTTCCTGCCCACCGACTTCATGTACTCCCGCTGGATACACGATCTGATCTTGCGCTACCACCCGCGCAGCCCGTTTCGCCCAACACCTGATACTTGGATCGATGCCCTGGAGCTCGTCAACGAGCCCAACTCGTCCTTTCCCGCCGGCTCGCGGCCCCCCATGGTCAACAAGGCTCTTTCAGCAACTCCATCTCACAGCACGGCGCTGATGATGAGGACCGCGCAGTCCGTCAAGACCCATCTCAACAACGCCTACGGCGGCGGGATGAAGCTGCTCGGGCCTGCGACCGGGGACTCCGACGGCCTCACCGGCTCGGCTGACCCGAGGGTGTTTACCGCAGATGTGATCGACGAGCTGACCGGGGACGGGCGGCAGCCCATCGTGGATCGGGATTTCGGGTGGTCGCACCACAACTACGCCGATGTCGAGCTGATCGGACAGACGCTTTCCGGCCTCGGATCCCTTCCCGATCCGGTGCTGAAGCGGCTTGCGCCATTGTTCTACGGACCCAAGACCCAGCAGGTCCGCGGCATCCTGGACGGCAAGTGGTTCGGCTGGGGCACCGAGGGCGATCCAGATCCGTTGCTCTTCCTCACCGAAGGTGGCGCTCGGCTGGAGTCATTGATCCCGGGCCACAAGCACCTCGGGGACCTGAACACCGACTACTCCGCACGTCCGCCGAGGGATCCGCAGGCGTATCGCAAGCAGTTACAGAAGTACTCGGTGGGAGGAGCCGCGCAAGCGCTGCGCAGCGTGTCGTCAGGTGGATTGCGCAAGCCCTTTGGCGGAGTCGGAGTCGGAGTCGGAGTTGGCGCGGGTGTGCAGATGTTCACCAACTTCCTGTTCTTTGACAACTCAGGAGCCGTCTTCAGCGGTCTGTGCGATCAGTACGGGCCCGGAAGGAAACCACCGGCGTCCAACGAGACCGCCAGCCAATACATGCGCCCCGCGTACGCCGCCTGGAAGAAGTTCGGGCTATGAACGCCCCGCGAGCTGGTACTGGGTCAGTTTGATTCGATATAGAATGCGCTCGAGCCCTCCGTTTGCGGTAGCTCGCGCCCAGAGCCAACGCCGGCCGAGGCTGCCTCGGAAGACCGGAAGACGTGGCGGTGCAGCACTTCCTTCCCCCCATCAAGAGGAGCAGATATGAGGTACACAAATCGAGGCGGCCGTGCGCTGGCCCGCTGCGCGATCAGCGCGGTAGCGCTGGCTTGCCCACTCATAGCGGCGACGGCGGCGCAGGCCGCGATCGCCGGCGCCATTCCCCCGACGCAGACGATCGCACCCGACCTGCGCTCGGTGAGCTTGGTCGCGACCGACGAAGCGGTGTTCTGCTTTGACAAGACCCTGTCCAACGCCCGCATCGCTGCCAACGCCGCCGACTTCGAGCTGGCGGGCTATAACTCCACCACCGCCAGGCCCGCGACCAGCGCTGCGCTCGATGTCGGCAACACGGCCTGCGTG